>NZ_JAMPLI010000020.1:0-103042 GCF_039962475.1 Leptolyngbya sp. GB1-A1 | reverse complement strand
TGATCACCTTATGCTAACCGCAGCAGGATTATGGAACTTCTACCTGACTGCGGCATAGGAAGAACTTGAAAGGTCGCATTGGCTAGCTCTGTTCTTATTTCCCGACAACTCTAATCAGAACGTGTTAACTTCTGTAGCGATTACGGCGAAACCTGATCGATCCGCTAGAGCGAGCTTAAGAAGTTATTAAGCTACAAGAAAGGGAAGGGTTTTCCAGTTACTTTGGAAAGCAAGATACCTCCTAACTGCGTCTCCAGCCTCATCTAAATTCCTTCGGGCGTTTTGGTGGGGCTGCTCTTTTTGAACTGCGCCCTAAATTACGCCTTAAATTGCGCCCTAAATTGCACTAAACAAGTCAAACCACGGCAATCGCATCAGTTTTGCTGGGAACTGGCTTGATTTCACTCTTTTGGTTGACCCGCTTTTTGCTGAAAAAAGATTACACCGATCAGTAATGCTCATTGCTGCTGGAATGCGCCGACTTCAAACGACATAAAAATGCTCTGGTAAATTGATATGAAAAATCAACGCTTTCTTGCGCCCCTGATCTCGATCGGGATCGGTTTGACGCTGCTTGTAGTGGCTATTTTAAATTTAAATCAGCCCACCAGCAGTATGTTTGATTCAAACTCGGCAAGTTATTTTATTAAACCTGTTGAGATCAATCATCTCTATGTAGTTGAACCCAATATGGAAGGCTACATGAATGAAAATATTGATCCGCCCAATTTAGAAGAAGTGCTATACAGTTCGCTGGATGAGCTGGATCAGCGATATGCGATCGATAAAACAGAGATTGTAAACATTGAGCGTAAAGGGGTAACAATCCCGAATCTCTATGTGTATGTGCATCCTGACAACTTGCAGGCAGATGTTTCTGATAGCCTTTGAAACTCCCTTTAAAGAGGATTTCAAAAGAATTTATCCTCAGCTTCCTCAACAGGCTGGGGATTTTGTGTTTTGACAAGTGACTGATCGAGACACAGCAAATCTCCACGGCGTTTATTCCGTTCGCCAATCCTAAAACAATCCGTAAAGGGAAAAAATCCTCTAAACGGTAGACTGCAAATTGAAAAAGAGTTGCTTAAATCACAAGTAAGCCTATTCACAGCAGCATTGGGCAGTTCTGAGTTAACGCTGACCACCTCCGTTCCTAAGCAAGTTCGGCTGGATAATTTGCTGATTTCAGATTGAAATTAGAGCTTTGCTCCTTTAGGACGATCGTTTTAATGTCATGTTCTGAAATGCAGTTTTACGGTGTAGTTTTTACACTGATTACGAATGCCAGTGGACATGCGATCGAAGCGGGCGATCAGCTTCCGTAAATTGTCTTCTCAATACAGGCTAATTAATACAGGCTAATGACTACATTTCAACTCAAGCCCATTAATCAACAGGTCGTTGCTGTGGTCGGTGCATCAAGCGGCATCGGACGATCGACTGCGCTCAAGTTTGCAGGTCGCGGTGCAAAGGTCGTAGTGGCATCCCGAAGCCAGCCCGGGCTAGACTCTCTGGTCGATGAAATTCGGGCAGCAGGGGGTGATGCCATTGCCGTGGTTGCAGACGTAGCAGATTTTGCTCAGGTGCGATCGATCGCTGAAAAAGCAGTGCAGCAGTACGGGCGCATCGATACCTGGGTTCATGCTGCCGCAACTGGACTCTTTGCCCGCTTTGAGCAAATTCAGCCCGAAGAATTCAAGCGCGTGATCGAAGTCAACTTGCTCGGTCAGGTGTATGGCGCAATGGTGGCTTTGCCACACCTGAAACAAATCGGACAGGGCGCATTCATTTCCGTGTCTTCGGTAGAAGCAAGACGATCGCTGCCGTTGCAAAGCCCTTATTCGTCGTCGAAGCACGGTTTGCAGGGCTTCCTGGATGCCATGCGGGTAGAGCTCAAGCACGATGGCGTTCCCGTTAGCGTCACCGAAATCATGCCCTCGACCATCAACACGCCGTTCTACAACAAGGGTAAGACTAAGCTGGGTGTGAAGCCGCAGGGCGTTCCTCCTTTCTATCATCCCGATCAGGTTGCAGATGCAATTCTGTATGCTGCCGAGCATCAAACTCGCGATTTGATCGTAGGCGATTCTGGTCGTGTGCTGGACTTTATTCAGCGACTCTCTCCAGCATTGGGTGACTTCCTGGTGCAAATGGTTGCTGTGGAAGGACAGCATACTCCCACGACTAAATACGAAGATGACCCGAACAACCTGTATGAGCCCATTTCGGGATCAGGCTATGACCGGATCGAAGGGGACTTTGGCGGCTTGACGATCCCCAGTTTCCTGGAAGTTTTAGACTTTCACCCGATCGCCAAATGGGGAACGGTAGCAGGAATCGGTGCGCTGATGCTATTGGCGACTGGTTTGCTAGGAGGACGGGAAAACATCTAGTAAATCGGTGGAAATGAGTAGATGAGTGGATAGGTGGATGGGTGAATGTAGAACATATTCCAACCCATCCCCATTCACAAAACAAATTTGACCGCAGTACAGACAAGGAGAAAGAAAGATGGAAACCGTGTCGGGTGGAAACCAGGAAAATCAGCCGAATCAAAATCAGCAGGGCAACGTGAGCGAAGCCGAGAAATGGGGTTCGCTGATTACAGGTGGTGCAATGGTGCTGATGGGATTGAGCCAGCGATCGCTGCGTGGCGCACTGATGGCAATGGCAGGCGGCGCGATGGCATACCACGGCGCAACCGCAGATAAGAGCTTGACCGATAAAGTGGCAGACGCAGCAGGCTTGGGCAAGGGCATCAAAGTTGAACGCACGGTGACGATCATCAACAAAACGCCGGAAGAACTGTATGAGTTCTGGCACAACTTCGAGAATCTGCCCAGCTTCATGAAGCACCTGAAGTCGGTAACAGTCACCAGCCCGACGCGATCGCACTGGGTTACGAGCGCACCGTTTGGCACAGAAGTGGCATGGGACGCTGAAATCGTGGCAGACCAGCCCAACAAGCTGATTGGCTGGGCATCGATCGAAGGGTCGCAGGTGGATAACTCTGGCTTTGTGCGCTTCCAGCCCGGACCTCCCGGACGCGGAACCGAAGTAAAAGTCGTAATGGAATACAATCCGCCCGGTGGTGTGGTGGGTGCTGCGATCGCCAAACTGTTTGGAGAAGAAGCAGAACAGCAAATTGGTGATGAACTTCGCCGCTTCAAAATGCTGATGGAAACCGGAGAAATTGCCACAACGGAAGGTCAGCCTTCTGGTCGCAAATAAGAAGGTTAGTCTTCTGGTTACAAATAATTAGAGGAATCAATAATGAAAGCTGTCTGCTGGCACGGCCCCTTAGATATTCGGGTTGACAACGTTCCTGATCCTAAAATTCTCAATCCGCGTGATGCGATCGTCAAAATTACATCTACGGCGATTTGCGGCTCGGATCTTCATTTTTACGACGGATTTATTCCCTCGATGATGCCTGGCGATATTGTGGGGCATGAATTTATGGGAGAAATCGTCGAAGTTGGTCCTGCCGTAAAGAACCTGAAGATTGGCGATCGCGTCATCATTCCCTTCCCAATTTCCTGCGGCAACTGTTTCTTCTGCCGTAAAGATTTGTGGTCGCTCTGCGATAACTCGAACCATCAAGCGCATTTAATCGAACCGCTCTACGGTACATCTCCTGCGGCACTGTTTGGCTATTCTCACTTCTTTGGCGGCTATGCTGGAGGACAGGCAGAATATGCGCGGGTTCCCTTTGCGGATGTGGGTCCGTACAAAGTGCCCGATCACCTGACCGATGACCAGGTGCTATTCCTGACGGACATCCTGCCGACCGGATACATGGGCGCAGAAAATTGCAATATTCAGCCCGGTGATACGGTCGCAGTATGGGGCTGTGGCCCGGTAGGGATGTTTGGTATCAAGAGTGCCTTCTTGCTGGGCGCAGAAAGAGTGATTGCGATCGATCGTGTCCCCGAACGGCTGGAACTGGCAAAACAGTGGGGCGCAGAAGTAATCAACTACGAAGAGATCGATCCGGGTGAAGCCCTGAAAGAAATGACCGGCGGTCGCGGACCCGACTCCTGTATGGATGCGGTTGGTCTGGAAGCCCACGGCATGGGACCCGAAGGCGTGTATGACAAAGTGAAGCAGGCGGTTCGGATGGAAACCGATCGTCCCTATGTGCTGCGTCAGGCGATCGTCGCTTGTCGTAAAGGGGGCACGGTGTCGTTACCGGGTGTGTATGGCGGTTTTGTGGATAAAATCCCGATGGGAGCCGCAATGAACAAAGGATTGACCTTCAAGATGGGTCAAACTCACGTTCACAAATATCTCGATCGACTGCTAGCGCACATCGAAAACGGAGACATTGACCCCACCTTTGTCATTTCTCACCATTTGCCCCTCGATGACGCTCCGCGCGGCTATGAGATCTTCAAGCACAAGCGCGAGAACTGCACCAAGGTCGTTCTAAAGCCGTAATTAATCCGCCCCAGGGAGAAAGTGAAATATGAAAGCTGCTTGCTGGCATGGTCCAATGGACGTGCGCGTGGAGACCGTGCCCGATCCAAAAATTCTCAATCCGCGTGATGCGATTCTAAAAGTCACGGCAACGACGATTTGCGGTTCTGATCTGCACATCTACGACGGATATATTCCCTCGATGCTCCCCGGTGACATTATTGGTCACGAATTTATGGGCGAAGTCGTGGAAGTCGGTGCGGCTGTGCGAAAGCTGAAGGTCGGCGATCGTGTCGTTGTGTCTTCGATTATTGGCTGCGGCGGTTGCTTCTTCTGTCAGCAGCAAAAGTGGTCGCTCTGCGATAACTCCAACAAAAACGGCTGGATGCAGGAGCCGCTGTTTGGCTTCGGAACCTCTGGAATTTTCGGCTACTCGCACCTGTTTGGTGGCTATGCCGGATCTCAGGCAGAATATATTCGCGTTCCCTTTGCCGACATGGGCTGCACAATCGTTCCCGAAGGCATTGCCGACGAAAAAATTCTGCCCCTGTCCGATGCCTTCCCAACCGGATACATGGGCGCGGATTTGTGCGACATTCAGCCCGGTGATATTGTGGCAGTTTGGGGCGCGGGTCCGGTCGGTCAGTTTGCCATGATCAGTGCCTATATGCTGGGCGCAGAGCGGGTGATCGCGATCGATCGCATCCCAGAACGACTGGAACTGGCAAAAACCTTCGCTAACGCAGAAATCATCAACTATGAAGAAATTGATGCTGGCGAAGCCTTGAAGGAGATGACTGGGGGACGCGGACCCGATTGCTGTATTGATGCGGTCGGTCTAGAGGCGCACGGCATGGGCGTAGAAGGACTGTATGATCGGGCAAAGCAGCTCGTTCGTCTGGAAACCGATCGCCCCAACGTGATTCGCCAGATGATCGTCTCTTGCCGCAAGGGGGGAACGGTGTCGATTATGGGCGTGTATAGCGGCTTTATCGACAAGGTGCCGATGGGGGCTGCTTTCAACAAGGGTCTGACGCTAAAAATGGGTCAGATGTTTGGGCAAAAGTATATGCCGATGCTGGTCGATCGGGTGGCAAACGGAGAAGTCGATCCGTCGCGCGTGTTTACCCATACGCTCTCGCTAGAGGAAACGAAGCGGGGCTATGAAATGTTCAAGCACAAGCAGGATGGCTGCATCAAGGTGTTCATCAAGCCTTAGAAGTTCTACGTTGCCCTCTAAATTCCCCATTGGTGAGGGACTCTAAAGTCCCAGTGCATTAGATCCGTAGGATGGTCAGGCGAAGCCATAATGCATCAATTCTTGAAAAGTAGAATTCGTTAAGTAGCGCATTCTGTTTTACAGCCGATCGTTACCGTGAGTTCTACAGCATCGATTTCTGCCAGTGATGCGCTACGCTGCGCCAATCCATCCTGCGAAGCTTACAAAGCCAAAACCATTTGCAAATTTAAGATCCAAAGAGGAGATACATAATGACTCAACTTCGCAAAGTTTTTACGGTGATCGTCGCCAGCGTTCTGCTGTTTGTTGGTGTGCTGGTGGGCAGTTCTGCGGCTCTAGCAGGCAACTTCAGCGCGGAAAGCTGGGATAAATTGCCGACGTTAAGCGATAACAAACCTAATCCGGGCGATAAGCTCTCGACCGATAAGGCATTTTCTAAGGACAACAGTTTTAATTTAACGGATGCGCTCTCAGACAATTCAAATTCGCTCCCCAGACCCGATCGCACTTCCCTGCCAAAGCAGAGCAAATCCTACATTGATCTGGATGAGAAAGATAACGTTAACATCCGCAATGCGAAGAAGAATCTAGAGGAAACGACGGATCAAACCGAGGGCGGATTGAAGGACATTGTAGATAATGTGCGCGAGAAGCTAAACCTGGATCAGCCGCTCTATCCCGGCACAAAAGAATTCATCAGCGATGTGAAAGAAACAGTTGAAGATTCTGTTGATGCAGTAGAGGATACGCTGACAGGCGGTGCGGATAATCTTACGGGTGGTCAGCGTAGCTATAAGTAAGCCCGCTGAATTGGTCATTGGTCATTAGCCATGGGTCATTGGTTATTGGGATTAATCGTTTGAAATGTAGGCGATGTGCAGCTTTTCTGGATTTGTAAAGTTGGCTCACTGGAGATCAATCCAGGACTTTAGCTGCCCACCGCTGAATTGACCGATCACGAACGACCCATGACGCTTCTAAACAACCCCTTTCCCGATTTGGGCGAGGGGATTTAAATCTAAAACGGCTCCGTTTGTCCTTCTTTATCAGGAAAGGTGAACCATGACTTATCCTTCTACACCCTGGCAGCTTCAAGGCTACGCCCTGCAAACCCTGAATCTGATGGATATCGATCGCGTTCGCCCGCTGGTTCCCTCTGAGCTAGAAATTATCCCTGTCTTTCCCGGTAAGACGATCGGCGGTGTGTATCTCTCTGCTTATCAAAGCGGTTCAGTGCTGCTGTATAACGAGCTGATTGTCGTCATGGGTTTAATTTATCACGGCGGAAAAATTGGCGGCTGGGTATCGCATATTTATGTGGATAACCCTGACTCGATCGCAGGCGGACGCGAAATCTGGGGACTGCCCAAGGAATACGCCGAGTTTAAGTGGCAGCAGGGTGAGCATCCTAGCGTCGAAGTCAGGCAGGGAGACGATGTGCTGTGTCGCTGTCGCTGCACCTGGAAACTCCCTGGCTTGCAGTTGGCACTCAGCGCACCTGTATTTAGCGTTAAGGATACTAAGCTTCTGCTGTTTGAAGGACAAACAAATAGCAGCCTACACCTGGCAGGCGTGGATTTGCAGGTTCCCGACAGCAGCCCCTTTGCCTGGTTAAATATTAGTCAGCCGTGGTTGGGTGTTTATATTGAACCGCTTTATCTGAAGGTGAACGCGCCCCAGATCGTGCAGGAACGTCCGCAATCGTTTAGCTACTCGTGACGATCGAGAGACTGGGCAGGGATTGCGGGGCAGTTGAGGTCGCCCTCTTCACGCTGCAAACGTCCTCCAGGGCAGGGGTTAAGCAATCTTCTGGGCAGCCTGCTTAAGCGGGGCGAGCAGCGAGAACGAAACCTGTTCGCTGTTCAGCATCCCATGAGTGTCTTTGCCCGAAGTAGGGCTGGGTCCGTGGTAGTCACTGCCGCCTGTTTTCAGTAAGCCATAGTAGGCACAGGATTCCTCTAGCCGCCGCACCTCGGACGAAGAATGGCTGGGATGATAAACTTCAATGCCCATCAACCCGGCTTCCACCAGGACAGGCAACACCGTCTCCACCGTCCCACCCCGAAACAGATAGGGATGTGCCCACACCGGAACGCCACCGCAGGAGCGCAAAAGCTGAATTCCCTCGATCGCGCTAAATTTCTCGTATTCCACATAAGCAGGTTTGTCGCTGCCCAAAAAGCGATCGAATGCTTCTTCTGACGAGGTAACATAGCCTGCCCGCACCATTGCCGAAGCGATATGGGGTCTGCCCGGAGCCATGCCTTCTCCCCGTTCTGGTAAAGCGATCGGATAGCCCAGCTCTGCCAGTTTTGCGAGCATCAGTTGGGCGCGGCGTTTGCGTCCGTTCAATCGTTCACTTAAGGGAGCTTGCAGCTTTTGACGATCGGGATAAAAACCGAGAATGTGCATCGAGCGATCGTTATACACGGTGCTGAGTTCTAGACCGGGCACAATTTCGATCGGGAGATTTGCCGCCGCTGCAAACGCTTCATCCCAGCCTTGAAGGGTATCGTGGTCAGTAATTGCCAGGGCACGAACACCTGCCTGATGCGCTCTCCAAACAAGCTGGGTCGGGGTCAGGGTTCCGTCTGAACAGGTGGTGTGGCAGTGAAGTTCGAGCATGGCGAAAGGCGTGGCAGCAGGTCAACCATTCTACCCTAGCGTATTGACTGGGCGCATTGAGCCATCTTGTATTGAGCTGTGTATCCAGCCATTGCGCCGCGCTGCGAAATCCTGTCGATCGAAAGAGGACGAACGATGCAGCAATCGGTAAGCTGTCGTTAGACAAAATTAGCGAAACCCCGGAAGAAGGCGCGATGGATGCTTTACCTCTCGTTTTGAACAAACAGCAGCTTGAACTGATGCACAATGGCTTGAATCAGGCGATCGATCAGCTTCAGCAGCAAAACCCGTCTCAGTTCAGCAATCAGCAGGAACAAAACCTGAATACTTACGGCACAGACGATCTAGATGAAGCTCTGGGTCGGCTGACGGCGATCGACGATCAGCTTCAGTCTGAGATTTCTCAGTGGGACAGCGATGCAAATTCGGCAAAGCCTGTGGCGATCGATCTCGATTCCTATCAAGTGACGCTGCTGCGATCGAGTTTGGTCGATCAGGCGGGCCATGCCGAGCAGTCTTTGCTGGATGACATTTTGCAGCAGTTGCCCGAAGACAGCCCGATGGAAGACGCAGACTAAGAGATATTTGAACAGTGGCAGAAGTGCTACACTGCCCCCCTAAATCCCCCAATTCTGGGGGACTTTGAGCCTTCTAAATCTCCTATCAACGGGGGAGTTTGAAGGCTGTAGGCAAGGAAGATTCTAGGTAAGCTGGAGTCCCAAAAAATTGGGTAGACGCTGCTCTAAATTTGTTAGATCATCGGCTTGGTTTGTTTGCTGCAAAGTATCCTTTGCCTGATCCATGCCTGTATCGAATGCAAAATCTGATGTAGATGCGCCGCTAGCAGCTCGAATGCGACCCCGATCGCTGGATGAGTTTATCGGGCAGGATCACATCTTGGGAGCGGGGCGGCTGTTGCGTCGGGCAATTCAGGCGGATCAGCTTTCGTCGATTATTTTTTACGGTCCACCGGGAACGGGAAAAACGACGCTGGCGCGGATTATTGCCAACACAACGCAGGCACACTTTATTTCGCTGAATGCGGTGCTGGCAGGCGTAAAGGAAATTCGGGCGGCGATCGACACTGCACAAATACAGCGCAAGCAGGGACAAAAAACGATTCTGTTTGTGGATGAGGTGCATCGCTTCAATAAGGCGCAGCAGGACGCGCTGTTGCCTTGGGTGGAAAACGGCACGGTAATTCTGATCGGGGCAACGACCGAGAATCCTTATTTTGAAGTGAACAAGGCCCTCGTCAGCCGATCGCGGATTTTTCAGCTCAAGCCGCTGTTGCT
Organism: Leptolyngbya sp. GB1-A1; assembly: GCF_039962475.1. Taxonomy (NCBI): domain Bacteria; kingdom Bacillati; phylum Cyanobacteriota; class Cyanophyceae; order Leptolyngbyales; family Leptolyngbyaceae; genus Leptolyngbya; species Leptolyngbya sp. GB1-A1. The sequence continues at coordinate 93,463 of NZ_JAMPLI010000020.1, read as the reverse complement.
CCAAGACCTGTACCGGGTGGTAGAGCAAGCGTTGCAGGATCGCGATCGAGGCTATGGCGATCGAACTGTGAGAATTGACCCGGACGCGCTGGATCATTTGGTGAACGTCGCAAACGGAGACGCGCGGGCGTTGCTGAATGCGCTGGAATTGGCGGTTGAAACCACCCCAGCGGCAGCGGGCGAAATCTACGTCACATTAGCGGTTGCCGAAGAATCAATTCAGCAGCGAGCAGTGCTGTACGACAAAGAAGGCGACGTTCACTTTGACACGATTAGCGCGTTTATCAAGAGCGTACGCGGGTCTGACCCGGATGCTGCCCTATATTGGCTGGCACGAATGGTGTATGCGGGTGAAGATCCCCGGTTTATCTTTCGGCGGCTCTTGATTTTGGCAAGTGAAGATGTGGGATTGGCTGACCCCAATGCGGTAGCGATCGTCAATGCCTGTGCAATGGCGTTCGATCGGGTGGGACTGCCAGAAGGACGTTACCCTCTGGCGCAAGCAACGCTGTATCTGGCAACTGCTCCTAAATCAAACAGTGTCATGGGCTTTTTTGATGCCCTGGCTGCGATTGAACAGCAGCGCGAAACCGAAGTACCAAACCATTTGCGCGATGCCAATCGCGATCGTCACTCCTTTGGACATGGCGCAAATTATCTCTATCCTCACGCTTATCGCGATCACTGGGTAGCTCAGCAATATTTGCCCAGTAGCCTTCAGGGACAAATGTTTTATCAGCCGTCCAATCAGGGCGAAGAAGCGAAAGTTCAGCAGCAGGTCGCCCGCCAGCGAGAGTCGCAGCTTGCGGCACTGGTTGAAGGAATTGGAGCCGCTTTACCCGAAGTGCTCACCTTCACCCCACCCAACCGCACCCTCGATCGTTGGCTCCAGCGCACGCTTAGCCAGACGGGAACGCAGCTCGGACAGATTCGCGATCGCATTTTCACGCTGGCCCAGCCTGATCGTCATCATGTCATTCTGGATGCCCTTGCTGCAAGCGGTTTGCTGGTTTGGGAAGCGGTGCGGCAAGTCCCCGAAGGCGGCGTGTATGCCTGGGTCAGAAAGGCAGCAGACGGGCAGGCAATTGCAGAACAGGCGGAAATGCTGCCAGAAATCAATCGCCCGATCGTCCGGGTGGATGCCCACGATTTAATGGTGGAACCGGAGATTCAGTTCGATCGCATCCTCGGCAGAAATGTCTTGCTGCACGAGCCTGATAAAGCCGCTCTGATTCAGAAACTGGCAAAATTGCTGCGATCGAATGGGCGAATTGTGCTGGCAGAAACCCTGTCTTATGAAACTCAGCGATTGTATGAATTAGTTGATGCCAGGCAGTTTCCGCAGGGGAATCGCAGCCAGGTTAAGTCCGATTTGTGGCAGCGCTGGATCGAAGCCGAAGAAGCGATTTATCAAGATGGGACTGACCCAATGGTCAACTGGCGCGAAGCCGATTTGCTTGCCTGGTTTGCCGCCGCCGGACTCCAGCCAACGCTTCAGCGCGAAGTGAGCCAAACCGATTTGCACGTTACCGCTGATTTGCTCGATCGCTGGTTTCGTCCTGGTCAAACTCGCCCCAGCTACGTCGATCGCCTTGCCCGATCGCTGTCGTCTCAAGAACAATTCCTAATTCAGCAGCTCCTGACGCAAACGCTGAAAAATCAAACCGTTCAATGGCGAAGCGCGATCGTTTTTGTGCAGGCGTCATTCTGAATCGCCTCCCCGTGAATCACCTCCCCGTGAATTGCTTTCGGGCGAATCGTCTCCAGCGCTGCTTTTGCCCGTTCCACATCATAGGGAAAGGGTTTGCGGAGCGGACGATAATCGCGCTCGTGGGGTTTACCGTGGCGCAGCACCGCATTCACAAACATACAGGGCTGATCGCTAAAGTTAATCGAACCGTGGGGCACTCCGGGCGGAATCGTCACCACCTGCGGCACAGCTTCGCTCAGGGGGAAGTAATGGTACTGTCGACCGCTCAGAATCACCAACACGATTTCACCCCGCACCACCAAAAGCTGATCGGTGTGAAAATGATGCACAAACAAATCATCCACAGTTCTGCCTGGAATTTGCGCCAGCATCGTTTCGTGGCTGGATTGTAGTGTATAAAACTCGACCATGCCACTCTTCATCGCATCTAATCGGCGAACCTTAACCTGACGCACTAGGCTCATGATCGACCTCCGTATTTATACGATACCCTTAGCCTAAGGGGTGTGATATTGAAAATTTGTTACCAATATGACAAAATCGCCTTGTTAGTGTGTATAGCTCTTCAGGAGGAGATCGAGCAATTGAGGACAATGTAGTAAGATCGTTCTCCAACAAAAAGGTAGCTACTTCAAGTAACTGCAATAACAGATCGACCTGGCTCACCTGGCATGAATACTGCGATTTTTGGTTGGTCTGCCAGGATAGAAAACTTTCCCATTGTTGAGTGCGATGACTCGCCGACAGAAGGAACTGTTGCGTGCGCTCACCAATAAAGAACGGCAGGAATTGAAACGCATCAGTCGTGCGATCGAGCGAAAAACAACCTCTAAAGGACAAGATTAATGTAAATAGGTTTTGCAGGATTTTCACTATCCTGCTTCGAGCTTTTACAAGTTCTACATAAAATCTAAAAGTTCTACATGAAATCTAAATAAAGTAACTCGTAATTATTCTAACCGTAGAACAAAGTTCCCGATATTCTATAAATTTAATAGATAAATCTCTGTGGTTCTACTGAAAGTAATCCTGTCAAGTTCATAAAAACAAAAAATAATAGTTCTGTGTCTTTATTGAAGCTTATCAACAATCAAGTAGGCTAGATTTGCCCTAGCCAACAACAAACGTGATAGAGATTTGAGGAGAACGTTTCGATGAAGAATCAAAACAAGAAAGAAAACGGCAAACACAAAAACATCAAGGGAAAGAACGGCAAATCTAAAGATATGTTGATTCCAACCGATGCAGATGACATTTTGCTGGGTGGCAATAAGTCTGAAGTGATCAAGGGTGGGTTGGGGAATGACAAAATTAGCGGTCGCAATGGCAAAGATACGCTCTACGGTGAAGCGGGTAATGATGAGTTAACGGGTGGAAATGGTAATGACATTCTGGTTGGCATGACTGCAATTCCGGCTGCACCTTCTCCAGCAGGAACAACCCCAACTGTCCCTACGCCTGCGCCTGAAGTGGATATTTTGATTGGCGGCAATGGCAAAGACACCTTCGTTTTGGGTCAGGCAGGAATGGCATTTTATACGTCAGCAGCAGACGCAGACTATGCTGTGATCAAAGACTTCAAGCAAGCCGATCGCATTCAGCTATCAGGACTGCCTACGAGCTACACGGTTGGGGCAACAGCAACAGGGGCAGGCATTTATATGAGCAAGGTTGATCCAACCACAGGCGCACAAAGCAGCGAGTTGATTGCTGTCCTGGAAGGAGTCAACGCAACGTCTGTGAATTTGTCTGCTCGTAACTTTGTTTTTGTGTAATTTTTAGATGGTTTTGAGATGAAGGGGTAGTGCTTTTTGCCTGGAGCTGTGTTCCAGGCCCCTTCTTCTTTTTACCAGCCCTCCTGCATAAATTCGATCGCCTCATGCTGAATCAGAATCTTCTTCAATTAATGCTTTGAATCGATCGTCCGATCGAATATTGTCAAGATCGGAGTCTGTTTTAGCCTTTTCTCGATATCCGGGGTTGAGTTCGATCGCTCGTTGTAAAGACTCGATCGCTTCATCCACGTGATTCCACAAGGAATAACAATAGGCTTTGTTGTACCAGGATTCGTCATCGTCCGGTTTGTATTCGAGGGCTTTCTCGTAGGAATCAATTGCTTCCTCATAGCGTTCTAGATTAAACAAAGCATTGCCTTTGTTGTACCAGGCTGCGTAATCATCCGGTTTGTATTCGAGGGCTTTCTCGTAGGAACCAATTGCTTCCTCATAGTGTCCTAGATTCACCAGGGCAAGACCTCGGTTGTTCCAGGCTGCGTCATCGTCCGGTTTGAGTTCGAGTGCTTTGTCCCAGGAGCCGATCGCTTCCTTGTACTGTCCTAGATTCGCCAGGGCAAAACCTCGGTTGTTCCAGGCTGCGTGTTTATCCGGTTTGTATTCGATCGCTTTGTCCCAGGAGACAATTGCTTCCTTGTACTGTCCTAGATTCGCCAGGGCAATGCCTCGGTTGTTCCAGGCTTGGTGAGCATCCGGTTTGTGTTCGAGGGCTTTGTTCCAGGAGACAATTGCTTCCTCGTAGCGTTCTAGATTCGCCAGGGCAATGCCTCGGTTGTTCCAAGCTGCGTGTTTGTCCGGTTTGTATTCAATTGCTTTCTCGTAGCAGTCGATCGCTTCCTCGTAGCGTTCTAGCTCGAACAAGGCGTTAGCAATTTTCCAAAGGAATAAGTTGCTGCTGAATTCCCCGTGTGTTGGCGTTACCACATGCTCAGCCTCTTCTTTAGCCTGCATTAGCCAGCCATATGACTCAGAAGCGGGGCATCGTCTCGATTTGCAGAATAAAGCCATGAATTTGGCTAGCCCTGCCAGTCTATCTACTTGTGTCAAACATTGCTCAATTGCTCGGTCTGTATCTACTTTAGATAGTCCGTATTTCTCGAGGTTGTAGGGGTAGTCGATTGGATATTCTTCCAAAACTGCCCAGCCATAATTAATGGCGGGTCGAATCCGAGTCAGAAATTGTCGGGTGGCATGGTTTAGCAACGGATGCTCCGAGAGCTTATACTCAGCCTCAGTCAAGTTAACTGGTGCTTGTACTAAAAAACGGTCTATGTTGAAATACCGAGCTTCTAGCAAATGAGTAATCAATTGAGGCTGCACGTCCTGACGACGGGTAAATAGTAGATAGTAAAGAAATTGAAATCTCGGTATCAGCCAATCAGCATTCTCATATTTGTCGGGTGGCGGAGCGGTTGGAGAAACTTCGCGATCTGAAGAAGCCTCAAAATACTGCGCCAATGCATTATGGACTGATTCAAATCGATCGCGGTCTTCCTGCCAGAGTGACAGACGAAATACATCCCGCGCAACGTCATCTAACCGAAACTCATGTTGAACTGGCACAACAAATGTGTTCTGGACAAGCCACTCAAAGCAGTTTTGTTGCGAATCTACTGCCGTTTCAAAATCCAGGTTTTGCTGCTGTATCAGGTATTGGATTAACTTGCGATCGAACGATAGACAACAAGCTGCAATCTGAACCACTTGCTTTTGTGTATTGTTTAATCCCTGAAGCAGCAAGCGCACAATTTCTTGATTGCCCTGAGCAAAATCTAGTTTCTGCCCCTTAAGATACTGCTCTCGAATCCAGTTCAGATAGTAAGGCAGTCCCTTCGTTACGCGATGAATATTCTGAATCTGCTCAAAATCTTCAACGCCAATTTGCTCCAAGTAGGTTTGAGTTTGCTCTGTCGTAAACCGCTTGATCTCCTGCTGCTGCACCGCAAACCGATCCTGTGACAGCTTTCTCCAACCTTCGCCTTTTAGAATGCAGTGGCGTCCAGACACAATCAGTCGAACCCGATGTTGAGATATGTCTGTATTGCCAATTAACGATCGCCAGAGCCAGAGATCGATCGGGGAAGGAACTTTCTCGTAGGTGTCCAGTACCAGGATGACAGGTTGTTGCTTTGCTTTCTGGCTCAATCCTTCTGCAAATGCCTTTGTTAGTTTGGGCAGCGGCTCCAGCATGAGTTCCTGAAGCTGTTTGTCACGCTTGGTTGCTCGATGCTGCTTGAGAAACTGCACCAGATCATCTTTCAGTGACAGAGCGGCAACTGCTGCATCAATTCCTCTATCAGCGATCGTGCTAGCAGTCTTCTTCGCAGACTCTCCCAGAAACAGTTCTCCGGCAACATCAACTCCCAAATTCGTCAGTTGCTTGATGTACTTAATTTGTTCCTCTCCGACCTTCCCCTTACCGTCAGGGGATTCCGTCTTTAGCTGATGCAACGTTTCCTGATAAAGCTCATGTTTCTCCCAAAACGGATCATGCCAACTATCCTGCGACGCGATTTGCTCATATAACCTGGTCATCAGTCCAATGGGATCGTCAATTCCTTCCGTCAGTCCGAATGACACCTCTGCTGTGAAAGCTTTTTCTCGGTGTGCCTCTTTCAATTTTCGGGTTAATGTCGTTTTCCCAACCCCTCCAACTCCCCAGATATGAAACACAACAGGGGATTGCTGAGGTTGCTGGACTGCATTGGCGAAAGCTTGCAAAAACGCTTCAGCTTGAGGACGCAAGATATACGGAACGGCCATTGCGATAGAAGGAGTGTGAGGGGCAGCGAAAGCCATCAGAGACAGATGGTTACTACAGATTCTAGTCTCTCCCCCTAGAGCAGGCTGTAATATCGCCTAGTTTCCCTCGTCTTTCCCTCTTGCCAAACTCAATTTGGGTAGTGGGCACATCCTCATCCCAACCAATTGAATTCTCGGGCATGGAAATTGTCTATTTCTGAATTATTTCCTATAGTGCCAGGTGCAAAAGGCAATGTTTTGAGCAGCACAGTGAATGTATCGTGTGCAAATGGTAATGTATTGCGTCGCAGAAGTAATGTTTTAGGCGCAAGAAGCAATGTATCGACTTACAAAGGCAATGTACCGAGTGCTAATGACGATCGCTTCTATGCAAATCATCAAGTATCAAGTGCAGAAGGCGATCGTTTTTCCTCAAAGCTCGATAATTTGAATGCAAATTGTGAAATCTTGCTGGGGGTTGCCTCTAAATCTCGCAGCCTCCTAAATTCCCCATTTTGAGGGACTTTGAGCAGAGATTGTCAACCGGCGAGAATGGGCAACTTGTAGAAGTCACTTTCCCTGAGCTTTATAACTTCTCGACGCATTCGGGGAACAACAGCCTGAGATTATTTCTGCTGCCCGACAGCTTCGACAAAATCAGACTCCTGCGGAAAAAACTTTGTGGCAAGCTCTCAAAAATCGCCAACTGAACGAATTGAAGTTTCGCTGTCAGCATCCAGTCGAGTCTTTTATTGTCGATTTCTACTGTCCTCAGCATCGATTGATTATCGAACTCGATGGCAGCATTCAAAACCAGCAGGTGGAGTATGATGCTGCCCGCACTGAAAGACTGAATCAGTCTGGTTATCAAGTCATTCGCTTTCGCAATCAAGCAGTAATGACAAACTTAAGTCATGTCCTCCAGCAGATCGTCAATGCGATCGAAAGCTAGCCTCATCGTTTCAAAGTCTCCCCTCGCTCTAAAAGAGCGGCAAGAAACAATTGGGGAATTTAGGGGGCAACACAGAAGTCCCCCATGAATGGGGGATTTAGGGGGTAATACAGCACCTCAAACTCCTCTCAATGAATCAACATCCTAATCCGAAACTTGAACTGAGCCAAACTCATCCGGCAATTGTTCGATCGGAATCTCCAATGCATTCGCATCGTTATGAAGGATTTGAAAGTTCCTGAATTGCTCCAGCAAACCACGCTGCCGCACTCGTATTTGTTCCTTTGACCATGCGATCGATCGCCTCATTCAACAGCGAAATTGGCAGTCCGGCTAGCACATTAGACTGCTCAATCAAATGATATTTTCCATCCTGCAATTGAAACGCAAATACTCGCTTTCCCTGCGTATCAACCACCCAATATTCAGGAATACCTAACGCCTCGTACAAATGCTTTTGCTCATCTAAATCACTTGCTAGCGTTGTATCTGAAATTTCGCCGACCAGATCAGGAACGCGACAACGAGCCAAATCAATCTTGCGGGGTTCGCCCTCTTTCCATTGCGGCGAGTCTGCTCCCACATACAAAACCAAATCAGGGGCACAAGCCTGGGTTTCTGGCTGCTCGATCAGGCAGCGTCCAATGGAATCAAAGACCTGATCTTGCTGCTGTGCTGCCCAAAATGCAAACATCATTGTAAACAGATCGCTGTATTTTGCGTGATTAATGCCTTCACCACCCATACTCACCCTCATTCGATTCTGATCGAAGTCCAGCCTCATTCGTCCCTGGCTCGCATCATCACGAAGGGCATCACGCAACGCGATATAATCCTGCCAGGTTGCAGCATGCCAGAGGGGCGGGGTTGTTTTTTCGGCAGCAGAGCGGGGGAGAGAAATCGTCATTGCATGGACAGCGATGGGGTTCCGTTGTCTTGATTCTATCCAGAATATCGATCGCCTCCCCACGACTTAACCCTGCCTGATGCCCAATTAATTCAATATTTCTCTGCCGAGTGACAGATTTTTTTCTGAATAAAATTAGACAAGAGTTCAGCCCCTAGAACGATTCGATCGCCTTCAGATTCCAGGTAAAAGAGAGCAGAAGGATTGAAAGAAACCGATTCAAGAAACAAGAACGACTTAAACATTTTTTGGAGGCACTTAGTATGAATTTTCGGCATCGGATGGCGGCAGTATTACGCCCGATTCGCACCTTTCTCGTGACAGTGACCTGTGCATTGGTGCTTTTCATGAATGCTGCACCTGCCCTGGCAATCAGCAGCCCGCCGACTGATCCGGCAAAGGGAGAACCCGGACTGCAAGATATTTTTGAAAAATCAGAAGATGCACTGAAGTCCGACGATACCCTCACTATGAAGGTGAAGGACGAAGCGAATAAGGGCATCAACGAAGTGCAGGGCGCAGCAGATAAAAACGATATGTATCGTCCTGAGAACTCCCAGCAAGCAACAGATGCTGAAACGCAGGTTGAGCGCGCACTGAGCAAAATCACCGAGAAGTTTCCGGGCAACAATCGCTAAGCTTCGCGAACCTTCAACCTTGATAACTGCGTTTTGCTAAAGTCGGGTGTAATATCAGAGCCAGGATGGGTCATCTCTCCTGGCTTTTTTTTGCTGCCTTTCCACAAACTTTGGCGATCGGCGTAGAATTACGCTATATATCTACGGTATAACGCTGGATGTAGCGGCAAAGTCTTTTTACTTAGAGGAGATACGCCATCTACAGTTAACCCGGCTTTTGCTTTCGCAGTTCAGAGTGCCTTCCTGTGACCCAATCTCCCCTTCGTCAAATCGGTCAACTCGCGCTTCTCGCCGTTCTGATTCCCATTGGCTCAGCCGGACTGCTGGGGCTACTGCAGTATTATTCCTGGGGCGGAGCCGTCACTCCCCTTTCTTCGGCGGCTTCTGCACCCGATACCAGTGCTCAAAGTATGGGTTCTCAGGGCATCGATCGCCTGGTGAACCGAATGAACGGCAGACCCACCCTCTCTCCCTTGCCCGAACCGAAGGAAGTTTGGGAGTGCGAAGTGGTGGTGGTTGGCGGCTCGATGGGGGGTGTTTCAGCGGCGGCACAGTCCATGCGATCGGGCGCAAAGACTTGTCTGATCGAGCTGTCTCCCTGGTTGGGCGGACAAATCAGCTCTCAGGGAGTCTCTGCGCTAGATGAATCCGTCACGATGAATGAAAGGGATAACCTGTCGTCCGACTGGCTCGACTTCAAGCGTCTGGTGAAAAAGCAGCAGGTGGAAGTACCGCCCTGGACCAACCTGGCTTCGCCCCAGTCAACCTCAGATTTAAATAGCTGCTGGGTTGCCACCCTCTGTTTTCTGCCCAGAGCGGGAATGCAGGCATCAGAACAGTGGCTCAAGCAGGCATCGGCTCAATCACCGGAAAGTCGTTGGGTGACATCAACTGCCTTTAAGGGCACAGAGTTTGACCCAACCGGACGCTTAATCACAGCCGTTTATGCAGTGCGGCGCATTCCTAAAAATCCGGCTTATGTACCGCTGGGTCGCCCTTCCAAGGAGTTGCCCGCCTGGTACTCGTGGTCGTCAGATGATCAGTTTAATAAAGTGCCGATGCGTCTTCAGCCCCCAAGCGGCAAACAAATGATCGTGATTGATGCCACCGACACGGGCGAACTGGTGGGCTGGGCAGGCATTCCCTATCGCCTGGGTTCTGAGGGGCGATCGACGACTAGCGAATATTTTGCCTCGCGGCAAGACAACCCAGACTGCACCCAGGCATTTACCTTTCCATTTGGCTTAGCGATTCTGGATGACGGTCGTGCCAGTCAAAAGCTGCTGTCTGAGGTGAAACCGGGCTATTCCAAAGCAGAACATCGGCAGTACTTCGACCTGGAAGGGTTTCCGATGTTTGGTAGTGCCAGCGTGTTTAACTATCGCCGGATTCTCAGCACTAGCCAAAACGACTCACGCAGCGATGATCCAGATCCCGGCGACATCTCGATGATCAACTGGAATCGCGGCAACGACTGGACTTATATGGACCCGCCGCTGATCTTAAACGAAAAGAAAATCACCGAATCAGGACAGCACGAAAACTGGATGGGAGGCGTTTCGATTAGTGCCCTACGCCATGCTGAAGAACACGCCCTGCTGTTTGCCGAGTGGCTGATCGAAAAGCATTCGACGCCCGAACTGCCGATGACTTACCTCTACGGGATTGAGATGCCAATGGGCACGGCATCGGGTCTGAGCATGATGCCCTATATCCGCGAAGGACGGCGAATCCTCGGACGCAACGGCTACGGACAGGTGGAGTTTATGATGCGCGAGGCAGACATTCGCACCGATATGCGCGGCGGCAGAGATTTTCGCCCCACGACGATCGCCCTCACCCACTATGCGATCGACATGCACGGCTGCCGCTACCGCAACTCGCGAGAAACCTGGGAAGCCAGCAGTGCCCCCCTGCAAGACGAAAGCATGATCAAGCCCATCTATATCCCGCTGGAAGCAATCGTGCCGCAGAAAGTGGATAATCTGCTGATTGGGGGCAAGTCGATCGCTGCAACCCATATTGTGAATGCTTCAACTCGGCTGCACTACGGCGAATGGGTGATTGGCGGAGCCGCAGGCGCAACGGCAGGATGGCTGGTGAATTACAATCAGCGACAAAATCAGTCTGGGCTGCTGCCGCCGGAGATGATTCGCAAGAACTATGTCGATGAGCTGCAAAAGAAACTGCGCGATCGAGGGTTTACGCTGGATTGGTAAGTTTTTGAGATGGGCGAACGCTTCCCAATGCAAGGAAGACACGACAAGTCCCAAAACATTGAGCAGCCGGGTGGGCTGAAGCAGGCAAGCCCAGTTTTGTAGACCGATCGCACTGGCAACAGGCTTTCTGGGGCGAAGCAATCAACACAATTATTTATTTTTTGAGCTTTCTCTGCCCTTAATTTTCTTCCATTGGATTAACAGAAGAGCATTAAGACGATGGTACATTTTAGGTAAGAAGTCAGGGGTATCTCCGGGTGTGTAGGTCTCCTACATTACAGCCGTCAGACATCCTGCCATAAATCCAAGTCTGAGGTGAATCTCCGTGTCTGCACTGTTTTTTGTCTTCAATGGGGGGCTGCTCACGATCGCCCTCATACTCCTGCTCCCGATTGGCGTGCTGCTGATTGAGTGTGTTTCGGCTCTGTTGCCCGTTAGAAAAGGAATTGGGCAATCGTCCTATCCGGCAGGTAAGCAGGCAAAAATCGCAGTCCTGGTTCCGGCACACAACGAGGCTGCGGGAATTCGCCCGGTACTGGAAATTTTAATCGCGCAGCTCAAATCCTCGGCTCTGTCGACCGATGGAACGCATCAAGGAGCACATCAATTAGTTGTCATTGCGGATAACTGCACCGACGACACGGCAGATATTGCCCGATCGATGGGTGCTACGGTACTGGAACGCCAGGATGCCGATCGCCGCGGCAAAGGCTTTGCCCTTGATTATGGCATGCGCTATCTTGCAAATAATCCGCCCGATGTGGTGGTGATGGTCGATGCAGACTGTGAAGTGACCGATGGGGCGATCGATCGAATCAGCCGCAAAGCTTTAGCTACCCATCGTCCGGTGCAGGCAGTCTATTTGCTGGAGCGACCTGCTCAGCCCCAGCCCAAGGATGCAGTGTCTGCTCTGGCTTTTTTGGTGAAAAATTTAGTGCGTCCGCGCGGCTTAGAGCGACTGGGTTTGCCGAGTCCCCTTACCGGAACGGGCATGGCGTTTCCCTGGGCAGTGATTCAATCGGCAAAGCTGGCAAGCAGCAATATTGTGGAAGATATGCAGTTGGGGGTCGATCTGGCGATCAAGGGACATCCGCCCGCTCTCTGCCCAGAGACGCTGGTGATGGGTCGTTTACCGCAACAAGAGCAAGCTGCGAAAAAGCAACGGACTCGCTGGGAACACGGACATCTGCAAACCTTACTGACCCAGGTTCCCCGCCTGCTGAAAGCATCGCTGCATCAAAAGCGGTTTGATCTGCTGATAATGGCACTCGATCTCGCCATTCCGCCCCTGTCGCTGCTGGTGATGCTCTGGCTGGGCGGGCTAACCCTGTCGATCGTCTTGTTGGGGCTGGGCGGCTCGGTGTTGCCTGCCATTCTATTCAGCGCGGGTGGAGCCATGCTGCTGCTGGCGATCGGGCTTGCCTGGGCAGGATTCGGCAAAGCGGATCTGCCGCTGACGACGCTGTTGACGGTTCCGCTTTATGTACTGTGGAAGATCCCGCTCTATTGTGCATTTTTGGTAAATCGTGAGAAAACATGGGTTAGAACCGAACGAGATGTCGTGTAAGATCCTGGCTGTGAAGTGACTCACAATCTCCAGGAAAGGCATGAACATTACTCAAACAGAAATTCCCGATGTCCTGCTGATTGAACCTCGCGTATTCGGGGACGATCGCGGGTTTTTCTTTGAAAGCTTTAATGAGCAGGTGTTTCAGGATAAGACTGGACTCAGTCTACGGTTTGTGCAGGACAATCACTCGCGATCGGCAAAAAATGTGCTGCGAGGATTGCACTACCAGATTCAGCAGGCGCAGGGGAAACTGGTGCGAGTGGTAGCAGGGGCAATCTTTGATGTGGCAGTAGACATTCGCAAAGGTTCGCCGACGTTTGGGCAGTGGGTTGGCTACGAGCTAAGCGCGGCGAACAAACAGCAGCTCTGGATTCCCCCTGGCTTTGCCCACGGCTTTGTGGCACTGGAAAACGGAACCGAAGTGCTGTACAAAACGACTGACTATTACGCGCCCGCCCATGAACGATCGATTTTGTGGAACGATCCAGACCTGGGCATTCACTGGAACCTGTTAGGAGAGCCGATCGTTTCTGCAAAGGATCAGGCGGGCATTCCGCTCAAACAGGCAGATTTATTTGACTAGCACCCTGATTTGCCCTTTCTGCCTGCGGTTCTGGGCATCAGTAATCGAGGCTTCATCGATCGCTAAAGATTTCGTAATGTCGCCCAAAGATCAGAAAAATCTCGCTTCCCCATGAGGGATGATTGGGTGAGATAGCAGTTTCTACGGAAATTCAGGGCAGAATAGCCCTAGCGAGTGAAATTCCCTAACGAGTGAAGTCAAGGTTTCAGCGTAACCTCCTGATGCAACCAGAGAGCAATTGAGAAATTCATGACGCGCATTCTTTTAATTGGCAAGGCAGGACAGGTCGGGCACGAACTGCAACAGACCCTCAGTTCCTTAGGCAAGGTCATCGGCGTGGCGCGAGACGAACTCGACCTGACCGAACTCGAGCAGATTCGTCAGACCATTCGCGAAGCTCAGCCCGATCTGATCGTGAATGCGGCTGCCTACACCGCCGTAGACAAAGCCGAAACCGAAGCAGATCTGGCACAGGCAATCAATGGCACTGCGCCCACCGTGATGGCGGAAGAAGCCCGATCGCTCAAAATTCCGCTGATTCACATTTCCACAGACTACGTGTTTGATGGTTCTCAGAGTACGCCTTACACCGAAACTGACCCTACCAACCCGATCGGCGTTTACGGTCAGTCGAAGCGGGCAGGCGAAGTCGGGATTCAGCAGGTTTGTGAAGATTCTTCTGCGCCCTACACAATTCTACGAACAGCCTGGGTCTATGGAACCTATGGCAAGGGCAATTTCGTCAAAACTATGCTGCGGTTGGGTAAAGAGCGCGAGGAAGTCCGGGTCGTTGCCGATCAGATTGGCACACCGACCTGGTCAGCGGACATTGCCCGTGCGATTACCGTTCTCTCTGGTCAGTTTCTCGCCAAAGCCAATGGTCGCGATCCGGTGTCGCTAAGCGGCATTTATCACTTTACGAATAGCGGAGCTGCAAGCTGGTATGACTTTGCGGTTGCCATCTTTGAGGAGGCGCAGGCGTTAAACCTGCCTCTGAAGGTCAAGCAGGTTATTCCGATTACCACGCCGGAATATCCAACCCCTGCCCAGCGTCCTGCTTACTCAGTTTTAGCCTGCCAGAAGGTTGGTAAACTGCTTCCTGCTCCGCCGTCCCAATGGCGACAGGCACTTCGTCAGATGCTCACTGAATACATCCACGCCCATGAAAGCAATTATTCTGTCCGGCGGTAAGGGAACTCGTCTGCGCCCGTTGACCTATACGGGAGCTAAACAGCTTGTGCCTGTTGCCAATAAACCGATCCTCTGGTACGGCATCGAGTCGATCGTCGCTGCAGGGATCACCGAGATTGGCATCATCATCAGCCCCGAAACGGGTGAAGAGGTGAAAGCAAAAACGGGCAACGGCGATCGATTTGGCGCAAAGATTGAATACATCTTGCAGGACAAGCCTGCAGGACTGGCACACGCCGTCAAGATTGCCCGGCCGTTTTTAGGCGATTCGCCGTTTGTGATGTATCTGGGTGACAACCTGGTACAGAGCAACCTGGATCTGTTTCTAGAACACTTCCATGCCAACAGTCTTGACGCGCTGACGCTGCTTTGTCCGGTTCCAAATCCGAGTGCCTTTGGGGTGGCAAAAGTCGATGAAAACGGACGACTGCTTCAGCTGGTTGAAAAGCCTAAAAATCCGCCCTCGAACCTGGCACTGGTAGGAATTTATATCTTTACCAACACAATTCACAAGGCGATCGATTCAATTCAGCCTTCAGCCAGGGGCGAACTCGAAATCACCGATGCAATCCAGACTTTGATCGACTGGCAAAACCCAGTGGAGGCACGGCAAATTCGCGGCTGGTGGCTAGACACCGGGAAAAAAGACGACCTGCTGGAAGCCAACCGGGTGATTCTCGATAGCTGCCTGGATTGCAACGTTGAAGGCGAAGTAGACGATCGCAGCCGTATTATCGGACGGGTTCACGTCGGCAAAGGCACAAAGATTATCAACAGCACAATTCGGGGTCCGGTGACGATTGGCGAAAACTGCCATCTGGAGAACTGTTTTATCGGTCCCTACAGCAGCATCGCCAGCGAAGCCAAACTGCTAGAAATCGATCTAGAACACAGCGTCATTTTGCAGGGCGCGAAGCTCGAAACCATTCATCACCGCATTGTGGACAGCGTTATCGGACAACGTGCCCATCTTCGCGAAGCCGACTGCCGCCCAAAGGCTCTGCGATTTATGATCGGCGACGATTGCCAGATCGAACTGAACTAAGCCTCGAACCATCCCCCTAGTCCCTAATTTTGCAAGGAACCGAGCCAATCATGCTGGCTTTCAACGTTCCTCCTCGCTCTTTTAGAGCAGCAAGTAACAAATAGGGGATTTAGGGGGCAATATAGAACCTCTGCAACTCCTCAACCACCCTAAAACCCGATTCAGCAACAAATATCTTCAAGACAGGAAATAGAAAGTATGTCTCTCGACCAGACCCGCCTGCCGCGCAAGCTGATCATTACCGGAGGCGCAGGCTTTATTGGCTCCAACTTTGTCCATTACTGGTGTCAGCACTATCCGGGCGATCGCGTCGTTGTGCTGGATGCGCTCACCTATGCCGGAAATCGGGCAAACCTGGCTGGGCTGGAAGGACACGCTAATCTGCGCTTTGTGAAAGGTGATATCTGCGATCGGGCGTTGATTGACGATTTACTGCGCGAAGAAGGCATCGATACGCTGGTTCATTTTGCGGCAGAGTCCCATGTGGATCGATCGATTTTGGGTCCGGGCGCGTTCGTGCAAACCAATGTGGTCGGCACGTTCACTTTGCTAGAGGCATTCCGGCAGCACTGGCAGGCGCAGGGCAAACCAGAGCATTATCGCTTCCACCACGTTTCGACCGATGAGGTGTACGGCAGCCTGGAAGCGGATGATCCCGCCTTTGCAGAAACGACACCCTACGCACCCAACAGTCCCTACTCGGCATCCAAGGCAGGCAGCGATCATCTGGTACGCGCCTACTACCACACCTATGGTCTGCCGACGCTGATGACCAACTGTTCCAACAACTACGGTCCCTATCACTTCCCGGAAAAGCTGATCCCGCTGATGTGCATTAATATTTTGCTGGGTAAGCCGCTGCCCGTGTATGGCGATGGACAAAACATTCGGGACTGGCTGTATGTGGAAGACCATTGCAGCGCGATCGATACGGTGATCCAGTCCAGCAAACCGGGCGAAACCTACAACGTTGGCGGCAACAATGAAGTGAAGAACCTCGATCTGGTGCAAATGCTCTGCGACCTGATGAACGAACTCGCACCTGAGCTGCCCGTGCGTCCGGCGCAAGACCTGATTACCTTTGTCAAAGACCGACCGGGACACGATCGCCGCTATGCCATTGATGCCACCAAAATCAAAACCGAGCTGGGCTGGACGCCTTCGGTAACGGTCGAAGAAGGCCTACGACGCACTGTGCAGTGGTATCTTGACCATTCGGAGTGGTGGCAGCCGCTCTTATCAGACGAGTATCAGGCGTACTATCGCAAAGTGTATGCATAGGGGCAGGGTAGGCATCGGGGTCGCCAAGCAATAGCCAGTTCACAAATTCAGGAGGAATCATCCATGACTCGCAATATCAGTGGCGATCGATGGAGTACCCTATTCCGAAAATGGTTGGCTCGCCCTAGCTACCGGGTTGGGCGGTTGGCAGGACTGTTTGCGATCGCCCTCTCTCTGGTTTTGGGCTGTACCTCGCTGTCGAATTTTACGGCATCTCAGGATGCGGTTCACCCGGCGAGGGCGGCTTCGGCAGATAATACGGTGGGTCAGCTTGCCCTGGGGACCAACCTGGCGGGAATTGCGGACTGGTCAAGCCAGATTCCTTTTCTCGATGCGTTTAAGTTTTCCAGAAGATGGATTACCCAGTGCGATGATCAGCCGGATTGCAATTCGACCTGGGATACTGAGGAATTTGACAAGCTGGCTCTCGACGAGCATGGCTGGGTTAAATCACTGCCCACCCCCGCAGATCCACCAAAGTACACACAGGTTGCTACGTTGCTGTTTCGCGATCTGAAACAATATCCGGGTGGGCAGTATGTGGTGCTGTACGACGGCGAAGGCACGATCGACTATCAGTTTGACGGCAAAAAGGATGAGGCAGCTTCTCGACCCGGACGTGATGTAATCAATGTTACGCCTTCCATGTCGGGTTTGCTTTTGGTTATTAAGGCAACCGATCCGAATCGCACAGGCAATTACCTTCGCAATATTCACGTCGTACCGATCGCCTACGAACAAACCTTTCAGCAGCAGATTTTTAATCCAGACTTTCTAGAGCGCACCCGCAAATTTAGTGCTCTCCGGTTTATGGACTGGATGGGAACCAATAATTCTGGTCAGAAAGAATGGTCGAACCGTCCCCAGGTGGACGATGCCTCGTACGCGGTTAAGGGGGTACCGATCGAAATCATGGTCGAGCTGGCAAATCGACTCAAGGCAAACCCCTGGTTTAATATGCCGCATCAGGCAACCGACGAGTACATGACCAACTTTGCTCGCACAGTTAAGGAGCGGCTTGATCCCAACCTCCGCGTGTATGTGGAATTTTCTAACGAAGTGTGGAACTGGCAGTTTCAGCAGGCACACTACGCCCTAGAGCAGGGAAAAGCGCGCTGGGGACAAGATAAGGGCGATGCGTTTGCTCAGTGGTATGGAATGCGGGCAGCGCAAATGTCTGACCTCTGGAAGCGAGAGTTTGGCGACCAGAACGACCGCCTGATTTCGGTGATTGCGACACAAACTGCATGGAAGGGCTTAGAAGAAAGCATCCTGAAGTGTTCCTACTGGGTAGCCGAGGGCAACCGTCCCTGCTATCAGCACGGCTTCACCACCTACGCGATTACGGGCTACTTTAGCGGCAATTTGGGCAGTCCAGAAAGCCAGAGCACGGTGCAGTCCTGGATGCGAGAGCAGGATGGTGGCATGGCGAAAGCCTTTGAGCAGCTTGGCATGAACGGCACTCAGGGCGACAGCGTGGCAGACACGGCAAACGGGTTTCGCTATCAGGCAGAGGTTGCCAAACGCCACGGGCTGATGCTCGTTGCCTACGAAGGTGGTCAGCACATCACCGGACGAGGTGGAGTTGAAAACAACGAAGCGATGGTCAATTTCTTCACCGCGCTCAACCGTGATCCCAGGATGGGCGAATGCTATACCGACTTGCTAAATCAGTGGAAGGGAGCAGGCGGAACCCTGTTTATGCACTTTTCCGACATTGTGCAGCCGAGCAAATGGGGCGCGTGGGGCGCGCTGGAATCGGTCACGGAGACTCGATCGCCTAAGTATGACGCGCTGATGAACTTTATCGATCGCAATCAGCTGCGGTAAAAAGTTTTGCTGCCCCTGTCCTGGACAAGGAGTTTGAACCTGCGCGAAGGGCTTGTACAAGTGTCTGTAGCTGAGCATACCAGGATTTTCTTTTTTGCCTACTATTATAAAATCAGGCTATTTTGAAGGTCTGCCTCAAGAATCTTGAATTTTTGGCTTGTCAGAATAGAGTAAGTATGCTCAAAATTAGGATTTTCCATTGCCCTTACTAAGGTTTCATTCTTCAGCTTGGCCATGCTGCGTCTTGGCCATGCTGCGTCAGTGCTTGTTCCAGCTAGTTACTCTAGATAGCCACTCTAGGTAGTTATTCCAGGTAATTATTCTAGGAAGAAGGCTCAAGCCAAGCGTTAATTTGCGATCGTGGCTATTTCCTTGCGATCCGTTGGACTGCATCCGTCTGATTCAGCAGATAAGCTTCAACCGATAAAGCTTTTTAGTCTTCTCAGAGTTCAGTTCTTGATGAACCTTCTCGTTGTCCCAGGGTTGAATCCCCTATGAACCTGTTTGTTCTCTCAGAACTCAATCCTGCTTGTAAGCATGTAGGCTGGTCAGTAGCTCACAGCCTGGAATCCACTCTGAGGAGTGTCTGCGATCCGACGTTTATCTATCCTTTTTTTAATACCTGCGTTCGTTTGTTCGACCACTCCAAAGTGCCAGACAGCAGCGGTCATCTTCTGTGGCGATGGCGGCATCGCTTATTCAAGTCTTGGTACAAGGTGGGAGAGTTACCCCCTCTGCCGCCCGGGGTAAATGTCTTGATAGTGGTGGGTATGAGTCCCCGCTTCATGCTGTCCGTTCATGCGCTGGGTTCTTTACTCAAACAGTTTGACCTGTGCCTGGGCTATATTCTGGATGGCTTCAATCCTCAGCATTTTGATTTCACCCTAGCAGACAAATTTGATCACTTATTTGTGATTGGAAGTGAGCTGGCAGAGGATGTAGAGCGGCTTCGGGGCGTTTCCGCCAGTTTTTTGCCGCTGGCAACCAACGTCTTGGAGCCAGAGCTAAATTTGCAGCATCGATCGATCGATCTCCTCAGCTACGGGCGACGCAATCCCGAAGCTCATCAGCGGCTATATGCCCACTTTAACCAGCCAGGCAGCGATCGGTTCTATTACCATTCCACCTTCTCCGAACCGGATGTGTACAACCTGGAGGAACACGCCACGCTGCTTAAAAATCTGCTGAATCGGGCAAAAGTGAGCTTGTGCTTTGAGGCAAGCGACAAGTCGCGGTTTATGGGCTATTCGCCGATTTTGTATCGCTGGTTCGAGGCATGGGCGGCAGGCTGTACGGTTGTCGGTAAAAAGCCCACGGGTCGCGGAGTTGCAGAGTTAATGCAGTGGGAAAATAGCGCGATCGAGCTACCCGACGCCCCCACAGAATGGATTCCTTTTATTGAAGACGTGCTGGCAGACGAAGCCACACTTCAGCGAAACGCAGAACGCAACTACCGCGAAGCTTTGCTTCAGCACGACTGGCGGTATCGGATTCGGGAAATGTTGAACAGGGTGGGGCTGGAAACGCCGGAGAAGTTGGAAGACCAGATCAAGCAGTTGCGCTGCACAGCGTATGGAATGCTTGCTAGTGTTCAGATGTCTGCCTGATGAACAAAACAATTCTCGTCACAGGAGGCAGTCGCGGGATTGGTGCAGCCACCGCAATTTTGGCAGCCCAAAAAGGGTATGCCGTTTGCATCAGCTATCGACGAAACCAGGTAGCCGCCGATCGCGTCATCGAGCAAATCCAATCTTTAGGCGGAAGGGCAATCGCAGTTCAAGCAGACGTTTGCTCCGAACTCGATGTGATCCGGCTGTTTGAAGCAATCGATCAAACCTCTGGAACGCTGAATGCGCTGGTGAATAATGCCGGAATTTCTGCCCCCGCCCGACGAGTTGAAGCGATCGATGTAGATCGACTTCAGCAGATCTTTGCCACGAACGTGATTGGGAGCTTTCTCTGTGCCCGTGAAGCCATCCGGCGGATGTCGATCGAGCGCGGCGGACCCGGCGGAGCGATTGTAAATGTTTCTTCTGGCGCGGCAAGGCTCGGATCACCGAATGAATATGTGGATTACGCGGCTTCAAAAGGGGCGATCGATACCATGACGATCGGCTTAGCCAAAGAAGTGGCAGATGCCGGAATTCGCGTGAATGCAGTACGACCCGGATTTACCCATACCGAAATTCATGCCGCCATGGGTGAGCCGAATCGATTGGAGCGTGTGAGGTCTACCATTCCAATGCAGCGGGGTGGAACGGCGATCGAAGTCGCGAATGCAATTTTGTGGCTATTGTCTGAAGAAGCGTCTTACTGTACAGGGGCGATCGTTGATGTCACCGGAGGGCGATAGTTTACAAATCTCCATAATTTGACAGACCTTTTACCCGAAAGGCGATCGTTAGCATAATCAGTGCCTCAAGAATTACAGGCAATCATGAACTGAGTCCCTAACTGATGGCTGAGGAATCAATATGGCAATGAACGGATTAAGTGTGTTTGATAAGACTGTTCAAATTACCGAGCAGTGGGTCAGCGACGTTGCAAAAGAACTGAATATCGAAGACAAGCACAAAGCATTTCAGGGTTTGCGGGCAACGCTACACGCGGTTCGTAACCGGATGCCAATGGGCGAAGCGGCTCACCTGGGCGCAGAACTGCCCACCCTGCTTGCAGGCTTTTATTACGAAGGCTGGAAGCCCGAATCGACCCCAACCAAAGAGCGCACCAAAACCGCTTTTCTAGAGACGCTGAAGGCCCACTTGCATCAGTATATTCAAAACGCCGAGCCGGGCTTTGAGATCGAGCAGCTTGCCCGCGCTGTCTTCCGCGTAATGAGCGATCGAATTCCAGCGGGAGAAATGCAGGATATCACCCACATGATGCCTGCGGAAGTAAAAGAGCTGTTTCCAGAGGCAGTGCGAGCTTAATAGCTGACCTGAGTGACATCGACTTGCTTAGTGCCATCCACTTGGCTGGCAACCTGATGGAGCCGATCGATCACGGCACGGTCTAGCACAGTTCCAACCAGGATAATCGTACTGCCGTCTTGAACGATCGTCACTGTGTCAATGTCAGCGAGTTCAGCAACGCGATCGAAGGCAATCGCAACCCGTTTCGCAAGTCCCTGCTGATCGTATTCGCCTTCAATTCCCATACATTCTGGCGGTGGGGGCGGCTGATGCTCTCCCGCCTTTTCCCGCAGTCCCCAGTCGTAATTTCCCGTAAGTCCCGGACTCATTGCTCCTGCCGCTGTACTGGCTCTTACTTTTCGATCGCCAACAGGCAAATCGCAGATTCCAAACAATCGTTCAGACCAACTCATTGTTCTGCTCCTGAATTCAATTTTCAACGGTTTTAACCAACACCCTTTTAAGCTGCTCAGGTTGATTTTTTAGCTAATTTTCAGGTTTCGCAGTCGTTTGTTTCGCGGTATTCCGAACGGCTAATCGCTTTGACAATTTTTTTCTGGTTCCTGAGCATTCACTCAAGGGTTGCTTCTAAAAAAGAAAACGAGTTTATCGATCGCAACAGAAGTAAAGCTGTAGGTCTTCAAGAGAGTAAGTATCATATTCCTAGTTCACAAAAGAGTCTTCTTTCCTGAGAGGGGTTCTTCTAAAACTGAATTCAACTTCTAATTCAATAGCCAACTCCACTCGATTTTTCCCAGCAAAATTGATCGCTGTCGTCGATCGATTCAACCTGGAATACAACCCAGAAAAGGGGATAAAACGTTGCTGTACCTGCAAGGCTGGCAGCAGGGATATCCACCACTGTAGGGATGTGGAACGATGACTGGCTGTTTAAGATGCGCTCATCGTTAATATACGCCTGGGTAAAAACGTGAAGCTGGGTCAATGGATTGGCTTAATTGCCTTACTCATTTCGCTGTATATTCTTTGGGAAATCAGGCAGGTTGTTCTGCTTATTTTTACTGCCGTAATTTTCTCAACTGCTCTCAACGGGATGGTGATTCGATGGCGGCGATCGGGCGTGGGCAGAGGCTTTGGAGCGATCATGTCTGTGGTGGTGCTGTTAGGCATTCTGCTATTTTTTGCCGTGATTATTGTGCCGCCCTTTATCAGCCAGTTTAAGCAGCTTGCCGAGCTTGTGCCGATCGGGTTTGGGCAGCTTTCCAACTGGTTAGATAGCCTGAAAGAACGGTTTCCAGGGCAGCCACTTTTGCCGGATATTGACGTGCTGACGCGGCAGGCTCAGCCGTTTGCAAGATGGGCGTTTAACAATTTCTTTTCGCTCTTTTCCAATGTGCTGTCGATCGTTCTCAGCATTTTGCTGGTGTTTGTGCTGACAATTATGCTGCTGATCAATCCCAAACCGTATCGACAGGGATTCATCTCGCTGTTTCCTGCCTTTTATCGGCGCAGAATCGATGAAATTCTGACCCGATGCCAGGTGTCGCTAGGAGGATGGGCACGCGGTATTTTGATCAACATGGTTGTGGTCGCCATTGTTTCTGCGATCGGTTTATCAATTTTGGGAGTGCCACTGGTGTTTGCCAATGCCTCGATTGCCGGACTGCTTGAAGCGGTTCCCAATGTTGGACCCACGCTCAGCCTGATTCCTCCGGTTGCGGTTGCCCTGCTCGATGCCCCGTGGAAAGCAGTTGCCGTCATTGTGCTGTACCTGCTCATTCAGCAGCTTGAACAGTATTTGCTCGTGCCTTATGTGATGCAGCAGCAGGTATCAGTTTTACCTGCGGTAACGCTGATCGCTCAGGTTATATTTGCGATCTTCTTCGGGTTTTTGGGGCTATTTCTGGCAATTCCGCTCGTGATTGTGGCGCAAATCTGGATTCAAGAAATTCTGGTCAAAGATATTCTCAACCCCTGGGAAGAACATCCGCGCCAAGCCGATCGGGTTCCAGTTGTAACAAGCGATCGAAGATAGTCATTAAAGCAGATTTGAGAAGTAAGGGTTGCTACCCGAATTGTCTCTTAAATCCCCTCACTTTTAAGTTTGGGGAACTTTTTTAAATTTAAATTGGAGGAACTTTGAACCGGAGAATTAACTCAGAACTCCCCCAGAATTGCCCCATTTACCCTATTTATTTAGGAGGCGGCGCAACTAAGGTAAACCCAATGGATTCATCCTTGGATTTAGCCAAGCCCAAAGCTTTACCAGAAGCTTTCTAGATTTCTTCGAGCTGCGATCGCAACTGTTTTAGATCTGCCTCGACTTCAGGATCAACAGACTTTGACTGGAGCTGAGGGGCAGTAGAGCCACCGCGCAGCAGTTGAGATTTCATGGCTGCCAGTTCACTGTCTACGTCACCACCGTTTTCGAGTGCCCGGAAACGCCGATCGATGTCATCACCTTCGTTTAGTTCTGCAACGGCTTCTGCCTGTGCCTCAATCTGCTGCACTCGTTCTTCCATACGTTCAAATGCTGCCATTGCTCCATTCGGATTCATGCGCCCCAGCATATCGTTAAGCTGCTGCGAAGCTTGTGCCGATCGCGCGCGGGCGATGTACATATCTTTTTTGGTACGGGCTTCTGACAGTTTGCCTTCAAGTGCCACCATATTTTGCTTGAGCTTACTGACGATCGCGCTTTGCTGGTCGAGCTGCCCGGTCAGGGCATTGGCGGTATCTTGAAACGATTTGCGCCGAGTTAGGGCCTCTCTTGCCAGCCCTTCTTCACCCTTCTGCAGGGCAAGCTGTGCCCGCTGATACCATTCATCTGCGTTTGCCTGCGCCTGGGCTGCCTGACGCTCGGTGCGCTTCTGGGTCGCGATCGCCTGCGCCACCGCCTGCCGAAGCTGAATCACGTCATTTTGCATATCGATGACCGTCTGTTCCAGAATCTTTTCTGGATCTTCGGCTTGATTCACCAGGCTATTAAAATTGGCGCGAATCAATCTCCAAATGCGACCGAGCAGTCCCATATCCGCACACTCCGCAGGACAATTGCTAAAATACATTAAATATTCGATTAAGCATTTTAATCCTATCGTATTCTTGCCTGTTGCCCTCTGCCCAGACTCATAGAAAAAATCATAGAAAATCGTAGGAAATCGGATAATAAAAATCCCCAGCCAAGAACCCGAAGCTGGGGAGTGAGTGCATCTACGTTTGTACTCGCTGTGAGTCGCTTAGTTGTTAAGGTAACAATGCACTGGAACGCAAACATCTGTCCATTTATAGATATTCCAGTGAACTTATTAGGCAGCATCAAGCAACTGCATCTCGCGAGCGGCGATCGTTTCGCGCTTCTCTAGCTTCAGGACACCGAACTGGTTGCGAAGCAGGTTGAGGTCGATCTCCATTTCAGCTCGTTTGTCTTGTGCCATTTGCAGATTGGCATAGGCAGTGCGATAGCTGGCAGATCCCATCAGTTCGATTCGTCGTGCCTTACGCTGGGCATCGTTTTTGAGGGACGTATCAAAGGCGATCGTCGTGTCGATCTCGGCGGTGAGGCGGTTCAGAATCTCTTGCTGTCGGCGAACGTGCTGCTCAGCGCGAAGAAGCTGGTGCTGTTTTTCCGCAATCGCGGCAGGATAGTCTATGAGTTTCATAGCGTCAGATTTAGGGTAAGGAATGCTTGAATGGCTTGGATCAAGAAGATGCATAGGATAGGAAAGCTTTAGGCGGCGATCGTCGGAGCTACAGTTGAAGCCACGGTCGGGGAAACAGAATGGGGGGAAGCAGAAATCGCCTCTGCGGGAGGGACAGGCTGAAGGTGCTGCATCTGCCGCTCAAAGGCGCGACGGTTAAAGGCAAACGCCCGATCGCCTTCAAGGGTGTGAAACAAGGCGTCTTCGACCAGACACTCGATCGATGACTCCAGCCAGCAGACTAAGACCTGCTGCAAATCTTCGAGTCGATAGAGATTCCCTTCTTCATGAGCAAGGTGTGTCTGAAGCTGGATTGCGGCTTGCTGAAGCGCGGACTGAACTGTACTACTGTCAATACGACTGGCGATATCGATCGAACCATCGAACCAGCCCACGATCGTGCTACGATCAATGCTACTATCTATAGTAGGGCTGTTAAGAGACTGGCACCAGATTTGGAGTAATGCGGCTTGATTCACGGCAGCACCTAGTACATCTGTCTTACTTCCCCATTGTAGCGTGATGCGCGAGCGGGGTGGTAGGTTTTTGGTGGGGAAATAGCCGATCAATCGAGTTTTGGATAGTGGCTGAAAGCAAGACGTAGCAGGCATTCTCAGTTCGTAGAATTTTCAATAGCAGAAAACCCTACCTGAGAGTTAGATAGGGTTTGCTTATCGCTTTTAATTTTCTTGATCAGAGCCGAATATCTTACAGGATGGTTTGTAAGGAAATTATTTCGCTTCGGGATTGAGGTCGATCATCTGGCGTGTGGTAAGTGTGCCAATCGGACTCCATGCCAGGTAAGGCAGCAGCAGCAGCGTTGCCCAGGGCGAGATAAACCAGACAAAGAAGGCAAGCACGATCCCGAGCGCAACTCCGATCGCCCCCAGCGTTGTACCAACGGCAAGGCTATGGGATCTCAGCGTCGCGGGAATGTAAGCAACGGTGACAATTTCAAGCAGCAGGTAAACTGCCATCAGCAGCCAAGTGGTAAAGGCTCCGGGGGCAGCGTTCCAGACGATCGTAGCTGAAGCGGCTCCTGTGACAAACACAATTGTCCAAATCAGGGGAATTGCAGGTTCAAACACCAGCCAGCTTGGGCGATCAAGCTTCATTTCCCACTTGATATCGCGGGGGCGAATTAGGAAAGCCCCAAAGGACACTAAAAATGTCACGCCGCCAATAATCATCCAGGGTTGCATTATGCGTTCTCCACCATACGTTTCACGTCGTCCAGGTTCAGGTTAAATCGCGAGGCGATCGCATTCAGAATCTGTGCTTCTTCGGGAGACTGGCTGCCATTCACCATTGCAATCCGGTAACACTGTGCCAGCAGCGGCGTTGCAAAATCCCGATTGAGCTGGTCCAGCAGTTCCTGCAGCGGTTGGGGAGAATGAATCTGAGCAGCAATCGCTTCCAGAGATACGGGACTAAGCTGAAGGGCTGCCAGGTTGGGCAGAATGGCTTCCCAGTCCTGATTAGGGTAGCTGGCAGCAATCATATGAACCAGGAGTTGATCCATAATGGTCTGCTGATTGATCGCGATATTGGTCAGGTAGCGGTCGCTTTGATCTTTCAGCGCATCGATCGTTTCGGTAGGCAATTTGTCGCTGTCGAGTTTCGCTTCATAAAATCGGCAGGCAGCGTAGCCCAGCGCATACATCATCGTGGCATTGCTACTTGCCCCTATCAATGCGCCCGCCATCGGCACGTTTCGCAGCAAGCCGAGTCCTGCCCGCACTGCCTGACTGCCGCCTAACGCTAAACCAAAAATTGCCAGCACTTCTCCTTTTCGAGCCGGAGCATTCAGATCCAGACCGTAAGCCGCCGCAATCTGATAAACCATTTCAGTTTGGAGAGCGGTCGTCGCCGCCAGATCAACCGCTAGTAGCGCAGCCGCTTCGCCCGGAACCACACTGCTGGCAAATCCCATCCCACCTGCATAGACTGCTTTTTCGACCATGAGGTGATGTGCAATCTGGCTGGGTGATTCTCCCGGATACTGCTGCTGAAGTTTTCTTACCGTTGCGGTCGCCTTTTGAGTATCGACGCGATCGATCAAATTCAGCAGCCAGTCAATCTTCAAGAAGTTGAACCACTGGCGAAGCTGGGGCAATCTTGCCACCGCATCCACTGCCTGTCCAGTTCCCTGTAAGGCTTGGTCGAGCATTTTGTGCGACTGTCGCAGCGTCGTTTCGCTGACCTGATTTACCCAATCAAAGGTCGATTTGCCCATCTCGGTCGCGTTGGTGCTGAAGCTGGCGATCGTCTTTGCCAGTTCTGTGGTCATTTCCGAAGCGGTGTCGATCGTGGATTGCCCCATGCGATAAACCGTATCTTCGATGATGCCGGTCATTCCGGCTCCCAATCGCTCAACCAGCATCATCGCAAAGTGAACCTGCTCTGCAATTTGCCCGGAAAGCTGCTCTGAATTCGGCAGTTGAATTTCCGGCGGACGCACAGGCAGCGAGGGAAAGCTCGAATGGTTGTCGGAAACGGTTCCCTGGTTTGCAGAGTTATTTGCAGAATTGGAAGGAGTCGGTTGCGAGTTACTGTCCATAAGCGAAAGGAAGGAATGAAAGTTTATAGAAAGCAGATTTGCAGGGAGCGATGTTTATAGAAAGCAAATTTGCAGGGAGCGATCGTTAGTGATTGTCCGAACTGGGAATATCGCTTGCCTCAGGATCAGAACGGCTGACAGTGTTTTCGGCGACGGTACTCGGTGCAACGCTGCCCGCGCCATTGTCCGCTTCTCCGGCAGCTGCGGCTTTGGCTTCTTCTAAGGAAACGGTAGGATCAGCCGCGATTTGGGCTGCTTTTGCGCCCGCTGACTCTGCCGGATCGAAGTTTTCGATAATTTCTTTGCCCTGATCGGTTGGGTTCTCTGCCATGAGAATGACTCCGTTTTTTCTGTTTTCTTTAGAGGGTCTACGAATAAGCGGTCGATTGCAGGTCGATTCCCGCTAATGACCCGATTAAGAACTAGCTTAAAGGTGGAATTCGAGAAGGTGCATCAGGCGATCGGCAGGCATTAGGTTCTCGGTGCGCTCATCCTCTAGACGGGCAATCAGTTCACCATGCTGAAACAAAAGCAGTGTGGGCAAGGCATGAATCTCGTATTGAGAAGCCAGCGAAGGATAGCTTTCACTGTCAATTTTGACGATTTGCAGTCGATCGATCGTGCGCTGTGCCACTTCTTGCAGAACTGCGTCCATCAAGTGAGACGGTCCACAGAGCGGGCTAAAAAACACGATGAGCAGCGGCAGGTCCGAGCTTGCCAGTAGATCTTTAAAGCTAAAAGATTGAGCAGTTATCATATCGGGTTATGGAGGTTGAGATGAAGAGAATCAAGCAAAAGAGATAGATTAATTCATCGTCAGAAGCAGTTCAACGCATTAATAGTTAAGCGCATTAATACTAAAACTGTGCAATCAATCCGTGTTATTAAGAAATCGCACAATTGATCGGTTTCAATTTTCCACTTTACGCTTTTGGTTCAAGCTGAACCTTTGATACCACAGCACTATAACCCTTACATTATTAATTTAAAGCAAAGTCTCAGAATCGTCGTCAATCTAATGGTTGAACTTGTTGCTTCGTGTATTGCTATGAGTGTTCTGAAGCACTCGAAAAGAGTAACTTATATAACAGAAATGCAACTATCGCACTGTAGCTAAACCATCCCACGCCATAAACGATCGCCGTAGTTAAAATTGTTCCAAGCTGTCCTGTAAAAGCAGGGCAAAAGGTCGCACAAAACAGGGCACTACTTCCTCCTTGAATTGCCCCCGCGATCCCACTTGCTACAATCCAGCGGCATCTTGCTTTCTCGCCAGTTCGTCTCCACAGCGACGGCAGTAGCAGACTTTGAGCCGTTCCCATTCCCAGGAGCGCGATCGGCTGTTTGACCACATTCAGCCAGAAAACTTCTCCGCCGCCAAGCTGAGTCAGGTGCGCCACGATCAGATCAAGCCAGCCGCCGAGCCAGATCATGAGCTGCACCCCTATCAGCCAGCCGATCGCGCTAACCCAAATCCAGCGAAATGCCTTGCGAAGAACGTGCCGAAGCACAAACCACTGAGCCACACCCACCAATAGACCTGAGAAAATCAGCGTTGCCATGAACTGGAATTGGCTCGCTTCGAGTGCGCCGATCGTTAGACCTGCCAGGGTGTGGAGGAGGAGCCATTGGAGAAGGGTGGGGGGCATGGGTGGGGAGGGTGATTGCTAGAGATGATTACTAGAGGTGATTGCTAGATTTCTCTGGTAGAGCATGAGTACTTGTGGAGCATGAGTAAAAGAGGAGGAGATTTGTTCCATAGGGTTAGTTTTGGAGAGGAAGGCAGTTAGTAGAATGGCAGTTTTGGGATCTGTCCTGAGAGGGGAATTCGAAGCGGAGCGGATCTGTCTCTAGAGGAAGATGTATTGTTTTTTTGAAATTGCTAAGGTTCCTTCAATATTTTTTCGTGATTCAGATTTAGTTTTTGATTTCTGCGGCGTACTCTATTCTCCCTGCCAAGCAGTTTTCTTGCCGAGTAATCAGCGACTTCTAAATCTAATTCACGTTTTGTTTTCTGCAATGGGAATTCCTAGCCACAACGCATTCATGATTCAAACCTCTAGCCGTTTTGTGCAGCTTGCCAGCGTTGTCACCGATCGCGTTGCAGAACTGCTTTATGCTCCTGTTTTTGTCACGAATGAACGAGGAGTGGTTGTCACGAGCAGCGAACCTGACCGAGTTGGGCGATCGATTACTCCTTTGGGAAACTGCGAGGCAAGCAACTGGGACGGCAAACAGGCACTGTCTCATTTCCTCAGAATTCCGCTACAGCATGACACCGAAACCGGAGAAGTAATTGTTGGCAAGCCTGCCGATCGTGAAATGATTTCTCCTCGCCTTGCTCAAGCATTGGTTGAACTGGTGATTAATCAATCCACACAGCATCATCTTCCAAGTCAACATGAACTCAAGAATGAATTAATCGACGATCTGCTACACGATCGCATTGAGGATGAAACAATCATCTGGAATCGAGCAAAACGATTGGGGATTGATTTGTCTCCACCCAGGGCTGTGATTCTCATTGATGCTGCCTGTTATATCTTGCCTCAAATGAATGCTTCGGGGATGGAAGCGGTTGAGATTGAGCAGCGACGGGCACAGGTCGTGATTAGCAGTATTGTTAGCTTTTTTCACCTGCCGAATGATACGATTTGCGCTTATCTGGGTGAAGGCGAAGTAGCAGTCTTAAAAGCCAGCAACAGCAAAAACCTGGGGCTGTGGGCAGACTGTAACGATGTGGCTGAAGGATTGAGTTCTTCCTGGGCAAATTTAGCGGCTCTCAAGCGGGCGGCGGATGCGCTGTTGCTGCGGCTCAGAAACGACATGGGCGCGACGATTAATGTTGGCATTGGTCGATATCATCCCGGCGTGCGGGGACTGGCACGCTCTTATGAAGATGCAGGGGCCGCCCTGTCTTTAGGAAAGCGATTGCAGGGCGATAATCAAGTCCATTGCCTGGGTGAGTTGGGGATTGCTGCCTTTGTGGGCGTTGCAGACGAAGAAACGAAGATTGATCTCGCTAAATATCTACTCAGTCCGCTCGATCATGAGCCTGAATTATTGGTTACGTTAAACACCTTCTTTGCTGAAAACTGCTGTCCTTCTACAACTGCAAAGCAGCTATCAATTCACCGCAATACACTCAGCTATCGGCTTGATAAAATTGCTTCGCTAACCGGATTGGAGCCAAGAAAGTTTGACGATGCGGTGCAGATGCGGCTGTGTCTGTTACTTCGATCGCTTCAAAGTCAAAATAGCTACCGATAAAGCAGTTGATAAAGCAGTTTATTTTGCTGCGAGATATCCCTGGTGGATGGGAGGTGAGAGGGCCAGTTGAGGTAACATTGCTTCCTTCTCAAATTTTGATTTGAATCGATTGTTCTTAGGATTGATAGAGAGTTGGGCAGGTTTAGCAGGGTCGAAAAACGATCGTCCTCTCTCATTACAGCCTTGTTCAGGCGATTGAAGTACAAAAAATGGGATGCAGGGGTGTGCCCTGTACGGCGAGAAAGCCCATACCCCCCGTACCTTACGGGAGTGAAAAACGCTGTAATTCAACAGTGGAATCAAATATTGGGAGATTAAAGCCTGCTCACTTGCCCGTATTTTCAGGATAGCTTTTCAGGACAGCAGAGAGAGCACTCTAGAAATTCAGCTTGAGAAGTAATTGATCTACTACCTAAAGGTATAATTTGGCTAATAAGGCTATGAAGTCTAAGCGGGATTACTTCTTTTCGTAATCTTTTTTTTGTGAGCTTAAACTAAAATTGTGCAATTGCATAACTTACCTAAAAAAAGTGCGGGTGTTCTTTGGGCAATCGCCTGATGCTTTCCAGAATTGCGACTGACTACTATAACCCTATCCCCTACCAGACGATTTCTCAAAGCTGCTGGCATAATTTTGGATTAGTAAAAATCTTCAGTTGAGATTGATTCTAGAGAAGCGAAGACAATTCTTTCAAAGCCAAATTTATGTCCCACTAACACAGGCTTAAGCAACACAAGCAGATTCAGTGAATTCAGGTCACTGCACAGAATTGTAGAAAGCTTATCTTTAATGCCGCTCTTTGATGCCGCGTTAATTCTTCGCAGCCGTTTGTTGCGCCCAATAAGGACAAGCGGACTGAGTTTATTTCTCACTTATTCCTTCCCCGACTGGCAATGGAGACTTTGATCAGTGGACATCTTCAATTTGATGACCCTGCCCCCCAGCGAATTGCGATCGTACGTGCGCTGCCGGGATTAGGCGATTTGCTGTGCAGTGTGCCTGCTTTTCGTGCCTTGCGATCGGTGTTTCCTGCCGCAGAGATTACGTTGATTGGGCTGCCCTGGACAAAGGCGTTTGTGCAGCGATTCAGTGCCTATCTCGATCGCTGGCTGGAGTTTCCCGGCTATCCTGGCATTCCCGAAGTGCCTTTTGTAGCAGAGCAGACGATCGCTTTTATGCAGCAGGTGCAGCAGGCGCCGTTCGATCTGGCACTACAAATGCACGGCAACGGTTCGGCAATGAATAGCTTTACGCTGCTGCTGGGTGCAAAACGCACGGCAGGCTTTTTTCCGCAGCGGCAGTTCTGCCCCCATATCGACTGGTTTTTGCCCTACCCAGAGCATTTGCCTGAAGTGCAGCGACCTCTCCATTTGCTGAAGTTTTTGGGCCTTGCTACGCAGGGAGAATCGCTGGAGTTTCCTATCACTGCTGCCGATCGCGACGAGTGCAACACTATTTTGAAAGCTTATCAGCTTCGCCCGAAGTCCTACATTTGCATCCATCCGGGAGCCAGTACCGCCGATCGCCGCTGGAACTGCGAGCATTTTGCTGTCGTTGCGGATGCGTTGGCGGCTCAGGATTTTCAGATTGTGCTGACGGGAACGGCTGATGAAAAAGGGCTAACTCAAAAAGTGACAGAGACAATGCAGTATCCAGCAATTGACCTGGCAGGAAAAACGAGTTTGGGGGCACTCGCGTTGCTATTGCAGCAGGCAGGCTTGCTGATTTGTAACGACACTGGGGTTTCGCATTTAGGGGCAGCAGTTCAGGTCAAAAGTGTGGTAATTTTCTCGCAGTCTGAACCGCATCGCTGGGCACCGCTCGATCGCGATCGTCACAAAATTGTGGTGATGCCGTCGCTGGAAAATGCCCATCTGTATCCGCCAGCAACGCCGATGCAAGTTTTGCGGGAAGCGTTGAATTTGCTGCACATCGAGGAGGTGTCTTATGCATCCTGATTGGCAGCGCGTCAAGCGGCTTCTCTTGGTGAGTCTTTTGGATCAGGACAGTCAATCTGAATTGATTCAAAGTTTGCCGCTGCTTCAGCAAAGCCTGCCGGAGACTAGCATTTCTGTTCTTGCCGCATTTCCAGATTCGTTATTTGATCAACAGCTTGCCACGCTAGATCTGATTCCTTTTCCTTCTCCTTTTTTCGATCTGACCGATCACGCAAGCAGTCTGATTCAGAGTCTTAAAGCGCGATCGTTTGATGCTGCGATCGTATTCACCCTGCCGCAACAGTCTCCTTATCTCATAGCATACTGTTGCTATCTTGCAGGCATTCCGATTCGTGTGGGCCAGTCCTGTGAGTTTGGCGGTGGGGTTTTGTCACACTGCGTTAAGCCGCCGCTTGATCCGGTTGATGCTCTGGAGTATCAGCTTCATTTGCTGCGATCGGTTAATTTGATTCCTGCTCAGACGATTCATTTGATTTCGTCTTCTTCTTTCCCGGTGCAGCCGGCTGATACAGCGATGGCTTAACTGTTTTTCCTGATGGTTTTGGTTAAATTTGATTCACGATTGATTCACTATGCGTTTGAAAATTCTCACCTGGCACGTTCACGGCAGCTATTTGTATTATCTGACTCAGGCTCCCCACGATTTCTATCTGCCTGTCAAGCCGGGCAAACCTGAAGGATACGGCGGACGGCTGGGCGGATTTCCCTGGGGTGAGAATGTGCATGATATTCCCGCCGAGGAAGTGCAGCATCAGCAGTTTGACTGTATTCTGTTTCAGTCGCGCCGCAATTACCAGGAAGATCAGTACGACATTCTTTCCGAAGCACAGCGAGATTTGCCGCGCCTGTATCTGGAACATGACCCACCTCGCGAACAGCCCACCGATACCGCCCACTGGGTAGACGACCCGGAAACGCTGCTGGTTCACGTCACCCATTTCAATCAACTGATGTGGCAGAACAACCGCACCCCAACCTGTGTTGTTGAGCATGGTGTCGTTGTTCCTGATCGGGTTACCTACACCGGAGAATTACCGCGCGGGATCGTGGTAGCGAACGGTTTGCGGAAGCGCGGTAGACGGCTGGGCGCAGATATTTTTGAGCAGGTGAAGCGATCGATCCCCCTCGATTTAGTCGGCATGGACGCAGAATCGCTGGGCGGCATTGGTGAAGTCACGCATCTTCAGCTTCCTGCGTTTGAAGCGCGATATCGTTTTTTCTTTCATCCGGTGCGCTATACCAGCCTGGGATTAGCAGTTTGTGAAGCAATGATGCTGGGAATGCCGATCGTGGGACTGGCAACAACAGAACTGGCAACGGTCGTGGAAAACGATGTGTCTGGATTTGTGGATACTAACGTGAATGCCTTAGTCGATCGAATGCAAATGCTAATCGATAACCCCGAAGCTGCCCATCGACTGAGCCAGGGAGCCAAAGAACAGGCACGATCGCGCTTTGGGATCGAGCGATTTGTCCGCAATTGGAATGCGGCGTTTGAACAGGCAATGAGTTTGAAAGGAGGTTTCAATTCGAGCCACCGCTCTGGCAAGTCGATTCTGGAGGGGAACCGAGCCTAATCCGGGCTTCAAAGCTCCCCAGCACTAGAAAATTTAGGAGGCAACGTACCGCTCACACGCTTCAAGCATCTCTCAAACTTCTTCACCCGCTTCACCCGATCGCTCGGTTCCACTCAATCATTTAAGCCAGTCATCAATTTCAACCCAGTCATCAATCCGAAATCCGTTTCTGAATCTTCACCCTATTCTCTTAAGACACCTATGACCAAACGAATTGCACTCATCAGCGAACATGCAACGCCACTTGGCATCTTTGGCGGTGTTGATAGCGGTGGACAGAATGTGTATGTGGGGCAGTTGGCAAAGCATCTGGCGGCGATCGGCTATCACGTAGATGTGTTTACGCGTCGTGATGCTGATCATTTGCCGGAAGTCGTGGATTGGCAACAGGGCGTGCGTGTCATTCATGTTCCCGCAGGTCCAGCGGTGGCAATGCCTAAAGAAAAGCTGCTGCCGTATATGAACGAATTCACCGCATTTATGGTGGATTGGTGTCACTCCCAGACATCCTACGATCTGGTTCACGCAAATTTTTGGATGTCTGCGCTGGTTGCGGCAGACATGAAACGGGTTTTAGGGATTCCGTTTGTGGTGACGTTTCACGCGCTGGGACGGGTGCGGCGACTGTATCAGGGTGATGCCGATCAGTTTCCAGACGATCGCTTTGCGGTGGAAGATCGGGTTGTGCAGGAAGCAGATCACATCATCGCCGAATGTCCGCAGGATCGGGAAGATTTGCTCAATCTCTATCACGCTCACCCCAGCCGCATCGGCATTATTCCCTGTGGCTTTGACCCGTTGGAATTTTGGGCGATCGACAAAACCCGCGCCCGGTTAACGCTGGGACTGCCGCCGGATGAAGCATTGATTTTGCAGTTGGGGCGAATGGTTCCGCGAAAAGGCGTGGACAATGTGATTCGGGCGTTTGCACAGCTACAAAAGAAACAGTTGCAAAAAGCGCAATTGCAGCAGGAACAGCCTGTTGCAGCACGACTGATTATTGTCGGCGGCGAAGCCGAAACCCCTGACCCGCAATTAACACCTGAGATTGGGCGACTCAACACGATCGCTCAAGAATTGGGTGTGGCAACGCGAATCTCCTTTGTCGGCAGACGGGGACGGGAGGTGCTGAAGTATTACTACAGCGCAGCAGATGTGTTTGTGACTACTCCCTGGTACGAGCCGTTTGGCATTACGCCGATCGAGGCAATGGCTTGCGGCACACCCGTCATCGGTGCAAATGTGGGCGGCGTTAAATTCACGGTGAAAGATGGTGAAACGGGTTATCTCGTTCCTCCCAATGAGCCTGAGGCCCTTGCCGATCGGCTTCAGCATCTTCTGGGCAACCCGCAGCTTCGGAACCTGTTTGGACGGCAAGCAATTCGCCGCAGTCAGGAGCATTTCACCTGGCAGAAAGTGACCAGCGCAGTCGCAGCCCTGTATGAAGAAGTGCTGAGCGGGGTTTCAACCGTGGCAGGCATCGAGGCAAACCAGATGGCAATCCTTGACCGCGGCTTTGAGACGGTGATCAAAGCAGTGCAGCGATCGCAACGGCTTCTGCGTCCGACAATTCAAGCGGCATCTCAGGCAATGAGCAACTGCTTTCTGCGGGGCGGTAAGCTGCTGATTTGCGGTAATGGCGGCAGTGCGGCAGACGCTCAGCATTTGGCAGCCGAACTGGTTGGGCGGTTTTGCTGTCCCCATCGCGCCGGACTTCCGGCAATGGCACTAACAGCAGACACAGCATTTGTCACCGCCTGGGCAAACGATGTCAGCTATGACAATATCTTTGCGCGTCAGGTTGAAACTTTTGCCCAGCCGCACGATCTGCTCATCGGCATCAGTACCAGCGGACGATCGAAAAACGTGATTGCTGCATTTGAAGCTGCACGACGGGCAAACCTGACGACGATCGCCCTACTCGGCGGAGAGGGTGGTGAACTGCGGCACTTAGCAGACATTGCGATCGTGGTTCCGGCGATCGAGACTCAGCGCATTCAGGAAGTGCAGTTGATGGTGATGCACCTGCTCTGCGAACTGATCGAGGAACAATTGCTTGCTGCTGCCCCGAATGAAACGGCTCGATTAGGACAGTGGGAAACGCCGCAGTACGAGAGAACGATGGCGAGTGTAGAAGGGATGGGGTTGAAGGCTGGGGGAGTGAGGGGATGAAGGGTGGATAAGGGGGTGGATGGGTGAGGAGGAGATAAAGGGATGAGGGGCGATCGTGGATTGTGCAATGAATAAATTTGAGACGAATTGATAGGAGTGAATTGAAATGGAAACGTTGACTGGAAAAGTAGTGCTGGTAACTGGTGGCGGACGCGGTTTGGGAGCTGCGATCTGTGAGAGTTTAGCAGAAGCGGGGGCGATCGTTGTTGCTGCGGACGTTCGGATGGATCTGGCAGAGCCGTTGACGCAAAAGCTACGCGATCGCGGGTTAGAGGCGTATGCTTTGTCGCTAGATATTACAGACGAGCAGCAGATTCAGACCAGCATTCAAAAAATCATCGATCAGCACGGCAAAATTGACGTTCTGGTGAATAATGCCGGAACGGATTTAACGGTATCGATCGAAGAAATGGGGATCGATGATTGGGATCGAATTTTGAGTGTGAATTTACGCGCTCCGTTTATTCTGGCAAAGCAGGTCTTTCCGCTCATGAAGCAGCAGGGCAGCGGGCATATCGTGAATGTGGCATCGACGGCAGCTAAACGGACCTGGGCAAATGCATCTGCCTATCATGCGAGTAAATGGGGACTAATGGGTTTGAGCCATGCGCTGCACGTTGAAGGTCGTCCGCATGGGGTGAAGGTAACGGCGATCGTGGCAGGCGGAATGAGAACACCTTTCTTGCTCGATCGATTTCCGGAGCTCGATCCAAATGTGCTGCAAGATCCGCGCAATGTGGCGGACACGATTCGCTATGTGCTGCTGCAACCTGCCGAAACAGTCATTCCAGAGGTGACAGTGATTCCGATGCGGGAGTCTTCCTGGCCCTAAGCGGTTGTTTAAAGCGCATTGGAGATTCTACACCGCCCCCTAAATTCCCCAATTCGGGGGGGCTTTGAGATTCAGAAGAGCAACTTGCAAATGTGAAAATAGGACTGTTAGGAAAACTCTTGCCTAACCCCCAACAAGGCACTTCTATGAGTTCGCCAAGCAAGCTAAGCAACTTCAAAGCCCTCCAGGAATTAAAGGATTTAGGGGCAATCTGGAACGCCGGAACCCTGACTCAAACCGCTCACTCAATTAGCAGTATCAAAAAAAGCAACCTGCCAATGCAAACTCTCCCTCAAAAAGCGGTTTTTCTCGATAAAGATGGAACGCTAATTGAGAACGTTCCCTACAACGTTGACCCGGCTTTAATTCAGTGGTGCGAAGGGGCGATCGAAGCCTTGCAACGACTCCATGAGGCGGGATACAAGCTGTTTATCATTACGAACCAGTCAGGAATTGCACGAGGCTATTTTGAGGAAACGGCTCTGGCGATCGTCCAACAGCATCTCACCGGGGAGCTTGCTCGGTTTGGGATTCCGTTAGCGGGGTTTTATTATTGTCCGCATCATCCAGACGGAACGATCGCCCCGTATACGATAAACTGTTCCTGTCGAAAGCCGGAGCCGGGTTTGCTGCTTCAGGCGGCAGCGGATCACCAGATTGATCTGAGTACGTCCTGGTTTATTGGCGATATTTTGCATGATGTGGCTGCCGGACGTGCCGCGGGTTGTCGCACTATCTTGATCGATAACGGTAATGAAACCGAGTGGCAGCTATCTCCACAGCGTTTACCGCATCATCTTGTTTCTGATTTGGGTGCGGCTGCTCGTGTGATTCTCGCAATCGATCGTTCTGATTTCTCTCTTTCGTTCCCTTTTCCATCCACTCTCCCTCCGATTTGCCGATGAACGATTTGCTTTCTTCGATCGATCGCTGGTCGTCATTTAGCGTCCTGGTGGTTGGCGATGTTATGCTGGATGCGTATTTGGCTGGGGATGCGAATCGCCTTTGTCAGGAGGCTCCAGTCCCGGTTGTGGCGATCGATCAGCGACAGGATTTTCCCGGCGGGGCGGCAAATGTGGCGGCGAATGTGGCGGCGTTGGGGGCACGTCCAGTTTTATTGTCAGTGATTGGGCAGGACTCGGAAGGCGATCGGCTTTTGCACAGCCTCCAGCAGCGATCGCTTGAGGGAAATCATTTGATCGTTTCGCACGATCGGGCGACGCTGGCAAAGCAGCGGATTGTGTCACAAAATCAGATTTTGCTGCGGTTTGATCAGGGCAGCACGGCGGCAATTTCAGCAGAGCTGGAAACAGGGATAATCGATCGCCTGACGCAGCTTTTTCCGCAAGTGGATGCAGTGATTCTCTCCGATTATGGCTATGGCATTCTCACGCCGCGATTAATTGAGACGATCGCCCAATTACAGGCACAGCACGATCGAACTTTGGTGATCGATTCCAAGCAGCTTGCGAATTATCAGCGCGTCAAACCTACGGCAGTCAAGCCGAATTATGGGGAAACAATCCGCCTCCTCGAACTGCCTGTTCAGAAGGGCGATCGGGTGGCTCAAGTTTTGCCTTGTGGCGATCGATTGTTGGAACTCACAGGCGCGAAAATCGTTGCGGTAACGTTGGATAGCGAAGGCGCAGTTTTATTTCAGACGGGGAGTTCTCCGATTCAGATTCCAGCTCAGCCTGTGCCTGCGAATCACACTTCTGGGGCGGGTGATACGTTTATTACAGCTCTGGCATTGAGTTTGGCGGCGCAGGCTTCGGTGTCGATCGCGGCTCAGATTGCCAAGACAGCAACGCAGATAGTGGTACAGCAAACTGGAACCAGCGTTTGCACAGCGAATCAATTACGGCAGCAGTTCCAGCCCGATCGTCCTGCGGTATCCAACAAGCGAATCCTGGATCGCGCTCAAATCGTTCGCTGCCTTGAAGCACACCGCACTGCTGGAAAACGAATTGTGTTTACCAACGGCTGCTTTGATTTGCTGCATTCCGGTCATGTCACTTACCTACAGCAGGCAAAAGCGTTGGGTGATGTGCTGATTGTCGGCGTGAACAGCGATGAAAGCGTGCGTCAGCTTAAGGGAATGGGGCGACCTGTGAATGCGTTAGACGATCGCCTCACCGTCTTAACTGCTTTGGAATCCGTGGATTATGTGATTCCTTTTTCTGAATTGACTCCCCACCATTTGATTGAAATCATTCGCCCCGACGTGTTTGTCAAAGGCGGAGACTATACGCGAGAAACATTGCCGGAAGCTCCCCTGGTTGAGCAATTGGGCGGTGTTGTTCACATTCTCTCGTTTGTGGAAAACCGATCGACCACGCGCACGATCGAGCAAATTCGTTCTGTTTCTGCTGCCCCATCCCCACCCCAGCTTTATCGCTAACTCATTCCCCGTTCTATTCCTGACTCCATTCCCATGTCTATTTCCTGGAACACTGCCCAAAATATTCTCTGCGTTCGGCTGGATTCGATCGGAGATGTGTTAATGACTGCGCCTGCAATGCGTGCCTTAAAAGCATCTTCTAATTCTCCTCGCCGAATCACGCTGATGACTTCTCAGGCCGGTGCAACGATCGCCCCCTTGATTCCCGAAATCGATGACGTGATTGTTTACGATGCTCCCTGGCTCAAAGCGACCGCACCACGACCCAATAGCCAGCCTGAATTTCAAATGATCGAGCAGCTGCGATCGGGGCAATTTGATGCTGCCGTTGTCTTTACCGTTTACAGCCAAAATCCTTTGCCGTCGGCGTTTTTGTGTTACATGGCGGATATTCCTTTGCGGCTAGCGCACTGTCACGAAAATTCCTATCAGTTGCTGACCGACTGGATCAAAGACCCGGAACCGGAACAGATGATTCGCCATGAGGTACAGCGACAGCTTGATCTGGTCAGCAGTGTTGGCTTCAGCCTCGAAGACGATCGCATGAAGCTCCAGATCCCCGCAGAAGCAGTCGATCGCGTTCGCCACCTGTTAGCAGCCCAGGGGGTAGATTTACAGCAGCCGTGGGTTGTAATTCATCCGGGGGCAACGGCTCCTTCGCGTCGCTATCCACCCGAACTGTTTGCGATCGCAGCGCGGCGACTCGTGCAGGAATTCGGCTTGCAGGTAATTTTGACGGGAACCACGCCGGAACGGGAACTGGTGCAGTTCATCCAGACGGAAATGCAGGCAAATTCTGTTTCGCTGGTCGATCGCCTCAATTTATCGGAGATGGCAGCGTTGTTGTCGATCGCCCCACTGCTTATTTCTAATAACACTGGACCCGCTCACTTGGCGGCTGCGGTGGGTACGCCTGTGGTAGACCTATATGCACTAACGAATCTTCAGCATACTCCCTGGCGTGTTCCCAATCGTGTTCTGTATCATGAAGTTCCCTGTCGCCTTTGTTATAAGAGCGTTTGTCCTGAAGAACATCACCACTGTTTGCGACTTGTTGATCCTAATGATGTCGTTAAGGCGGCGATCGAATTGCTCTCTGAGGTAGATATATCTCCTGCGATCGATACTGGCTCTTTAATTCCTTGTTAGTTTCAAATTATTAGCATCGTATTCTTGCTGGTTAATTAGAAATCATTCTGTATTGTCTTTATGAATCCGGCTTTAGATGTTCTGATTCCAACCTGTAATCGTTCTGCTGCCTTAGCAGTCACGTTAACCAGTCTGTGCGCTCAGACGTTTACTAATTTTCGCGTGATTGTTTCCGATCAAACCGAAACGAACAACACATTCCAGTCTGGAGAAGTGATTGCAGCCCTGCGCGTTCTGGAAGCACACGGACATTCGATCGCCACCCACAGGCATCTACCTCGGCGCGGCCTCGCAGAACATCGGCAATTTCTCCTCGATCAGGCAACGGCTCCCTATGTGCTGTTTCTGGACGATGATCTCATTCTAGAACCGTGGGTCATCGGGCTACTCATGCAGACGATTCAGCAGGAGCAGTGTGGTTTTGTCGGCTCGGCGGTGATCGGTTTAAGCTTCAAGCAGGATGTCCGTCCGCATCAGCAAATTTTGGAGTGGTGGGAAGGAGCAGTTGAGCCAGAAATCGTGCGATCGGGAACGCCGCAATGGGAGCGATATAAACTACACAACGCCGCAAATCTCTATCACGTCCAGCAGCAGCATAACATTACGCCCGATCGCCCTCGCAAATATCGCGTTGCCTGGATCGGCGGCTGCGTTTTATACGATCGAGCCAAATTGCTAAACGTGGGCAGTTTCGAGTTTTGGCGTGACCTGCCAGAAAACCACTGCGGCGAAGACGTATTGGCGCAGCTTCGAGTCATGTCTACCTACGGTGGCTGTGGCGTGATGCCCTCCGGCGTGTATCACCAGGAGATTCCGACAACCATTCACGATCGGCATAATGATGCACCACAGTTGCTTTCAATTTAATTGGTGTTAGATCTATGGGTGACACCTACCGCATCCTCTTCATCGAACTCTTGGGCGGCATTGGTGATTTGATTATTGCGCTGCCTGCGATTCATGCACTGGCAAAGTCCCATCCGGCGGCTCGTGTCACGGTTCTCACCTTTGCTCCTGGGGAGCAGCTTTTGCAGACCGATCCGCTGATCGATCAGGTTGTGATTGCGCCACGGGGCGAGGCAAGAGCTTCGCTCGATCGCCTGCTTGCCAGCGAATCGTTTGATCTTATCGTCACGGATACCACCTATGACGGCATTGCAGAAGCGGTACAGCAGTCAAACGCGGAGCGGGTCGTCACGAATCTTTGGCGATCGCCGCCTGAGAATGAACTGGTGAGCGATCGATTTTTGGCGATCCTTCAGCAAGAGGGACTGATCCAGCCAGCGTTGATGCAGCGTCAGGCAGAGATTCATCTGACAGTATTGGAGAAGCTGGAGGCACAGCGGCAGATCGGGGCAGCTTATCGTCCGCTAGTGTTCTTCTGCATTGATGCAGGAATGGCGATCAAACGCTGGGCGGAGGCTGATTTT
This sequence comes from Leptolyngbya sp. GB1-A1, assembly GCF_039962475.1. Lineage (NCBI taxonomy): Bacteria > Bacillati > Cyanobacteriota > Cyanophyceae > Leptolyngbyales > Leptolyngbyaceae > Leptolyngbya > Leptolyngbya sp. GB1-A1. The sequence continues at coordinate 51,077 of NZ_JAMPLI010000020.1, read as the reverse complement.
GTGCAGCTTGGGCAAGCCCTTCAGCAGCAGTACGGCGCGTCGATTCAGATTGTGGTGGGAGCCGATCGCGATCAGGCAGTGCAAATCGCAGAGGCAATAGGTGGCAATGGTTCAGACGGCAAAGTTTCACTTTGGGAGCGGGGTAGTTTGCGGCAGTTAGCAGCCGCTTTCTCGTTTGCCGATCTGGTCATCGGAGCGGATACCGGACCCGTGCGAATTGCGGCAGCAGTCAACGCGCCCACTATCACCTTATTGGGACCTTCCTGGCACGGACGCTATGGGCAGCCGGAACCCCATGTAAATCTTCAGGGCTATCCGCAGTGCGGCGATCGTCGAATTCACAATTTCACCGAGCAAGCCTGCTGGTATAGCGGCAACTGTCCGTTGGAATGGCAAACCTGCCTGGATGAAATTACTCCGGCGCAAGTGTTGGAGGCTGCGCGATCGCTGCTGTCCCGTTGCAAAGAAATAGCTCCTGATCCAAGGCGAAGCAGTTCCCCTTTAGGAGCCATTGCCTCTTTAACGCCCTTGCCCCCCTCCCCCACGGAGTCAAATTCTGACTGGCGATCGGTGAAGAATCTGCTGGTGATGCGGCTGGACAACATCGGCGATGTGATGATGACAACCCCAACGCTACGTGCCTTGCGGGAAAATCTGCCTGATGCAAAGATTACGCTGATGGCAAGTCCAGGCGGAATGCTCACGGAACCTTTGCTGCCCTGGATTGATGCAGGATTGCCTTGGCGGGTGCTGTGGCAGGATCTCGGACGGCTGGACTTTGACCCGGCACGAGAATGGAACTTGATCGACAGGCTGCGACAAAGGCAATTTGATGCTGTCATCATTCTCACTAGCTTTAGCCAGAGTCCCCATCCGGCAGCTCTCATTTGTGCGCTGGCAGGCATTCCTCTACGACTGGGCGAATCCAAAGAAACCGATCTGGGAACGCTCACCCATGCTGTTCCGCCTGCTCCCGACGAAATTCATCAGGTCGATCGCAATCTGCGACTAGTCGAGTCGATCGGGTTTACCGTCACCGATCGCGCCCTGTCGCTGCACATTCCTCCAGAAGCACAAACCGCGATCGCTCATCTGCTGCATACCAGAGGCATCCCTGCTGAAACACCCTACCTGCTGCTCAATCCATGGACAACTTGCCAGTCGCGCAACTATGCCCCCGATCGTTTTGCGGAAGCTGCCCGTCGTCTCAGCGACCTCACCGGATGGTCAGTGATTGTCACCGGCGTTGAAAAAGACCGCGATCGATCGCAGGAGATTTTATCGATTTTGGGTGATCGAGCGGTTGACCTGATGGGAATGACAACCCTGCCGGAACTGGTTGCCCTGATTGCCAACGCAAAACTGGTGTTGACCAACAACACTTCAACCATGCATATCGTGGATGCGCTGCAAGTGCCCAATGTCGTCATGTTTGCCGGAACCGAATACGAGTGCCAGTGGCAACCCCGCTATAGTCCTTCTCGGCTGCTGCGTCGTCCGACGGTGTGTAGCCCCTGCTATGCCTTTGCCTGTCCCTACCACCTGGAGTGTCTGGATATCGAGCCAGAAGCGATCGTGCAGGCTGCCCTCTCTGTTCTGAAACCTGTCCTGGAACCTGTTCTGGAATCTGAACTTCCCTTTGTGGAGAATTGCTGATGCGTGTCGCCCTGATTGCCGGAACCTACCAGCCCGATCGCTGCGGAGTTGCACACTACACTCAGCATCTGCGCGAAAGGTTGGCTCTATCCGGGGTTGAGTCGATCGTCCTTACCACTCGATCGGTTGCAAATGGCAGTGAGCGAACCGTGAAAGGCGCGATCGATCGCTGGCACATCACCGAACTTTTTTCCCTGGTTCGGGCAATTCATCAAACCGACGCAGACCTGCTGCACCTGCAACACGCAGCGGGAACCTACGGCTTCGATCGATCGATTTTTCTGCTGCCTTTGCTGCTGCGGCTTACGCGCTGGCACAAGCCGATTGTCACCACCATTCACGAATACGGCTGGTGGAACTGGGAGCCAGACTATTTTCCTGCCCAGTGGCTCGATCGCCTCAAGCAATGGGGACAGCAGCGCGGCTGGTGGGATGAGGAAGACGGCTTTCTGCTCACGTTGAGTGATGCCGTAATTACGACAAACCATGATGCAGAACAAGTGATCGTTAAACGGCTTCCTGCCCTAAAAGAAAGGCTCCATCGCATCCCGATCGCCCCCAACATCGAGCAAGCAAAACACAATAAAACCGACGCAAAATTACGAATTCTTCAGCGGTTAAACTGGTCAAACGATTCACTGCTTGTGGCGTTTTTCGGCTTCCTGCACCCGGTAAAAGGACTGGAAACGCTGCTGTCTGCTTTTCAGCAAGTAATCACTCAAATTCCGCGAGCAAAACTGCTTCTGATCGGCGGTGTAGAAAGTTTGGCACTGCGAGGTACAGAAGCCGATCGCTACTGGGAAAAATTAGAGTCTCACATTGCTTCTCTTCAACTTCAACCAAGCGTTCACATGACCGGATATTTAGATGAGCGATCGGTATCCGACTACTTATCAGGTATAGATATCGGAGTCTTACCTTTTAATCATGGCGTGACGCTCAAGAGCGGTTCGCTTCTGGCATTAATGCAGCATCAACTTCCTGTTATTGCGACTTATGCAAGTCCACCTGATCCAGAATTGCCAGATTCGATCGCTTATTTTATCCCTCCCCGTTCCGTTGAAGAATTAACGATTGCGCTTACTCATATTCTGTCTGATGCTTCACTGCGTCAAAATCTTGCTCAGGTGGGTTGTGAGTTCAGCCAGTCTTTTTCCTGGTCAGATATCGCTGAGAAACATTTGCAAATCTATCGCGATGTGAGTTGAAAGAGAAATGACTTCACCTTTGCGCGTCACTGTTTATACAGACTCTGCGGGAATTGGCGGCGCGGAGATCAGTTTATCGCATCTGGCTGCAACCGTTTCTTCAGAAATTCATCTGACTGTTGTGGGTGTTGATGAAAAGGTTGTTCATTTTATTGCTGCGAGTCGTTCAGAGATCGATCGCTTTATTCTTCCTGCTTCTGGTATAGGAGCATTCTTAGAACATCGCCGCACATTTCAACAGCTACATCCTGATATTATTCACTGCAACTTGTGTACACCCTGGGCGGGGGCGATCGGTTTAGCTGCAGCTCTGTCCTTACCTAAGGTGCGGGTGGTGCGGGTCGATCAGCTTCCCCTGCGGACAACGGATATGCTGACCCTGTGGCGAACTCGTGCCCTTTGTTTGCGATCGGATGCTCATGTGGCAGTGGGTCAGGCAAGCGCAACTAAGATGGAAGATTTCTACGCGCTGGGCAGAAACAGTGTGATTTCCATCCCTAATGGGGTGCCGGATGGGGGCGAACCGGAGTTGCCTGCATATCAGAACCCAGCACAAATCACCGTCGGCAGTATCGGACGACTCGATGCGATGAAGGCACACGATATTTTGCTACGAGCAGTGGCACGGGTTCCCCAGGTGCGGGCGGTGATTTTGGGAGATGGCGGCGAACGATCGAATCTGGAAAAGCTGTCAAGCGATCTGGGCATTCGCGATCGAGTGGAAATGCCAGGATGGGTCGATCGCCCGCAGTCTTATTTGCCCCAGTTTGACGTGGTGGCGATGCCTTCACGATCGGAAGGGTTTCCCCTGGCAATGGTCGAAGCCATGCTGGCGGCGCGTCCGGTTATTGCAACCCGAGTTGGCAGTATGCCGGAAGCGATTCAGGATGGGATAACAGGGCTGCTGATCGACAAAAACGACGTAGACGGCTTAGCTCGATCGCTCAAACGCCTGCGAGACAATCCCGAATTTCGGCATCAGCTCGGTAAGCAAGCCCGCAATACAGCGCTGGCTCACTTCACAGTGGGAACAATGACGCACCGCTACGAAACCCTCTGGCGAGAGTTGCTCGATCGTCCCCCAGTTCCCCGATTGAAAGTGCCTCGTCCTAAGGATTAGCGACCGCGAAATGCCTGCTCGAGTCGATGCCAGCCTGCTCTCACCGCAGGACGGGCTTGCTCCCAACCTAACCAGGACAATCGCCGCTCTTGCTCATACTGCTGCTGAAGTTCGGGTTCAACTTCGTCGTAGCTCATGCCTGTGCCGTGATAGCGCGTGTAGCCTTCGTAGCCCAGACGATATGCAGGCTGGTAATCCCGGTAGGTCAACCCCGATTGATAGTAAGGCTGTGCCGTGTAATGCTGCTGCCAGTATTGATCTTCGTTAGCAACCAGAGAATTCCGTCCGCGCAGCGCCGCATGAATAATGGACTGCTCGACCGTTGGCGGGGTGGCCCCAGAAGCATAAACCGCTTGAACAGAAACAGGCTCAATTCGGCGATGCGAGGCAACACTTCCACGGGGAACATCGCGCGGTTCAATCACCTGCACGTCGTAATCTTCGATCGTTGGATGGGTGGCTTCAGCAGCACTCTTACCCACTAATCCACCTAAAATACTGCCGATCGCCGCGCCTGCAATCGCTCCCACCGGACCCGTCACAGAACCCACCAGCATCCCGATTGTGCCGACAATTCCTGCCCCAATTCCAGTTGCGATCGGGTGCGATCCAGTTTCTCCGGTGATCGGGTCGGGATGAGGATTAATTACGGCTTCGCGTCGTCGATCACTTCGTCGAGCAATTCGTGGATCAATAACCTGTTTACTCATAGCGGTTTGCCAATTTTATCTAAAACACACAGCTTAAGCCTTTAGTCGCAAGCTTCTGGTCACAGAGCAGTTCTCACAAAGTCGTTCTGCTGATTCAGCAAGAAACCGATTCAGCAAGGGAACGTTGCAGGGACTCACTTCTCACCGAACTTACCCCTTACCGTATCGGATTCTGTTTTCGTCAACCGTCCTTCCTGCGAGGGAAGTCTGCTCATCGTTGAGCGGATTTCTTTCCTGGGACTTATCCAATTTCTCCAATTTCTCGGTACCTATTTATGGAAACTGTCCCTCTTGATAGAGGATAAGCCGTTCTTTCATTCGTTACTTTCAAAGTAAAGTAAAGATCTCAACTTAAAACAATGATTCTACAAGACAAACAAACGGGTGTATTAATCGAAGTGATGGATACAGAAGAGCTAATCAACCCGTCGCACGACACGATTAAAGGCAGAATTCAGGAAGGTCAGGAAGAACAGCCGCCCGAAGAAATTGGGAAAGACACGCTAGTTTTTCCTTCTGGAGAAGAGCTGCCTCGCTGCTGGCGAGATGCAGATTATCGCTCGAACTAATTGTTGCTCGAACTAAGGCGATCGGTTTTCTTTCGCTTTGCTTAGATCAGGCATGAGCAAAAAGCATTCAAGCAGGATTCAAGCAGCGAGATAAGGGGGTAAAAACTCCCTATGTCTCTAGATCGATTGCTGACTGCAATGAATTGTTTCTAATAAAAGTATCGTCTGCGGACGGATAGTGAACACCATTTTGAGGAGATACAGCCAATGGGTTGGCTACAAAGATTATTCGGAGCTCAGAAGCCTCAGCAAAATCAAGCTCAGGCTCAGCCTCAAGCAAATGTAGCAGCGGCAGCTCAAGGCGGTAATGCAGCAACGGCAGCTCAAGGCGGTCAGGAATCAATTCCTCCGGAGCGGGTTGGCTTGAACGGGGAATACGATCAGAGCGGTCTGGCAAAGCGAGTTGCGCTGGCATTTGACCAAGATCCGGGCATTGATGACATTGACACGGTTTATGTGGCTCAAACAGGCGGCACGGTTGTTCTGAAAGGAAAAGCCCCAAATCAGGAAATCGTGCAAAAAATGACGTCTGTTGCCCGTGGAGTAAGTGGTGCAACAAATGTTGATACCAGCCAGGTGACGGTCGGTTAAGCATCAAAAACACCAAACTGATTCGTTCGATCGAGGCTGTACCACAAACTCGTTTTAACGTTTCAACTTACCTCCCAAAAAGCGACAAAGGGGCAGATTGCATCGCGCATCTAGCCCTGTTTCTAATTTTTAGGGCAGAATCTTTTGGATCAGAATCTATGTTGAGCGCCGAATCTACTATCAGTCCGATCGAGTCCGCTAAAGCAGTTGGTTTACGCTATGTTAGCGATACCATTCCCGGCATTCGTCGAGAACGATCGGGAGATGAATTTGTGTATCTTGGCGTAGATGGTCGTCCAATTCAGGATCCTGAAGAACTAGAGCGTTTCAAAGCATTAATTATTCCGCCCGCTTGGACAGACGTTTGGATTTGTCCATTACCCGACGGACACTTGCAAGCAACCGGACGCGATGCAAAAGAACGCAAACAGTATCGCTATCACGCTGACTGGCGCAAAATCCGCAGCCAAACTAAATTCGATCGCATGGTGCGCTTTGCTCAGGCGTTGCCCCTGATTCGCGAACAAACTGATCGCCATCTGCGCCTGCCCGGTCTGCGCCGTGAAAAAGTGCTGGCAACTGTAGTTCAGCTTTTAGAGAAAACCCTGATCCGGGTGGGCAACGAAGAATATGCCCAAACGAACGATTCTTTTGGACTCACCACGCTGCGTGATGAGCATATCGAAGTCACCAGCACGAAGATTGTATTTCACTTTCGCGGAAAAAGCGGTGTAGAACACGAAATTGAATTAGGCGATCGACGCTTAGCCCGCATTGTTAAATCCTGTCGTGATGTACCGGGGCAAGAATTATTTCAATACATCGACGAAAACGGTGAACGTCAGACGATCGACTCTAAAGACGTAAACGACTATCTTTACGAGATTACCCAAGAGAACTTCACTGCCAAAGATTTTCGTACCTGGATGGGCACGGTTCATGCCCTGCAAGAACTGCACATGATCGGACTGTTTTCTTCTCAAACGCAGGCAAAAAAGAACGTTACCGAAGCTATCAAAAACACCGCTAAACGCCTGGGCAATCGTCCAGCCACTTGTCGCAAATACTACGTCCACCCCAGTATTCTGGATGCCTACCTGGAAGAAAAGCTGTTTGACCTGACCCAATCGCTAATCGAGCTTGAAGAGGCGATCGAAGCTGTGGAAGCTGCTAAATATCAACTCCGTCAGGAAGAACGCGCCGTACTCGCCGTCCTAGAAGCTTACACCGCAGCCCTGCAGCCCGAAGCGGAAAAGCCGAAGCGAAAATCAGCGAAAAGTAAGCAAAAGTCGATCGCGGCTTGAGGAAATTTTTACAAGGTTCTGTTTGAGCGGTAAGCTTCGTTCCAGTCCTTTAGGCTGGCTCAATTGCGATCGCCGATGCCGCTACAATCGCGAATTCAGGAAAAGGCTCTCCTCCAAATGTCCAAGCCCCTCAGCCTGGGCAATTTAGGGGACAATGGAACCGCTCACACTCCTTAATTCCTCACCCCCTCATTTCTCAATGACGATCGGCATCTGGATTCTTGGCGATCAGCTCTGGCTAGAACAATCTGCGCTCCAAAGCTGTCTTTCGCGTCAGCAGGAAACGCCTGTTCTCTTGATTGAATCTGTTCGCCACGCGCAAAAGCTGCCCTACCATTTGCAAAAGCTCGTCCTGGTCTGGTCGGCGATGCGCCACTTTGCTCAGGAGCTTCGCGAAGCCGGATGGCAGGTAACATATCGAATCGAGGAAGACTTTGAAACGCCGCTCAAAGCCTGGATTGCGGAATATAGGATTACCGAACTGCGGGTGATGACCCCCACCGATCGCCCCTTTCGCTTGCTGATTCAATCCCTTGATCTCCCCTGCACGGTCACCTTCACGCCCAGCAATCGCTTTATCTGGACAGAGACAGCCTTCACGGAGTGGGCAGACTCCCGCAAGCGGCTGATTATGGAGGACTTTTATCGCGAGGGACGGCAACGCTTCAATATCTTGATGCAGGGGAAGCAGCCCCTCGGCGGTCGGTGGAATTTCGATCGCGAAAATCGCAAGCCGCCCAAAGGAAAACTAACGCTGCCCGAAGCCCTCTGGTTTGAACCGGATGCCATTACCCAAGACGTGATCGACTGGCTCAAACAGTCCCCCGCCTTCAAAGAGAGCCACACCTACTGGCAGATCGATCCTTTTCGCTGGGGAGTAACGCGATCGCAGGCAAGGCAAGTGCTCGACTTTTTTATTCAAACCCGCCTCTCAAACTTCGGACCGTACCAGGACGCGATGATCACAGGCGAGCAAACCCTGTGGCACGCGATGCTATCGCCCTATCTCAATCTGGGACTACTGCATCCGATCGAGGTGATTCAGGCAGCCGAGCAGGGCTATTACGACAGTCAGTACAACGATCCCCAGGGTGAATGGCAGCTCAGCAGCATCGAGGGCTTTATCCGGCAAATTCTGGGCTGGCGGGAATATATGCACGGCATTTATCACTACATGGGCGAGGAGTATCCCGATCGCAATTTCTTCGACCACCAGCAGCCCTTGCCTGCTTTCTACTGGACAGGTGAAACCCAGATGCACTGTATTCATCAGGTTGTCCATCAGGTGAAAGAAATCGGCTATGCCCATCACATTCAGCGGCTCATGGTGCTCAACAACTTTGCTCTGATCGCCGGAGTCTCACCGCAGGAATTGCAGGACTGGTTCCACACTGCCTTTATCGACGGCTATGACTGGGTAATGCAGGCAAACGTGATTGGCATGGGACAATACGCCGACGGCGGACTGATGGCATCTAAGCCCTACGCTGCCTCAGCGAACTACGTCAACACAATGAGCGACTACTGCAAGCACTGCGATTACAACCCCAAACGGCGCACCGGAGCGGATGCCTGCCCGTTCAATTTCTTTTACTGGGACTTTCTGGCGCGGCACCATTCCAAGCTCCAAAACAACGATCGCATGAAGCACATTCTGCTCAACCTAAATCGCATCGCATCTGAAGAACTGGCGCAAATCCAGCAGCAAGCCGCTGACTGGCGTATTAACCATCAGCAAACCGAATACCTCCTGCCCTGCACGCCCCATTCTTCTAAGCCTGATCCACATGACCCATCTGCTTGAACTTCGCAGCCGCTATCTTGAACTGACGAATCGTACTCTGCCCCAGCTTGCACAACAGCGCAGGTTTCCCGTCAGCGATAACCACTGCTTTCAGCGCATCATCCTCGATAATTTGTTGGGACAATGCTGGTACGAAGTTCTGGAACGCGGTAAGGTTCCCGCCTACCAACAGCTCACCGCATTGCAGCTCCAGCAGGCGATCGATCTCGCAGAAGCCATTATCACTCAACCTAATTTCTATCTGAAACAGCTCAATCAGAATAGCCTCACCTGGAGAAGGAAGGGGCGATCGAGCCTGCCCAAACCCGCAGAAACGGCAGAAAAACCATAGGATGAGGTATGCCTCATCGCTTGTCCTTATTCTGCATCTGCATCGGAATGCTGGTGTACTTCACACAGGTAACGGTGCTGTTTCCGGTGTTGCCGCTTTATGTAAACCAACGCTGGCAAGATGCGCCGCTCGGGTTTGTAGTGGGGGCAATGGCAATCGGGCTGCTGTTTTTTCGTCCGCCCATTGGCTGGCTAATCGATCGCTGGGGACGTAAACCGGTGCTGTGGATAGGGCTGGGCATCATGCTGGCAATTTTGCCGCTCTATCTCTGGTCGCCGACTCCTTTCTGGCTTATGGGGGTGCGGGTGCTGCACGGTATTAGTCAGGCGGCATTTGGCACAGCTTCTCAAACCCTGCTGGTGGATCTGGTTCCCCCAGAGCGTCGGACGGCGTTGCTGGGATATCTGGCAATGAGTAATACGATCGGCTTCTCGCTAGGTCCGCTGCTGGGATCGCTGGTGTTTCGGCAGGGCGGCTTTTCCCACACGGTGCTGCTGATGGGAGTTCTGACGCTGGTTGGCATTGTTTTCAGTCTGCCGCTGCCCTGGAAATCGTCCTCTCCACCGCCGAACCGTCAGGCGATCGTCAACCGTAGCTTTCCCTGGAAGACGATTCTCCGTTATCCGGTGAGAGACGCAACGCTGCTGTTTTTTACAAATTCATTTCTGCATGGCGCAGTCGTGACTTTTCTACCGCTGTTTGTGCCGAATGCTGCCCTCTTCTATAGCCTGAATGCACTGGTTGCGGTACTGGTTCGGTTTGGGCTGGGGCGATGGGGCAACCGCCTTTCTCGCCGATGGATTGTGAGTTTGGGCATCTTTTGTTCGGGGACGGCGTTGATAGGGCTATCGATCGCGCCTGAGTGGCTGATGCTATGGTCGATCGTTTATGGGCTAGGATTTGGCTCTCTGTTTCCGGTGCTGTCTGCCGTGGTGTCGCTGTCGGCTCCGCAGGCGGTTCGCGGTCGGGTGTACAGCGTTTTTCTCGCCGGGTTTGACGGGGGCATGACCTTAGGGGGGGCAGGGGTACAGCTGCTCGTTGCTGTGCTGCCGTTAAATGACTTATTTCTCATCCTGGGCAGTCTGGGAAGTGGGGCAAGTCTGGTTGCGCTGCGGCAGTTTGCTCAACCGCTTCCCCATGCGGAACACTGCTCTCCAGCAGCTTCAATCGATCGGACAAGGGACAAGTAAGGCAGGCTGGCAGTCATCACCCAGGACAACGGGGTCCTTGTGCCATCATCATGCTGCCATCCGTCCAAGCCAGATACTTATCTTTTCATCAAAAATTAGCTTTATAAAGTTCTTTTACTGAATTCTCTTGGGTGCTTTACCTTAAAAATTAGCTTTAAACTTCCTTTACGAAATTCTCTCGCTTCTTTACCTTTTCTAGTCCATCCATTATTGCGAAAGGCGAGCAGGATAGTAATAATACTGACATAGCTAGTTCCAGTAATGTTCCAGGAATATATTAGAGCTACCAGGCGTCCAACTCGGTCGCTTTAGCTCTTCTTCATAAAACTTCCCCCCTTCTTCACATTCTCCAGTCTATGAACTATTGCTTAGAGCGGGTGACATTGGTGATAATGCTGGCATATCGGATTTCACCAGTACGGATAGAGTAGATACGGTAGAACTTCTTTATGAAAAGCTTATCGATGGCTCTTATCTGCTGAGGTCTCTGGTTGCAGGAGATTTAGTTGTAAAAGATTTATCAGTGCAACACTACTTTCCAGAGCCACATTACAAAGTTATTGTGCCGCTTCTTGAGAGAGGTTGCTTCTTCCTGGAAGGGTAGATCTCAGCACAGCCACCGTCGCTCATACCACGATTTATCAGTGAAACCAGTTTGGCAATTGGTTATAGATTGCTGGCAGACTTTTACGTCTTAGCGCGTATTCCAAAGCCTCCCTACTCCTGCCAGGTTTCAGCCATTTTTCGTTCCTTTCCTCATCAGAAGCAGTATGAAAGCAATCGTTATCGGCAGCACAGATATCAAGACGGACTCGATTCCGTTCTCCCAGCTCTTTCCGTTCTTTGATAATCGGCAATGTCTGCGTCGCGAACTGGGCTTTGAGTTTAAGCATGTTGATGCGCGTTCTCTAAAAGAGATTGAAGCGGCAAGCCTGCAAACCGCCGATGCGTATTTCGTGCGCCCCTGCTGGCGAGAGAATCCGAGCGATGTCACCCTGGTGATGGAGAAGTTTCGCGATCGTCAACCCAATGCGCTGATTGTCTTTATCGACCCGTTCGATCAAACCAGCAGCCGCTTTTTCGGCGTTTTGCCTTATGTCGATCGCTTCCTGAAGTATCAGCGACTCAAGGATGTCAGCCAATATCTGAACCCGCTGAAGGGGGGGACGGTCCTCACCGATTATTTAGTGAATGAGCTGGGATACGACATTAAGGATTGGTCTGTCCAATCTGAAGTTCCGGCAGGTTATGAATCCCGAATCGAAACGGGCTGGTTCGTGACCCTGACCAAGCGGTTCCAGGAAGCACTGTTCCATAAGCCAATGTTCTGGAACCAGGGCAGTAAAAAGAGCATCGATGTCGTTTGTCACGTGTCCTACGGGCCAAGAAACAACCTGGAATGGTATGGTCAGCACCGGATGCTGGGTGTCGAAGCGCTCAAGCGAATGGCTTCTGACTATACGCTCTCGGTGAGCGGCGAATTTTCGGGTGAGCAAACCATCTCATCCCGGCAATATCTGCACGATCTGAAGCGGAGTCGCATTGCGTTTAGCCCGTTTGGCTGGGGAGAAATTACCTGGCGCGACTATGAAGCAGCCTGCCACGGATGCCTGCTGATCAAGCCTCTGGTCGATCACATTGATGTTGAACCCAATATCTTTATCCCTGGCAAAACCTATGTTCCGGTGCGGTGGGACTTTGCAGATCTCGAAGAAAAGTGCCGCTACTATCTGGCAAATCCTGACGAGGCAGAGCAGATTGCTCACAATGCCCGCGAAGCGTATAGAGCCTACTTCACCGAGAACAAGTTCGTTCACAAGATAGAGGGTTTGATCCGCACTGCTGCCCCTTTAGCACCACTTGAAGCTGAAACGATACTCGCAGCCGCTTAGTTCTGTCGCGATCGCCGTATCTAAAACCGCAGATCACAACTATAGGAGTGAAAAGATGTGGGGGCATGATTCTCAGGAGTTTTGCCCCTGCTTTCTTATTGCTTCTGCACTCTAGAATCTACGAGCGGTCAGTTTACGAGCAGTCACTTCAATTTCGATCTTCATGCGCGGGTCGGCAAGTCCGGCAACAAACATGGTGGACGCAGGACGCACATTTTCAAAATACCGCCGAAACACACTCCAACAAGGCTCAAAGTCAGCGCGATCTGGCAGAATGTAGCGAACCCGCACCACATCTTGCAGCGTACATCCTGCTTCAATCAGGGCAGCATTGATATTTTGAAAACACTGCTCGGCTTGTTCAACCACATTGTCAGAAGTGGTCATCGTTTGATAATCAAATCCAGTTGTCCCAGAAACAAAAACCCAACCTCCATCCACAACTGCTCTGGAATACGCGACTTCCCGCTCAAACGATGAACCCGAAGAAATTAGCTGACGGCTCATTTGCGTTTAATGCTCCTTTTGAACGACCACACAATTTTCTGAATTCCAGGAAAGCGTTAGCGTTTCATCCGATCGATCGCCTCCGCTATAAAGTTCTGTCACCATCAGCATTCCCAAATCAGTCTTCGCTTGAATCTGCAACGATTGACCAATATAGGTAATTGATTCGATCGTTCCCCTCACCCGGTTATCAGCAGAAGCATTTTGATTGATCTGAATTCGTTCTGGACGAATCATCAGCGTCACTGTTTGATTAATCTGGATATTTTGATCAGCGAAGCGGTCACGGGGTAGGCTTGCTTTGAGCAACTGACCGTTAACTTCGACGATCGCCATTCCTTCATCCACCTGCTGTACTGTTCCCGTGAGAAAATTCGCTTTGCCGATAAACTGCGCCACAAACAGCGAAGCCGGACGATTATAAATTTCCTTTGGTGTCCCGATCTGTTCGACTTTGCCCCGGTGCATCACGGCAATGCGATCGGATAAAGCCAGAGCCTCTTCCTGGTCGTGCGTTACATAGATAAAGGTGAGATTGAGCCGACGCTGAAGCTCTCTTAGCTCTTGCCGCACTTCTTCTCGAATTTTGGCATCCAGCGCAGAAAGCGGTTCGTCCAACAACAATACTTTCGGACGGCTGATTAATGCCCGCGCCAACGCCACCCGCTGCTGCTGACCCCCCGAAAGCTGAGACGGTTTTCGATCGCCCAATTCCTGAATCTGAAACATTTTCAGCGACGCTTCTACCTGGGGCGCAATCTCAGCACGGGGCAGTTTGGCGATCGTTAGCGGATAGGCAATATTTTCGGCAACGGTCATGTGCGGAAACAGGGCATAGTTTTGAAACACCGTATGCACATTGCGGCGATAGGGCGGCAGCGTCGTCACGGGTTCTCCGCTAATGTACACCTGTCCATATTCCGGGATTTCAAACCCACCGATCATTCGCAGCGTCGTCGTTTTCCCGGAACCGCTCGACCCTAGCAGCGAATAAAACTCTCCCGGCTGCACGTCGATCGTTACATCCTGCACTGCATAAACTTCACCCTTTGCTGATGGGTAAATCTTGCTGACCGACTCCAGGTAAACGACGCTTTTCGCCTTCATGTTTTTCTCCTGACTTCTCCCTATCTTAATTCGCCGCAGGTTAGTCCGCGGGGGAGGTTCGCTGGCTCAGCAGCACCAGTACCCCACTTCCCAGCAAAATCAGCGTCGCGATCGCCGCAATTTCCGGCGTAATATCGGTTCGCAGTCTGCCCCAAATCTCCATCGGCAGCGTATTATCTTGTCCGGTGAGGAAGATTGTCACAATTACCTCATCAAACGACAGCGTAAACGCCAGCAGCGCACCCGCCACGATCGCACTGCGAATGTAGGGAAACACAATGTCAATAAACACCCGCCCCGGCAGTGCCCCCAAATCATAAGCAGCTTCCTCCAGACTGTGGGGAAACTGACTTAATCGCGTCACGATCGGACCAAAGGCAACAGGCAGCCCAAACACCACATGACCCAGAATCACCGTCAAGAGCGATAGCTCAAACCCTAGGTCTGACAGGTACGCCAGCATTGCCACTCCGGTCACAATTCCCGGCAGCAAAATCGGCAAATTGAGCGCGATCCGAAAGGCATTTCTGCCAAAAAACTGATACCGATATACTGCAAACGCCGCCAGCAAGCCCAAAACCGTTGCCAGAATCGTCGCCGTCGCTGCCACCTTGATCGAATTGATCAGCGCGACCTGCAAAGCCGTGTCTCGAAGTGCAGTCTGATACCAGTTCAGCGTAAATCCTTTGAAGGGCAGCGACAAAATGCGCGATCGGTTAAAACTCATTAGCACCAGGACGGCGATCGGCAAATACAAAAACACAAACACCAGCACTGTCCAAATGCCCAGCAACCAGGGTTTTGGTTGAGACCGAGGCAATTCCCGTACAGCTTGTTTGTTCATAAACTTGCCCCTTTGCGAAGGGCGATCGTCAGCCCACTAAACACAATGGTCATCACCACCAGCGCAAACGCTGCACCCAGAGGCCAGTTATACGCTACGCCAAACTGCGATGCAATCAGGTTGCCCAGCATAATCCCGTTCGGACTGCCAACTAGACTCGGCGTAATAAAATCGCCCATGGTCAGCGAAAACACATTGATCGACCCTGCCAGGACGCCCGGTGTGACCAGCGGCAGAATAATCCGTCGAAACGTCGTCCAGGGGTTTGCATTCAGATCTGCCGAAGCTTCCAGCAGCGAATTGGGCAACCGCTCAAACGCAGTCACGATCGGCAAAATCATAAACGGCAGCCACACATGGGCAAACGTCAGCAGCGTCGAAAACCGGTTGTAGAGAAACAGCGAACTCGGCTCGTGTAAAATGCCCAGCGACAGCAGCGCCGTATTCAAAACACCGTTATAGCCCAGAATAATCTTCCAGGCAAAGACGCGCACCAAATAGCTCGACCACAGCGGCAAAATCACCAGCATCGTTAGCAGCCCGCGATAGCGTCCGCCGTGCTTTGCAATGAAGTATCCCATTGGCAGCGCGATCACCGCATCTATCAGCGTCACCCCCAGCGCAGTCAGCACCGTTCGCAAAATTACCGTGCGGTAGGCAGCGTTTGTGGCGATCGTCTGAAAATTTTTCAAACTCAGCGTCTTGACAATCTCAAACGATTCCAGCTGCCAGACACTATAAATCAGCAGCAATCCGAGCGGAATAAAATACAGCAGCGACATCCACAGCAGGGGCGGCAGCAAAGATGCATATAGCCCAGTTTGATCAGAACGAGGCGATCGAGCAGGAATAACAGTCACAGAAGTTTGAGCAAGAATTTGAGCAGAAGTTTGAGTAAGAATTTGAAGAATTTGGGTGAACTAAAGCAAAGATAAAACAGAGACTTTAGCTCGCCTATTTCCTCATCCTAGCTTGCCCCCGAATACGGCATTTACAAAGTTCGATTGTGTCGCAAAAACTAACCAATCGTTAAGTTAGACAAGCTCCGTTGTGTCTTTTTGCCCTCCGATGTCTACTTCCTCTGTGTTTAGCAGAATTGCCTTAATAGAATAACCTCAACAGCATAGCCATCTCGCAAAAATTCTTGTAAAGTTCCCTGCAAAATTTGTTCTGCTTTGCCAGCCTGCCTAGCTTCTTCAGGCACAACACAACCTGAACAAATCCATCCATCGTGTCATACAGTACGGTCTAAAAAGGCTACCCAATTGGGTGAATTGCAACCGGAATACGCAGCCTACTATGTAACCAATCGAACAAGCTGTTCGGTTCGACCGATGAATCAACAACGAGTAAACCATTTGTTTTTTTGGAGAAGCACTATGACGACTGCAGTACAGCACGCTAAACCTAAACTCCTTGCATCTGGTGAAGGGGATATGCATACTATGCTGACTCACACACTCGTATGGAAGCTAACTGGAAATGATACGAATGGTCAGTACGCTATGTTTGAGATGATCGATGCGGCGCATGGAGAACCACCACTCCATAGCCATCCTTGGGAGGAAACGTTTTACATCCTGGAAGGCGAACTCGAAGTCACCTTAGGTAGTCGTAAGCATGTTGTTACAGCAGGTGCAGTGACCCACATTCCTACAAATGCTGTGCATACCTTTAAGGTGCTTTCCCCGATCGCTCGTGTTCTGATCATCGTTTCACCTGCTGCCGCTGCCGAATTCTATCAAGAAGTTGGTGCAAGAATTACTAGCTTTCCACCTGATCGAACTGTTTTAGAGGAAATCTTTACTAAGTACGATTTGCAGCTTTGGTAACCCATTAAGGAACTCATACTGAAGTCGTTCGGAGAATTACGATTTTGACGACAGAAGCCCGAGGGGATATTCAACCCTTCATTGCCCTTAGACAAGGATTGAAATAGGCTGAATATCCTGGATATCAAATTAAAATCGCCACCCATGACACGTTTCAAGAAATGGTGCAACTGCTAGTCACCCAGGCAATCGCTGATTCTGGGGCAGTTTGTCAGGATAGTAATGCAATCATTTTTACAGGTACAGCAGTTTGGGGTAGGACATCGCTGAAGCATTAGGAAGGGTATGTCAAATCGTTTGTGTCAGGGTGCAGGAAGCTAGATTGGCAAGCGATCGCCCAATTCAGTCGCAAAACTCAGTCGCAAAATGGTTGAGAGCAGGTTTCCAATCCCGAATTAGCATCATCCATTTCTTTGTCCATTTCTTTGCAATGTTGTGAATTGCCAGGATACCTGTAACGAAAAGCAAAAGCCTAAAAAATTCCTCTGCCTCATCCATTGGGAAAGAACAGAGGAATTTGAAGTTTTTTGAAGCTTGTAGCAGGATCAGATTTGGCTAAACGCTAGGAGCGAACCTCATTCCACACCTGCACCCACTGGTCATAGTTCGGCACACTCTGCCACATCTTGATCTGTCTATGCAGCGACAAATCATCCATAAATAAAGCGTGAGCACGGTCTTTGCCGATCGCCTCAGCCCCTAACTCGGTCGCGCCCGAATATCCGGTCACATCCATCACGCCTTTTTGCCCCTCGCCGCTGAGGATAAAATCAACCCATTCATAAGCTGCATCTTCGTGGCGCGAATTCTTAGAAATCATCCAGGAATCTGTCCATCCGGTCAGTTTGCCTTTCGGACTCACCGTTCCAGCCGGAAACCCTTCAGAGCTGAGCTGCGTATAAGTGAGGGGCCAAGCATGGGCAATCACCACCTCTCCCGACTGAAACAGATTCGCCAGTTCTCCCGCCGT
Organism: Leptolyngbya sp. GB1-A1; assembly: GCF_039962475.1. Taxonomy (NCBI): domain Bacteria; kingdom Bacillati; phylum Cyanobacteriota; class Cyanophyceae; order Leptolyngbyales; family Leptolyngbyaceae; genus Leptolyngbya; species Leptolyngbya sp. GB1-A1. Next base: position 33,442 of record NZ_JAMPLI010000020.1, on the reverse strand, counting down.
CGTCCAGAACTTTCGCACCTGAGGACGCAGTTCCAGCAGCTTCGCCTTCACTTCCGCCAGATCCTGCTCGCTCAGATGATAGGGATCGGGCTTGCCCAACCACAGCGCAACATCGGCGATCGTCATCGGGTTATCCGGCAGCGAGATTTTCCCGGCATACTGCGGGTCAAACAGCACATCCCAGCTCTTCGGCTCCGAGCTAACCTTCTCCTTGTTGTAAACCATGACATTCGGACCCCAGGCAAACGTTACGCCATAGGGTGTGCCATCAAACGTATTCCAGTTGCCGCCGCGAAACGACGAAAATACTGAATCGTAATTTTTCAATTTGCTGGGGTCGATCGGCTGCACTAAACCTGCCCGATACAGCCGCTCCGTAATATCACCCGACGCCGAGATAATGTCATAATTGCGACCTTTTCCGGTACGAAACTTGGCAAACATCTCGTCGCTCGATCCAGCATAAGTCGCCTTCACAGCACAGCCCGTTTGCTGCTCAAAAGTCTGAGCAAAAGACGAATCGGTGTAACCTTCCCAAACGATCGCCGATAAAGTGCAATTTTCTGCCTGAGCAGCAGGCACGCCTAAGACAATCGCTAAAAAACTGAGAACTCCGGTTAAAAGGAGTGCCTTGAAGCGGTACAACATAAACCTTTCTCCTGATCGAAATCGAAACCTTGCAGCCCTCAACTCTTCAATACCAGAAGGCTTCCTATTGATTCAAAGCCCCCAACAGTAGAGAATTTAGGGGGCGATATAGCACCTAGAACACGGCTCAACCACTCTCCCAAAACTCAACCTTCAGAATCAACGGCAAATTAGCCATCAAACACCACCGAGTGCCATGCCTTCTTCTGATCGCCCGTAATATCAAACATGACGTGCTTAACGATCGTGTATTCCTCCAGCGCATAGTACGACATATCCTTACCCATGCCGCTTTGCTTAAAGCCACCGTGTGGTAGCTCGCTGGCGATCGGCAGGTGATCGTTTACCCAAACCGTGCCAAACTCTAGGGCTGCCGTGACCCGCATCGCTCGCTGCACATTCGTCGTCCATACACTGGCTGCCAGTCCGTAGGGAATATCGTTGGCTAGCTCGATCGCTTCGGCTTCATCGGTGAATCGATTCACCACAATTACCGGACCAAAGATTTCTTCCTGCACACAGTTTGCCGCCTGAGGCGCGTCCACCAGAATTGTTGGCGGATAAAAGTAGCCTTCTCCTTCGGGCAGCGTGCCACCCGTTGCCACCTTAATTCCCTGCTGACGCGCTTCTTCCACGAACCCATGCACTTTAAGTCGCTGAGTTTCACTGGTGAGCGGACCAATATCCGTATCCTCAGCAAAGGGCTGACCAAACTTAATTTGCTGCGTTAGCTCGGTCAGGCGGCTCAAAAACTGATCAAATACCTCATTTTGCACATAGATTCGGGTTGCTGCCGTACAGTCCTGTCCCGTATTCATAAACGCTGCCGGAATCGCACCTCTTGCAGCCGCTTCAATATCCGCATCGCTAAACACCACAAAGGGAGCCTTGCCGCCCAGCTCCAGCGTGACGCGCTTCACCATTGAACTCGCCAGCTCTGCAATGCGCTTTCCGGTTCGGGTACTGCCCGTAAAGCTAATCATGCGCGTGTCAGGGTGGATACAAATCGCTTCTCCGACTTCGGCTGCGCCCGTCACCACGTTGATCAGTCCGGCGGGCAAGCCAGCATCCAGCGCGATTTTAGCCAGCTCGATCGTCGTAATAGGAGTGTTGGGAGCAGGTTTAATCACGGCTGCATTTCCCGCTGCCAGTGCCGGAGCCAGCTTCCAGATCGCCATCATAAACGGGTAGTTCCACGGCGTAATCGCGCCCACAACCCCAATCGGCTCTCGCCGGATAAAGCTGGTAAATCCGCCTACATACTCACCTCCGGCAACGCCTTCTTGCCGCCGCACCACTGAAGCAAAATAGCGCAGATTGTCGATCGCAAATGGGATATCGCCGCCCAGTGTGAGTTTTAGAGGTTTGCCCGCATTCTGGCTTTCCAATCTTGCTAATTCGTCTGTTTTTGCTTCCAGCGCATCAGCAAATTTCAATAAAGCAACGCTTCGCTCTCCCCAAGAACGAGCTGCCCACTCTTTCTGGGCCACTTTTGCCGCTTTCACTGCGCGATCGACATCGGCAACTGTTCCCCAAGCCACTGATGCAAACGGCTTTCCCGATGCCGGATCAATCAAATCTTCACTGCCCGTCGTGATAAAGTCACTCCCAATCACCATTGGGTAATGCGTTAACTTTTCCATAACATCACCTGAAGTTTAAAAAGTTCAAGAATTAACACAACGCTCTTTGACTCTAGATCATTGCCGAACGTTTGACAGAAGACGATAACACTTATCACAGCTTGTACAGGTGTTGCTAGATACTCCTTTCAACTCATTACACCCAGGCAGACTTTCTTTACAAACGGACATCTAAACGAGTGGCTTCAATTTGTTTTGAGAGAGAACGCAAGCTCAAGCGATCGTCCTCTGCATCCCCCAATTCATTCTCCGTTGATTACAGTCGACCACTCATTTGACAACTGATTTCACAGCCAAACAGATAAACCAATCACAACAATTTTTATTGTTTTTAAGATCAACTTTCGCTTCAATCTGCGTCACTCTAAAGAACGCCAGAACACAAGATTTTTTTATAAATAGCAGCTAACTGAATGAATTTCAGACGGAGCGGGAGATAGGAGGATGTTTAAAAAGCCATCATCGTGACCCAAACCACCCCTCTAACGGGCCAATTCTGGAAGGGGAAACGAACGGCTCGGAGGAATATCCAAAGTCCCTCAAAGCTGGGGGATTTAGGGGACGATGCAGCACTTTTGGTTCCTTTAAAGCAACCTTGAAGAAAAAATGGAGCGATTCTGCCAGCAGCGAGAGTGGGCAGCTGAAAAAGAGATGCTGAACTGAGAACGCATCCTTATCCCTTTGCCCAAGCCCAACTGCCGATCGCCCAACTGCAACAGGTTATGCAGAACGCTAGCGGTTTAATGAATTGATAGAAACTGGCAGCGGATCAACAAAGATTCAGTGAGCCAATCCGTTCGTGAATCTAGTAAATCGCTCTACCGCGATCGTGTTTTGCAATAATCCAGATGGCATGAATAATGCCCGGAATGTAGCCCAGCAGCGTGAGCAGCAGGTTAATCCAAAACGCGCTGCCAATCCCAACCGTCAGGAACACGCCCAGAGGCGGCAGAAAAATCGCGCAAATAATGCGAATCAAGTTCATCTCTTCCTCCAGAGGTTTGATTAAAACAGAACTATTTTCCATCCTAGATAGAGATTTGCAGTTTAGCAGGGCAAGCTCTCAAACGCGAGTGTCTTTTGCTGAGCTGAGCGGGCTGCGCTATCGTGAAGAAGTGTAACTGCTCGATCGATTTGCTCTTTATCTGTTATTCGGCCAAAGTTACCTGCTTAAAGCTATGACCGCAATCCTGCCTTCTGGCATTCGTGAGCGCGAAATTATCGAAGTCTTTATCCGGCACGGATGGGACTATATGCGCCAGGTTCTCACACTGGGCAAGGGCGGCGAACCTGAGATTCCAGCTCCTGAAGTTTTGTGCAATATTCTGACCGATCTGGGCCCGGTTTACGTCAAGCTGGGACAGTTGCTCAGCACGCGCCCCGATCTGCTCTCGCCCCGCTACATTGAGGCGTTGAGCCAGCTCCAGTCCAATGTGCCGCCCGTCCCCTGGGATGACATTGAGATCGTGCTGCGCCAGTCGCTTCCCCAGCCGTTTGAGGAGCTGTTTGAGTCGGTGAGCTTTAATGCGATCGCCGCCGGATCGATCGCCCAGACTCACAAAGCCATACTCAAGAACGGACAGCCCGTTGCGATTAAGCTTCAGCGTCCTGGTATTGAAGCCGTCGTTGCGCGAGATATTGCCGTATTTCGGCGAATTGCGGCACTGCTCTCGACCACTGACTTTGGCAAACGCTACAACATCACCGACCTGGCAGACGAGTTTAGTAAATCGCTGCAAAATGAACTCGACTTTACCCAGGAAGCCACCTACACTGACGATCTGCGCCGCAACCTGTCGAAAAGCCGCTGGTTTGACCCCGATAAAATTGTCGTTCCCAAGGTCTACCATGAGCTGACCAGCAAAAGAATTCTGGTGCTGGAATGGCTGGATGGCGTACCCATTTTGCAGGCAAAGCTAAAAGGCATTGGCTTTAACGGCGACCCAGAAGCAGAACGCCGCGCCTTTACGACAACAGTTTTTCGGGCATTTTTGCAGCAGTATCTTGTAGACGGCTTTTTTCACGCTGATCCCCACCCTGGCAATCTGTTTTACCTGGAAGATGGCAGAGCCGGAATTCTGGACTGCGGCATGATGGGCAACCTCAATCCCAGAATGCAGTCGCTCATGGTGGAGCTGGTGCTAGCAATTATGGATCTCGACCCCGAGCGCTGTGCCCAGATTTCGCTTCAGCTTGCCGACCGGATGGATCAAACCCAACCGATTAACCTGGCGAAACTTCAGCAAGACTACGATCGCCTCCTGCGCCAATACTACAGTCTCAGCCTGGAAAACCTGAACGTGGGCGAAGCGTTTGGGCAAATTCTGGAAGCAGCCCGGATCAACAACTTGCGCTGGCCCAGCAACGTAGGACTTTTAACCAAGTCGATCGCCAACTTAGAAGGCTCAGGACGCAAGTTCGATTCAAACATCAACCTGATGGCAGAAGTCCGTCCGCTCATGAGTGACCTGTTTCGCCGCCAGTTGGTCGGCAACGACCCCCTACAGTCTGCTCTGCGAACCGCGCTGGAATTCAAGCAGTTGTCTCTCGACTCGCCGCGCCAGGTTGCCTTCCTGCTGAATCGTCTCACCTCCGAAACGCTCAAGCTCAATCTCTCAATTCAGGATCTCAATGCCTTGCGCCGCACGATCGCTGAATCTGCCAATCGCCGCTCGTTTAGTACCGTAGTGGGTTCGCTGATCATCGGAGCCGCGATCGTCGCCAGTGGACAACAAACACCCCAGCTTCAGTTGCTCAGCAACATCTTCTTTGCGGCTGCCAGCCTGCTGGGCTTGTGGCTGATCGTGACGATTATGCGATCGGGCAGATTTGAGTAAGGTGACGCTAGTTATATTACTCGACTGGATTTAATAAAAGAATTAAACCGCCCGCCGCACCCTTCCTGATTATTGGTGTTCAGCGGTTTGACGAGCGGTATGGTTGGCGAGCCAGCGATGCAGGATCATCATGACGATCGCCAGTGGCACCATCAGCATCGGAATGATTTCCAAATTGATTTTGTCTGCCAACCAGCCAACTACGGTGGGAATACTCACCGCTCCAACACTGCCCACGCTCGTTAAAAAGCCGATCGCCGCTGGAACCAGCGCAGATGGAACTCGACGGGGCATCAGCCAAATTGTGGCTGGGAAAATAGCAGCCAGCGCGAACCCAATCAGCGGCAAACTCCAGAGCTGGCCAGGCAAGAGCCACCAAATCAGCAGACCGACGGTGAGCAAGGCGAGAGACGCATCAATGAGCCGAATTGCGCCAATGTGTCTTATCAGTTGCCCCATTGTTAATCGTCCCAGCGTCAGTCCAAACCAGTAGGCGGTGATGCTATATCCTGCGATCGCAACGGATGTACCGCGACTGAGGGTTTGCACCGTAAAAGCCCAATTTCCTACAGAGACTTCCGTACCCACATAGACAAGCAACAGCAGCCCTGCGACTAACACAGTCGGTTCTTTTAATGCCAGATGCAGATTGGTTCTCGCGCTTTGATCAGAAGGCAGAGCGGATGAATCCATAAACGAATGACGCTGGGAAACGACCCACACCATGCCAATGGCTAACAGCAGCACCATTCCAGCAAACACCCAATACGCCGATCGCCAACTCACTCCCTGCGTTAGCAAAATTGTCGCAATCGCCGGACCTGAAAGTGCTCCAATGCCATAAAACGCATGAAGCAATCCCATCAGATTGCCGCTGTCCTGTTTATCGGCAATGAACGTGTTAATGCCTGCGTCAATCAGCCCAATGCCCAATCCTAGCAGCGTTCCGGTGAATACCATGACCCACCAATAGGGCGTTGAAGCATAGATGCACAGCGCGGTGGTGACACTCACGGCTGCCAGCAAAATCATTCGAGCCAGCCCGATGCGGTGACTCAATAAACTGCTGGTAAGGGCTGCCACCACATAACCGCTAATTTGACTAAAAAACAGGGCGGTTACGGTTGCTGTCGTTAGGTTGTAGGTATCTAGAATCGAGGGCAGCAGCACGCCCAAACCACCTTCTGCGATCGCGATCGCAATAAAGGCATAAAACGCTAGTCCAACACCAATCCAACCAGGAGGAGCGTTGCGCTTCATGATGGTTCCCTCAGACTCCGCATGTTAATCGATTGCCCAGGGAGGACTGCTTTGCACCGCATTTCTGCTCACCAAGCTGCTGCCACCTCTAGGTCGCTGTCTTTATTCACGATGCGATATAAATTGCAACGCTCATTCAATCAGCCCTCAGTAGAAATAGATCAGGCATTGCCCAATGTCACTTCCACAGGTAAGCGGGCGGTTCAGGTCAGGGTGCTGCTGCTTGCCTGACAGGAAGCTTTACGACAAATTCTGTTCCCTTGCCCGGCTGAGACTGGCAAAGTAAATGTCCCTGGTGCTTCTTCACAATCTGGTAGCTAATGGATAGCCCCAATCCCGTGCCTTGCCCAACGGGTTTAGTGGTGAAAAAGGGATCAAATAATTTGGCTTCAGCCCGCTCTGGAATTCCTCGTCCGTTATCTTTGATCGACACTGCAACCCAATCCTGATCAATACAGCTGGTTGAGATCGTAATTACAGATGATGCATCCCTTTCGATCGCAGCAGCTTGTAATTCGTCGATCGCATTACTGATCAAATTCATAAACACCTGATTAAGCTGTCCGGCGTAGCATTCTATAGGGGGGAGTTTACCATAGTGTTTCTCAAGGCGAATCGCAGTTCCCGAAGTTGCTGGCTTCAAGCGGTGCTGCAAAATCAGCAGTGTACTTTCCAATCCCTCCTGCAAATCAACCAATTTGACTTCAGATTCGTCTAAACGCGAGAAATTTCGCAAGGACAAAACGATGCTGCGAATTCGATCTACCCCAATTCGCATCGATGCACAAAGCTTGGGAACATCCGCTTGAATGTAGCTGAGGTCGCTTTCCTGAAGCTGTTCGCGCAGAGCGGGCATCGGATCAGGATAGTGGTGTTGATAAGACTGGAGGAGTTCGAGTAGGGTTTGAGTATATTCCTGAAGCGGTGCTAAATTGCCGTAAATGAAATTGATCGGATTATTGACTTCATGAGCAATGCCCGCCACGAGTTGTCCCAGGCTCGACATCTTCTCGCTTTGAATTAATTGAGTTTGAGTTTGTTTAAGTTCTTCTAACGTATTTGCAAGCTGTTTTGATTGATTCCGAATTTCGGATAAATATTCTGCCTGCTGAAGCGCGACTCCGAGCTGCAAACCAATTTGCTGCATTAGCGCAATATCCAGATCTTCCCAATTGCGCGGACCTGAGTTTTGGTAAGCGGCGAGTAATCCCCACAGTTTCTCACTCTGGACGATCGGCACAATTACATAGGCTCTTGCCTGATAAAACTCCAGCACCTCCAGGTAGCAGGGTGAAAAACCTGCTTCATAAACATCTTTGACCACTCGTTGAGTTGACCCCTGCCCATAGTGCCCGCCCTGCGTATCTTGCAGATAGGTATCTACCGAGCGACAACCCAATTTTTTCACAGTGCAATCGCTGATATTGTCGCGTGATGCTGAGTTGTCGAGCTGCTTTTCTAGCAGAGCATCCCAACCCTTTGCAACCGATTCCGCCACAAACTCCCCGCTCCAATCCGCCTCGAACCGATAGATCACCACGCGATCGGTGTTTAGCAGATGTTGCACTGCTTCGGTTGTGGTTCTAAAAATCGTTTCAATATCCAGTGAGTCGCGGATTTTTGCCACAATTTGAACAAACATGGTCTGCCGTTCGACCAGCCGCTCTAGCTCGGTATTTGATCGTTCTAACTGCTCCGATCGGTGTTTCACTTCTTGAGTGCGTTCCTCGACCTGCCGCTCTAAGCTGGCATTCAAACCTTGCACCTGCTGATACAGACGATATTGCTTGATCGTGGCTGCAAACCGTTCTCCCAAAACCTGAGCATATTTAATCTCTGCTGTTGTCCACTCCTGTGCCTGGTCTTTCTTCAATTGCCTCCACACTTCAAACGATTGCCGCGCCATTAACTGACGAGTATCAGGATTGTGATACCCCGCCCATAGTGTCTCGGTATCAATGCTCCGGCGAAAGAAAGTGAGACAGCCCAGGATTTGGCTGCCTTGCCTGAGCGGAATGATCAGGGCACTGCGAATCGTCGTGTTGCTAAAGAAGGGGGCAAGCGTACGAAATAAAGGTTCTTGATAAATGTCGTGAATTGCCCAGCAGGAAGCCGTAGTCGCGATCGACTGAGCGGGTTTTCCCAGTGCGTAAACGGTACGCATCCATTCCACTGACCAGGGCTGATGGCCCGTCGCATCTACAGATGTATCCATTCCTGAACACATATATTTCTGCCAGAGTAAATTTTCCTCGATCGATCGCTGCTGAATGGAATCAAGCAGGGCAGGCTGCTCACCGATCGTATAAATTTCTCTGGGGGACTCTGTGGGTAATTGTTCACTGGCAACGAGATAAAGCCTGCCGTCTGCCTCCAGCGAACTTGCTGCGGCTTGAAGGACATCTTGCCAGTTCACCATTGGCGAGGTTTGCAGCAGCGCAGTGACCTGATTAATATTGGATTCCTGGTGCGCCTGGGCACGAACGTGGTCGAGCAGAATCGACTGGGCAATGACCACCTCCACCTGATCCACCACCGCCTGAATGAACTGCAACTCTGTCTCGCTTACCGATCGCGGTTCAGCATGATGAGAAACCAGTAGCCCCCAGAGCTGATTCGGCGGCTGGAGCGAGGGGGGGTGGTACGGACCTGCCGCTTCGCCTTCTAAAACGATCGGAACCACGACTGAAGATTGGACACCCATTGCCATCAGGTACTCTTGATGGCACGGATCAACCGGACGATAGCGAATATCTGTTTGATCGATCAGATCCCCGGTTTCCGGGCAATTCAGCGGACTGATGCCGATCGCATGGGTACTCAAATCCACAACACTACGCTGGCGTGCCCGCACAAACAGTTCGCGAGCATAAGGAGGAATATCATCCGCCGGAAAATGCAGCCCCAGCAGCGAAGGTAAGCGATCACTACTCAGCGACTCGGCGATCACAATTCCGTGCCCATCCGGTTGAAATTGATAGACTTTTACGCGATCGGTTCCCAGATAGGCTCGGACTTCAGCAACGGTCGTAGTTAAAATCTCTTGAAGCTCCAGGGATTGCCGGATGCGATTGGTAATACGGAGCAGTAAAGTTTCTTGAGTAAAAGAATGATCAGAATTCGGGAACGACAGCATAGAGTTGGCACTAAAATTGTGCGTGGTTTCTTAAGGCTAGGATTCCCAACTATTCCAAGAAAGAGTTGCCCTGCTCCAAGAAAGAGTGCCCTGCCAATGAAAGCGAAACCTTCCTAGCAGGGCTGCATTGAACTTCTGTTGAATCGCTTTCGCCGATCGTTTCAAGTTCGGGCGAGTTTGAGTTCGGAGATTTTCTCAGACCTAAACGCGACTCGAAATGCCAACGAGCTGAGTGGGTATCCCGTTGACCACCACTGTTCCTAGCTTCGCTGCTGCACCGCTAGTCAGATTGATGCTATACAGGTCAGAACCCGACATTCCATAAGCCGTGTTGCTCAGGTTACTGTCGGTGAAGATATCAAAACCAGCACTGGGGCTGAAATCAACACCAAGCGCACCCACGGTTGTAAGATTACCAGGAGCAGGCACAACGGCAGCAGTCACTTCAGCCAGACGCACGAGGGCATCCAGAGTAGTGTCGATACCATACAGGGCTGTAGAGGTCGAACCTCTGAAATTGTTGCTATAGGCCAAAGCCGTTACGTTAGGATTTTGGGCAGCATTGGCATCCCCTGTTGCATAGGCAAGGGCTGTATCCATAACAACGGTAAAGGTATTGGTTGAGCCGGATACTGGCGTCAGGACACGATGTTCATCGGCATCGGTGACCACCCGAATGTTGCCGCTGGTGGGGTCGCAGTCCAACCCGATGGCTGTGCCTGTCAGGGCAAGTGGATTGGTAGATGTCCCAGTAGAGGGCGTGGTAGAAGTTGTGCCGGACGTGGACAGCGTCATTGCGATCGCCGCCCCTGTTGCTACATCGATTTTGTAGAGCTTGTTAGCACTGCTCAAACCAAACAAGTCACCCGTTGAGGACTGGAAATCGACTACCTTTAGCGTTTCTCCAGCAGCCAAGCCTGTAATGCCCAGTTGAACCGTGTCGGTGGGGCGATCGGGGTTAAACGCAACCACATTCGTGCCCTCACTGGTCAAGCCAAATAGCTTTAGTGGAGCAGAGGTAAAGCTGAGATTGTAGCTGGTTGAAGCGTTTGCGCCCGCAGTGACACGCACATAATAAGTGCCACCCTTTAGGCTCAGGTTGACCAGATCTTTTGCGGTTCCTGGGACATTTGAACTGCCAACCACCGTCCCGCTCTGATCCAGCACTTCCAAATTGGCATCAGCTGCTAAACCATCTAGCACTAGATTGAGGCTGCTCGGCGATGCGATATTCACTTTGTAATAGTCGTCTGAATCTAGCACACCAACATAATCTTTGAAGACACTGACACTGGGACTGGCGGAAACAACACGAGCCGCACTGACATTGTTGCCGCTAAAGTCGATCGGCACTGCATCAAACTTCAGCTTCAGCTTATAATCAACGCTTTCGCTTTTTACCTTCAGGCTCAGCTTGACAAAATATTTGCCCGTATCCAGAAGTTGAAGGCTGTTGTTAGAAATTGTGATTTGCTGCTGATTGCTGTCATACAGCTCAATTTCCACATCATCGCCGAGGCTTTTCACGAAGCTGCTAAAACTGCTTTGTTGGGTCAGATTAAATTGATAAAACCCAACTGGGCTGTCGCTGCTGAGCGTCCCCGAATAGCGGTAAGATCCCTTAAGCTTCAGCTTTTTGGAATTGATCTTTAGTGCTTCTTTGCGGGTGCGTCCGGGTAGCTCGATTGCAGAAGAATCACAGGAATACTCAATTTCTGTTGCTTCGGTTTCAGTGTCTTGTTCAAGCGATCGAATCCCCAGAAAGTAGAGTCCTGCCCTCAGCGTTTTTTTAATCGACAGCGGGCTGTTTTGAACTCTGGAACGGGTACGAAACTTTGAGTTATTGTCGTCGTCATCGTCGCCGTCATCATTGTCTGAAACCGAAATTTGATTGCCTCGACGATCGAATAAAGCTAGCTCAACATCGTCATCGTCAAGGTTGAGAGCACAATCAAATTTGCTGCGTTGCTTGAGCTTAAATTGATAGATATCAAATTCGCCAGAGGAGCTGATTGCTCCATTAAGATTAAGCTTTCCTTGATCGAGCTTAACCTTAATTGCCTCTGAAAATTTGTAGCCTGAATCTTGCGCCATAGGTCTTAACCTTCCTTCGCATCCATAAATTGAAGCTGCCAGGAAACAACTTCCTGAACTAATGCCTGAGCAACACAGAGCCGCCTGAAAAAGACATAGAAATTCCCTAGCTGCTTGTCAGAAAGCAACGATTGGAATCAAATAATTTCTGGATTCAGGCAATTTCTTTGCTAGAGCTAATCATGCCCATAAACGCATCAAAATTTTCAAACTCAAACTTTTTTTGCCATTGTTTGTGCTGAAGGAAAGCATTTACAAGCCTGTTTTTTTCACTATCGCTATTCCTCATTTGTAATCCTTAGAATTCATCGATCGTGCTAATCCCTGCACACGACCCAATTGCCTCAATTCACCGATTATTTCGGAGGGAAAGCGGCTCTGTAAAAAGGCAATAAAAAAGGCAATAAAACGTGCGATCGAGCTGGGGTTTTTAGTGAGAACCCGCACAACGATGTGCTACCGCATAGGCAGCATCCCACTTTTACAACCCTCCCCCTCAATCTCGCTGCCGCTAGTCTCCTGTTGGGGGCGAGGGACTTATTGAAGGGACTGGCAGTTCCCTATCGGATGGGGGTGAGGGGCGGTTTGGGACTCCACCATTCATCCTTGGATTCAGCAGTGCTCACTTTGCTTTTACCTGAAGGAGAACAGTTAGGAATCCTCGTCCTCAATGACGGCAGATCGATCGAGCAACAGCAAATTCCTCAGCGCATCGGTATCTAGCTCTGTCAGCCAGTTTTCCCCAGTTCCCACAACCTGTTCCGAAAGGGCTTTTTTGCTTTCAATTAGCTCATGAATGCGCTCTTCCAGCGTACCGTTACAGACAAATTTATGCACCTGAACGTTGCGCTTTTGCCCGATGCGGAAGACACGATCGGTTGCCTGGTTTTCGACTGCGGGATTCCACCAGCGATCGAAGTGAAAGACATGATTGGCGCGGGTAAGGTTGAGTCCAACGCCGCCTGCTTTAAGGGACAGAATAAAAATGCGCGGAGCCTGCGGATCGTTCTGGAAGCGATCGATCATTTCTTCGCGCTGTTTCTTGGCGGTGCTGCCGTAGAGGAAGAACACATCGCGGCTGAAGCGGTCTTTCAGATAGGCTTGCAGGAGTTTGCCCCATTCAGCGAATTGGGTGAAGATCAGGGATCGATCGCCTTCTGCCAACACTTCTTCGAGCATGGCTTCGAGCCGCTGCACTTTGCCGGAGTGGGCATCGAGGTGAGCCGCTTTAGACATCGCAGTCTCGTCTCCGAGCAGAGCCGGATGGTTACAGATTTGCTTCAGGCGGGTAATCAACGCGAGGATTTTACCTTTTCGCTGGATGCCCTCGGCGGATTCGATGTCGGTCAACGACTGCTCGACAAATCGCTGATACAGGTCGGCTTGCTCAGAAGTCAGCCCACAAAAGACGGTCATTTCCTGCTTTTCGGGCAGGTCCTGAATAATGGAGCGATCGGTCTTCAAACGGCGCAGCATAAAGGGCTGAACGAGCGATCGCAGGGTTTTAAGCGAAGCAGTATCACCGTATCGTTCGATCGGGATGGCAAACCGTCGCTGGAAGAAGTTTTTGGGCCCGAGGTAGCCCGGATTGAGGAAATCCATGATTGACCAGAGTTCTGCCAGTCGGTTTTCGACGGGAGTTCCGGTGAGGGCAACGCGAAACTGCACCTGGAGCTGCCGCACTGCCTGCGATTGTTTGGCGTCCGCGTTTTTGATGTTTTGCGCTTCGTCCAGCACGATGCCTTGCCAGGAAACGGTTTGCAGATCTTTTAAGTCGCGATAAACGAGCGGATAGCTGGTGATGACGAGATGGTTGCCTTTGACGGCTTTGGCAAAAGCTTTGCCCTGCGAGCGTTTGTCACCGTGATGCACAAGAGTTTTCAAATCGGGCGCAAATCGCTTTACCTCTCGTTCCCAGTTGCCCAGCACCGAAGTGGGACAGACAATTAGCACCGGGTCGGTCAGCGCGTCTTGTTCTAGAAGGTACAGCAGAAACGCAATACACTGGGGGGTTTTTCCTAAACCCATATCGTCAGCAAGGCAAGCTCCCAAGCCCCACCGCTCCAGAAATGCCAGCCACGAGGCTCCCCGCACCTGATAGGGACGCAGCTCTCCCTGAAAGGCTTCGGGAACCGGGATGGGTTCGACGCTCTGGTTGCCTTTGGTCAGCGTATTCACCAGCTCTTGCAGGGCACCAGATGCTTCAAAGCCGAGGACGGGCAGTTTTTCGATCACCTGGGTATCCCCTGTGCTGATCCGCAGTGCGTCTTCTAGCGACAGAGCCATTTGGTCTTTGCGGCTCTCAAAGAAGGTTTGGGCGGCGCGGATATCCTGCGATCGCAGCTCGACCCATTCGCCGTTAATTTCCACCAGGGGCGTGTTGAGGGTGACGAGGCGATCGAATTCGGCTTTGGAAAGTCGCTGTCCGCCGATCGTCAGTTCCCACTTAAAGTTCAGCAGGCTTTGCAGCCCGAGACGCTGACTGGGTTTAAGTTTGGGCGTTTCTGCCTGAATTCGCAGTCCGAGTCGATTGGCCCATCCTTCCTGCTGGGAGAGACTGGGCGGCAGCACTACACCGAAACCGCTATCCTGCAATCGCCAGGCAGTGGACTTGATAAATTCATACACCTGGAGCGGATTCAAGAGACAGGACTGGGGCTGTTGCTGCTGAAGGCTCGGTTCCAGCAACGGATACAGGCGCGATGCTAAGCCTAAGCCTGCCAGCAACGTTTCCTGGGGGGCGTCAATCGTCCGTCCCAGATATTCCAGCCGCGCCACCGGGTTCTGCCAGACGGTGCGGGCACTAACGAGAAATTCTGGGTCATTCGTTGCCTGCAAGAAATATTCCAGCGTCCAGTCCTGCTGACCTTCCCTCGGCGGATGCAGATAGAAACAGGTGCGAAAGGCGGCAATTTGCTGGGAGAGATAGGGCTGAACCGGAGCAAGCCACTGTTTCAGCGTGTTTTGCAGGCGATCGAGCCTCACCGGATCGGCGGTCAAAATTGGCTGTGTGCCCGATGCCTGAAGCCATTCCTTCAGCGGCAGATCTTTAATCAGGGTGGTGGTGGGCAGCGGCGTGACGGCAGCAACCGACCGCAACCGCGTATGAGTCGCCTGATTGAGAAAGTTCAGCAGCAGCGTGTGGGCATCGATCGGAGAAACCGAATTTTCTAGCTCTTCACAGGACAATTCCAATTCATCAGTCCGGCAGAAATAAGTGCGACAGAGGGGCGGCATCTGACGGGCAAACTGCTCCAGGCGCGCCTGATCAACTGCGCTATCGATCAACACCTGCCAGTGAATGATCGCCCCATCGTCCTGCGGCTGAAGCAAAGGCAAAAACTTGGCGCGTGCCATCAGGTCTAAATGCCAGCGGCGGATGTGCGACCAGAAGCGCAAATCGGCTCCCATCCAGGACGTGAGATCGTCATTCACGGAACTGAGTGGAAGGGACTGCAAAAAAGCGAGGGCTTCATCAATCGTTAAGCGAATACCCTGCACCTGCCAGGTTTGAAGCTGAAGTTCAGGCAAATTTTCTGAGGATTGAGATTCTTCGGGCAAGACATCTGCTACTGAATGCTGGGGCAGTACCGCAGGCGAATTGTGTTCAGGGTCTTCTGAAGGAAAAAGGTAGGTGGGTAGGGCGATCGAAACCGACTGCCAGCGGGGGGAGGACACAGGTTCTACAACCGTAGCAGCTCGTTTACGGGAACGGCTTCCGGTTGGGATCAGCACTTCCAGCGCAAATTCGGCAATCGTCCAATTCAGGGTACGGGCTTGGTGCAGCGATCGCAGCCAGTCGCGCAGCTCTGCCTCGGTCATACAAAACGGGTTGAGGCCAAAATCAGTTACGCCTGAGTCGATCGCCCCTGAGTGACCTTCACTGACCGAGGAATGACTTTGCATCGGCTCAACGCGCCGCCAGGTTTCTCCCCAAAGCAAGAAATATTGATCTGCTGCATCGGGTTGCGGGGCTGCATCGCTGGGAAAGGAACGGTGAGTAATCCAGTTGCCGTGTAGAATTGCCATGCCAGCAAAGGTTTAAGGCGAAGGGGCGAGGGCTGCTTCACCGCAGAGCAGTAGAGCAGTTCAACAAATTTGCTGATCCCTTCCTTAACTTTGAGTCGTTCTACAAGCTTGTAGAATTTTGGCAGCATGCGCCAGGGCAGCAAATTTAATTGGGCAGATGGAATCAAGCCTCTTGAAATCAAGCATCCTGAAATCAAGTCCCTTGAAATCAAGCACATTGAACCAGGCAGCTTCGATCGTGCAGAAGCTTCTGCCATTCAGCGAAACCCTGCTCATTGCTAGAGTACTCTTTGAGAGAACACTCAGAACACTCGATCGCAGCCGCTTCACTCAATCATGCAGTCTTGATCATGCAGTCTTGCCTGCCAGGATTGCTTCATTTTACATCGCTCCTCTGAAAAGGAAAGAGGAAGCCCCTTCGACCCCAGCATAAAGACTAATTCATGACAAATTCACTGCGGCTTGCTTTAAGCTGAGTTTGCAAATCCTTATCCCGGCGTGAAATCACTTTTGCCGGAACGCCCACTGCCACTGAATAAGGCGGAATATCCTTTGTCACCACTGCCCCTGCCCCGATCACACTGCCCCGTCCGATCGTCACGCCATCCATCACTTTTACGCCTGTCCCTAACCAGCAGTCGTCTTCGATCACAATGCCTTCAGTGGTCACGCCCTGAAGTACGATTGGGCAAGTCAAATCATCAAAGTTGTGATTGTTGGCATAAATGCCTGTGTGGGAGGCGATCATACATTGCTTGCCGATCTTGATGTGTCCCGGACCTGCCATGCACACATAGGGACCAATGTAAGTTCCTTTGCCAATTTCCACCAATCCATTTTCCAGGGAACGAATATCAACGCCGCGATCGAGACCGACATTTTGATGCAGCACAATCTGGCTATTGTTTGACATGGTGCTCAAGCGAACCCCGCTATCAAGATGGCAATCTGCTTCAAGCACGATCGAATTATTTTTACCGCTTGCATCAAGGCAAACGTGATGAGTCAGATATACACCCTCGCCAATTTTGATCTGATTGGGCTGGCGCAACTCCACGCCGTAGTCAATCATCACCGACCGACCCAATTGGTTAAACAACTGCCGATAGGCAAAACCCCGGAACACGATCCCTGGCTTACGCGGAATCCAGCCCAGAGCCGTTGTAAGCAGCAGTTCCTTTAACCGTAACCACGTTGCCGACGCAGCAGAATGAGGGAAAGCCATCGTTTTTCTCCAGATTTCTCAATGTGTTGGTAAATAGATAAATAAAATCAACCGGAAATTAATGAGAGCCAGATTGAACCAGAGCTAAATTTATCCGTCATTCGTTATTCGTCAACGATCGATCACGCATTATCAATTGGCTAATCACCCATCATGAATGATTGTTAATCAATAACCGTTAATCAAAAATCAATAATCAGCAACTAATAACCAATGACAGCATATCTGTGTATTCATTCCTGTTTCCTTGCTGAAGTGAAAGGCATTAACCAATAAAATAGACACGATCGAGGAGAACATCAGGTACAGCAGCAAAAACTACTCCATGTGGAATTTAGCTAAGGCCGTAATCCAGTAGCCTGTCACGATCGTCCCCAGCACCAGTAGCCCGACCAGACTATGCAATGCCCGCCGCAGTACAGGCTAGTAAGGTTGTCCCGACTTCAGGTTTGACCCGGTGAAGTTTGCATGAGCGAGATCGATCAGGGCTTGCTTTAAAGCTGCCTGACCAGATTCATAGCAGTCATACATCCAGTAGCCTGTCACGATCGCCCCCAGCATCAAGAGTTCCATTAGGCGATACAACAGCCGCCGCAGTGAAGGTTGGTAATGTTCTAGTGACAGCAGATGGTACGACATAAAATTTGAACCCGATAGGATTTGAATCAGGGATGAAACAGCTTGTAAATTTACAATGACAGGCGGCGATAAAATTGGTATGAAATCGAGCAATGTGGTTTCTGCCAGAACCCAGAATCAAAGTCCTGGTCAGGCTCAAGAGCTTTTCCATTCCTGGTTTCTACGAAAGTGAAAAAGGCTGTATAAGCGACTGTACAAGTACTGTACAAGTAGGGTGAACGGCTGTGCTAAGGTCAAAATAGCCGACGCTAAACAGGACAATGAGAGTTTTACTGGTAGAAGATGAGCCGGATTTAGGAACTGCGATCCGATGGGCGCTCAAGCAAGAAAAATACATTGTCGATTGGGCACAGGATGGCAACGAAGCCTGGGAATATCTCCAAAATCAAGGAACCCAGTACACGATCGCATTGGTTGACTGGATGCTGCCCGGCATCACCGGAATTGAGCTATGCCAGCGACTCCGCCAGCGGCACAATCCTTTGCCCGTTTTGCTGCTGACTGCCAAAGATCGGTTGCAGGACAAGATTATGGGACTGGATGCGGGAGCCGATGATTATCTGGTCAAGCCCTTTGAGATGGAAGAACTGCTTGCTCGGATGCGGGCACTCCAGCGACGATCGCCTGCCATCCCAGTGCAGCAGCTTCAAATTGGGCAGATTTTGCTCAACTACACCGATCGCACCGTTTACTATCAGCAGCCCGATGGCAGACTGGAGCCAATCCTGCTCACAAACAAAGAATTCCAGCTTTTAGAATACTTTATGAACCATCCCCATCAGATCGTAACCAAAGACCAGCTTCTGTCCCGAATCTGGGAAATGGATGCTGAGGTCGGCAGCAATGTTGTTGCGGCTCAAATTCGCCTGCTGCGACGGAAGCTGACAGAAAAAGGGTGTGTTGACTTTATTGAAACCTTACCCAGTATGGGCTATCGGCTGCACCCGGATTATGCAAAATAAACCATCGCAGAATCAATTATTACAAAACAAATCATTCTACTTGTCGAGACGGCGGTTGGCAGCGTGGCACACCGTGATCATGACGCTCATTGTTGTTTTTTCCGGGCTGGTCGTTCATCGCCTGGTCGTTCGTGCTCGATGGCTAAATCTGGTGGGAAACATGGCAGACTTCGCCAGAGACGTCGAAAATCTGATGGAGCCAACTCTCAAACAAGCTGGAGCATTTGAGCCAGCCACCTACCAACAGTTGCCCGGTTTGTGCAGCACATCGGTTAACTGTCTGTCTGATATTGCTCTCTTGAATCAATCGCAGTTGCTCGAATCAGAAGCCGCATTGAGTAAAGCAGATATGTTATCCAGGCTAACCGAAGAGCCGTATTGCATTCGCTTCTGGACTAATTCCAGGCAAGTGGTTGGCTATCTCTCCGTGCCGATCGACAATTCAGTTTGTCAAGAACCAAATTTTTGGAAAACGCAACGAGATAGTCAGGGAAGATATTATCATGACTCTTTCTTTCCCTTGCAGACTCGCTACGGGGTTCAGTGGGGTTCGATGCAAATGGCTGGCTCGCTAAGCAGCTTAGATCGCTACCTCATGCGGATTGAAATTGCTTTGGTCGTGATCACTTTATTAGCCATTGGACTGATTGGCTTTGCGAGCTGGTGGCTGGCAGGATTAGCCATGCGTCCTGTACAGCACTCTTATCAGCAGATGGAGCAATTTACAGCTGATGCCGCCCACGAGCTACGGACACCCCTGGCTGCCTTACAGGCGATCGTCCAAACCGCATTACGTTCTGACCAGTTAACCCTGGAAGATTCGAAGGAAGCTTTGCAAATTTTGAGTCGTCAGAGTTATCGCCTGACTAAATTAGTGCAGGATTTGCTGATGCTCACTCAAATGGAGCAACAAGGCTATTTAACTGCCTTTGAGCTTTGCTCTTTGAATGAAATGATTACGGATTTGGTCGATGAGTTTGAAGCATTGGCGATCGCAGCAGAGATTACATTGGTAACAGAAATTGATTCTTCGACAATTCATGTTTTGGCAAATGCAGAGCAACTGTATCGTGCTGTTGCAAACTTGCTCAGTAATGCAATTCACTACACGCCTGCAAAAGGTCAGATTACAATTCAACTCACGACTGAACAATCTCAGGCAGTCATTCGGGTGAAAGATACCGGAATTGGAATTCCTGCTGCTGCACAGCCCTATATTTTCGATCGATTCTATCGAGCGGATCAAGAACGATCGCGGCACAAAGGAGGAACCGGGCTGGGACTAGCAATCACGCGATCGATCGTGCAAGCACATAAAGGAACCATTCGGGTAGAGAGCAAGCTGAATCAGGGCAGTGTCTTTACCATTTCTCTACCGTTTTCCGATATTAAGTCTGGTATTAAGTCTGATATGAAGCCTGATATAAAGTAGGCATGAGTATTCAGTAGCTCATGAACCATTGTTGAAAGCCGCTAAAGCAGCGCAGATTTGGGGCAACAGCGGACGCAGAGCGGGAACCGGGTTCATACAGTCCTGCTGAAGACGACGCAGGTGCTCGATCGCCTTAATCTGGTCGGGATGATCGGGGGCAGGGCGACATCGATCCAGCAAATCTTCGAGCAAGCAGCCAAATGCTCTAACTTCCAGGGAGGGCAGCGATCGACTGAGGAAGCGATCAGCTGGATCATAAAAGCAGGCTGCGCCAAAATCTCCCAACAGACTTTCCCCGGTTTCGTCCACCAGAATATTGTGAGCATAAAGGTCGCCATGCATTATACCCCTGGCATGGAGGTGTGCTGTGGCTGCGGCAATGCCCTGAGCAATCCGAAGAATCACAGGCAAAGTAAACGCCGTGTCAGGCGGATAAGTGTCTCTTGTACAGGTTTCCAGGCTGGGCGGTCCACCCAGGTTTTTGTAGCGCGGCGGGATAAATGAGAACACCAGCCCTGCGCTGTGGGTCGGATGGTGAATCACCTTTCCTAAAACTCGCACCAGATTGGGGTGGGTTCCTGCCGCAATACAGGCACGCATTTCGTCTAGGGGAAACCCATCGCTCGTAATTTCTCCCTTAAACAGCTTGATCGCCACTTCTACGCTCTGATGAACACCAGAATTCCAGGTTCCCTGATAGATAATGCCTGAAGCTCCCTGTCCCAGCGGTTCCCCCAGCATTAAATCTGTCCATTTGATATGAAGCAAATCAGGATTAGACGAATCGAAATCGGGTAAACCAGTGTCAGGCAGCGAAGACAATCGACTTGAATCACAAAACGGATTTCCGGCATAAGCTAGCCAGGATAGCCGGGGCAACGTCGATAGCCAGACGGGCAGTGCAGTGAGCTGGTTTGCTGCCAAACGAATTAGCTCTAGATTTTGACAGTTTGCCAGTTCATCGGGGAGCGATCGCAGCTCGTTTCCGGCAAGCATGAGCTTCTGGAGCCTGGACAATTGACCGATCGAAGCGGGAAGCTGCTGAAGCCGATTATCCGTCAGGATCAGCCAGCGCACCAGCGGCGGCAAGGCATTTTCAGGGAGTGCGGTAATCCGGTTCGACTTAAAGCCCACCATTGAAAGCTGGGGACACTGAGAAAGCACTTCCGGCACTTCTTCAAAATCGTTGTTGCTAAGGAAAACAATTTTCAGTTTCTTCAACTGCCTAAATTCGTCAGGCAATCGCTTCAGATGATTATTTGACAAATCCAAAATCTCTAAAGAATCTGCTAGCTCAAGAATCTCCATTGGAAATTCCGTTAGTTCGGCAGCAAGATTAAGTCTTCGGGTTCCAGCAAGTTGTCCAGTTTGCAGTAAGTCGAGCGTTTTCATTCCTGAAGGGCTTAATAGCGTTAATGTCCCAGCCTGTTATCGCCTTACCCGGTTATAGCCTTACCAGGGAGGATTTGAGAAGTCGAGATCGATGCCTCCCAACCCTCAAGGAGAAGACCGGGGATAAAGGGTGGGGAGATGAGGGGCATGATGAAGGGCATGATAAGGAGCATAAAGTCTGCCAAAGCTGGGAATCAGAAAGGTGGGAATCAGAAAGAGAAATCGTCGGAGCGATCGAGGCGATGTGCAACGTTCACCCCCTGCTCAGATACAACACTTTAAGTATTATTAAGCTTATTTAATGAAGAAAGGTATCTGAACTTATCGCTTGGTTACAATCCAAAAGTCTTCTCCAAAAGGCATAGGTAGAAAGTGGTAGCGTGAACAACAACAGCCACAGATAACCAACCTTTCGAAATATGTACGATAACAATACAGAAAAAGACTGGGTCGCTGCCGCAGTAACTGCCGGAATTGGCGCAGGCATTCCTGCCACTTTTGCCGTAAGCCAGGGTCAAAATCCCCTCATCGCTCTAGTGCTTACGGGTTGTGCGATCGTCACTGCTCTCGTGATTGATCACTACTGTTAAGCAGAATTCTGTTCAAAAGACTTCCAGAGCAGACTGTCTCCGGTTCGGTATCTGAGTTATTTTCTTCCTGTCATCTTAGATCATACTTCTTTGCAAATAAGCCAGCTTCTTCGGAGGTTGGCTTTCTGCTTTTAAACCAATTTAGAAGAAATCGCATAGAATAATTTGCTTGAGGCGGCTTATTGGTTACCTTACGCTATTAGTAAAGAAGAAGCGGGAAATTTACCGATTTTCCACTCTACCGCTAGTATTATAGCTGTCACTCGTCGGGTTCTTTTATCCAAGGTGGGGGCTGTGCCTCTGGTCGGGGGTTGCACCCCTGCATCCCGTCTTTAGTCGATCGGTTAAGTCTGTAATCTCTTTCGCTTTATTTCGCGCACTTTCACTAGATTCTGCTCCTGCACTGCTTTTCACGACTCGGTTACTGCATTTCTTGCCTGATCTCAAGGAGGCTTTTCATGACCCATTCCCTGCCTGCTCGTTCGTCTCCTCGTTCCGCGATGCTCAGACTATGCCTGTTTCAACGATCGTCCAAGCCGCAGAAAAGTGATCGATCGACAGCGCGGCGCGTGTTTTTGCTGCTGGCACTGACACTCGGCTTGGGAACAGGAAGTTTTGCAGAGCGAGGTCTGGCTGCTGATCCCACAGCCAGGGGGCAAGTTGCCCCGTTTCACTTGGCACAGGCAGTTCCAGCAGGAGATGGGGTATTGCAGCTCAACGATAGTGGCGATGCAGTTGCCGACCTTCAGCGACAGTTGACGCGGCTCGGATTTTTTAGCGATGAAATTACTGGATTTTTTGGGACTGCGACCCAGGCAGCCGTGAGCCAGTTTCAGCAGGCAAATGGTTTGACCCCCGATGGCATTGCAGGAGCCGCAACGCAGGCAGCATTAGGGCAAGGCAGTTCGGCATCGGAAGCGACTAGCAGCGCACCCCGTGATTTTCTCCAGCTCAACGATTCTGGCGATCAGGTCGCAGAATTGCAGCGTCGGCTGACAGCCCTGGGCTACTACAGCGGCTCTGCTTCTGGCGTGTTTGATGGGGCAACTCAATTTGCCGTAATTAGCTTTCAGCAGG
The DNA here is from genome assembly GCF_039962475.1 of Leptolyngbya sp. GB1-A1. Taxonomy (NCBI): domain Bacteria; kingdom Bacillati; phylum Cyanobacteriota; class Cyanophyceae; order Leptolyngbyales; family Leptolyngbyaceae; genus Leptolyngbya; species Leptolyngbya sp. GB1-A1. The sequence continues at coordinate 10,478 of NZ_JAMPLI010000020.1, read as the reverse complement.
CAAATGGTTTAACTGCCGATGGCGTGGTGGGTGCAGAAACGACGGCGGCACTGCGTCGCGCTGGGGGGCAAGGCTCGTTCTCAGCTGGATCTACTCCGGCTGCGCCAACTTCCCCTGCACGAGCGGCGATCGGTTCTTCTGTCGCTCCTGGAGGAAGCTTGCTACGGGTGGGCTCTAACGGGGCGGCGGTAAGTACCCTTCAAACTCAGCTTCAGTCGCTTGGCTTTTACGTGGGAACGATTTCGGGCGTTTTTGATGCCCAGACCGAAGCCGCCATCACTGCATTTCAACGATCGCGGGGTTTGGTCGCGGATGGCATTGCCGGACCCCAGGTGAATGCCACTTTAAGCAGCGCAACGGGAACCAATCCCTCAACCGCAACTCAGCCCAACAGTCCGGCTCAAGTGCAATATATCCAGCAGATGCAGCAGGCGCAAATTGCCGCAGAACAAGCCCGCCGGGAGGCAGAGCAAGCCCGTCTGGAAGCCGAAAAAGCGCGTTTGGTCTATCAGCAAAACCTGCAAGAAGGACGCTATAGCACCGTCGAACTGCAAAGACGGCTTCAGTCAAACGGCTACAATCCCGGAGATCTAAGCGGAGTAATGACTCCCACAACCGAAGGTGCGATCGCCGACGCCCAGCGCAGCTATGGATTGAGCGAAAGCGATTTCCTGGGAACGGGAGGAATGCCTTTGTTTTAGAACAGACGATCGCAATCATTGCGCTAAGCATTGCTCCAAGCATTACTCTAAGCGTTAACCAATTCAGGCTAAGCCTTTGAGGCAGCTTTGAACGATCGCCCCGGAACTGCATTCAGGAGCAGTGCCAGCAAAATCAGCACAATGCCGATCGACTCGCTCATTGAGGGGATTTCGCCAAGCTGAGTCCGAGCTGCAAAGACTCCCACGACCGGAACTGCAAGTGTTCCTAAGCTGGCAGCCCCCGTGGGCAGTTGCCGCAGCGCGTAAAACCATAGGAGCCACGCCACCGCACTTCCCGGAATAATGTTGTAAAGCAAGGCAGCCATAAAAGAGCCTGTCCACTGCACCGGGCGATCGGACACCGTGAGCGCAATCAGGATCAGGGGCAGACTGCCGATCAGCATTTGCCATGCGGTAAATGAAACCAGGTCGATCGATCGCCGCTGGGTCAACCGCTTCAGAAAAATTGCGCTCGTTGCCCAGCAAATTCCCGACAAAATGCCCAAGCCTTTACTGAATAAATCGCTGGTGAAACTCAAGGGCAGCAGCACCAGCAGCAGTCCCGCCAGCGCAAAGCCAACACTGAGCCACTGTTTACCGTGCAGCCGCTCTTTAAGAAAAATCCAGGCAAACAGCAACGCCCAAAACGGCATCGTGTAGTTGAGCACCGCAATCTTGCCCGCCCCGCCACCAACCAACGCCCAGTGAATGAGTCCGATCACTCCGGTGGTTTGCAGTAGCCCAAACACGATCGTCTCTGGCAGCACCTCCGGCTTGAGCGATTTTCCCTGCACCCGCAGCACCAAAAACAAACTCATCGCCCCAAAAAACGCTCGCAGCGCGGCAAAGTCAAACGGCGACGCATCCTGAAGCGCAATTTTCATCACGACCCAGTTATAGCCCCAGACGATCGCCAGCGCAACGAGGGCAAAAAATGCGAGATGCCGTTTAGCAAAAGCCATGCGCTATTTCCTGTGTGCGATTCCAGGCAAGCCAATGTCCTGAAAAACCTTTCGATCGTATCGCATGATTTGAACGGGCTGCTGCTGAAATTTTGTTTGGGCGATCGTCTGCCAGCCCTGCCGTCGATACCAGTTCATTAACTCGGTCTGCTCTGTCCATAGATAAACTAAGGGCAATTTGAGCCGATCGGCTTCCTCCAGCGCACGCTGCACCAGCAGACGACCGATCCCCTCCCCCCGTTTTTCAGGAATCACATAGAGCGAAGCAAGCCAGGGCGACCACCCTGCATACTTCGGTGGAGCTTCTGTTTTGCCGTGCATCAGCGTCACTGTGCCAATGAGTTTAGGCTGCGGCGATTCTTCTAGAGCAACGATCGTTAAAGGTAATCGATCGCGATTCAGGTGCGTCTCTAGCTCTGCGGTAAGTTGCGCCTCGGTTTCTGAGGGGTAAAACGAGTGCCATTCCTGATGCAGCCATGCGGCGATCGTCCCAATGAAGTGGGGATAATCAGCCAGGTACGTGAAAAGGAGGGAAGTTTGCAATGATTTTCCTCTTTAGCTTGAACGCTCCCAGCGAAACTTGCGATCGGATTCCTGAATCGGCACATCGTTAATGCTGGCATATCTCCGCATCATCAATCCATTTTCGGCAAATTCCCAATTCTCGTTGCCATAGGAGCGATACCAGAAGCCAGAGTCATCGTGCCATTCATATTCAAATCGCACCGCAATTCGATTGTCCATAAAACACCAAAGTTCTTTTTTTAACCGATAGTCGAGTTCTTTTGCCCATTTGCGCTTGAGAAACTCCACGATCGCCGCTCGGCCATGAATAAACTCCGCTCGATTTCGCCATTCAGAATCTTCGGTGTATGCCAAAGCAACTCGTTCAGGATTGCGCGTGTTCCAGGCATCTTCAGCGGCTTGCACTTTTGCCTTTGCAGTTTCCAGCGTGAATGGAGGCAGGGGAGGACGATGAGTTGAATCAGACATAGTTAAATTTTTCCCAGCAGTTGAAATGAATAGAATACAACGAAGGAGAACGCTGACGTAGTGAAGATCAGAAATATTGGTAAGGTTTCGCGTCAATGGCTTTACGAAATTGACATTGATACATTAGATGATTTACAGAAGTGTGGCGCAATAACTGCATTTCAGTTGATTCGTGAAAATCATCCGCTTGTTTCGCTCAACCTGCTTTGGGCATTAAAAGGGGTAATTCTGAATATCGATTGGCGAGACATTCCAGAGAAACGCAAGCAGGAACTACGACAGCAGCTTCACGAGACATAACTCGCTAAACATAAAGTAGCATTCGGGAGCGATGCAGGATCACTGCCACTGTTCAAATAACCGTTTATGGAGCCGTTTGTCTAAACGGTTACTCCAGGCGGTTGCTCCAAGCTAATGTTCTAGCTCATGTTCTAACTTACGTTCTAGCTCATGTTCTAACTTACGTTCTAGCTCATGTTCCAACTCAGCAATTCGATCGCGCAAAGGAGCTATCATTGCTTCGACTTCAGTTTCTGAATAACGGATGGGAATGTGCTGCGGACAGTTTTCGCTGATGGCTTCTACATGAAAGAGAATCGATCGCTCAATTACCGCAGAATAACCGGGAACGCGCAGTCGTTCAGTCCATTCTGATTCTCCTTCGATAAATTCGGCTCTGCCCCAAATTTTGATGCGTTTACGATGACGGTAATCCATCAAAAACAAAAACGCTTTGTCGTTCCCCGATAAATTCCCGATCGTGATGTACTGCACATTGCCCGAAAAGTCAGCAAAGCCCAGCGTTTTCTCATTCAGCACTTTCAGAAATCCCGGTGAACCGCCGCGAAACTGGATATAAGGATAGCCATTCGAGCCGACCGTTCCGAAATAAAAGCCATCGAGCTGAGCAATGAAATCTGCAACTTTTGGAGCGATCGCATCGTTTGCAGGACCATTCGCAATGTATTTTTCGTAGGTTTGACGCGAGCCGCGTTCTGCTTGTGCCGCTTTCACTTCGGGCGTAAAGGCAATTTCACCAAACTTGCGGGACATGATGTTCTCCTAAGCGGTAACGGGTTCCGAAATGCCAGTCATGCCAACAAAACCGGGAAGATGTTTAATACGATCGATCCAGGCGAGCACATTGGGGTAAGGCGTAAGATCAATCTTGCCGTCTGGTGCGAGCGCGACATAGGGAAACACAGCGACATCGGCGATCGTAGGATGTCCCAATTCCAGCCAGTTTTGTTCTGCTAAACGATCGTTTAGCTGCGTCAGAATAAATTCTGATTTTTGAGTTGCCCGTTCCAGATTGATGTTGGTGGCTTTGAACAAGTGATAGAGACGAGCCGATTCTGGACCCTGACGCACTTCTCCGGCAGTGGTGGAAAGCCAGCGCATCACGCGACTCATCCCCTCTGGATCTAATGGCAACCAGGATTCGCCGCCATACTGTCGAGCCAGATACACCAAAATTGCTTGAGCATCTGCCAGCACCGCTTCTCTATCCACCAGAACTGGAACCTGTCCAAACGGATTGAGTGCCAGGAATTCGGGCTGTTTGTGTGTGCCTTTTAGCAAATCGACTTTAATCCAAACAGACTCTAAACCCAGCAGCGACAGCATCAATTTAACTTTGTAGCTGTTGCCAGACAGTTCGTGACCGTAAAGCTGAATCATGATGGTTTGCCTAATTGATTCTTTCCAAAAACTATACAGTTGAACTGTACCGTTCGTTCGGTATAACTCACTGTACCGTTCGTTCGGTATAATGTCAATCAGCCAACGCCAACCTTTCACGCCAACCCTTCAAGGTCCAAAAAAACCAATGCCGAAAGAAACCTACATTCCATCCCTGTTATGTCTATTTCGGCAACACGGCTACGACGGCGCAACGCTAGCCAAAATCTCTGCAGCAACCGGATTGGGGAAAGCCAGCCTTTACCACCACTTCCCTGGCGGCAAAGATGAAATGGTTGAAGCGGTGCTGGATTACCTGGAACGCTGGATGGATCAAAACATTGTGCAAAAGCTTAAAACCCCAGGCGATCCGCTAGCTCAACTACAGCAGATGTGCGATCGCCTGAGTGAAGTGTACGACGGAGGAAAACAGCCCTGCCTCTCAGCCATTCTCTTATTAGGTTCTGCCCGTGATGTGTTTCACAATCGCGTCCAAGCCCTCTATCAAATTTGGATCGATGCGATCGCCAATGTCCTTACCGCAGCGGGAATGAATAAAAGCCTGGCTCACCAGCGAGGAGAGAATGCAGTGATCGCTATTCAAGGAGCATTGATTTTATCTCAAGCATTAAACAATTCAGCTCCGTTTCAGCGAGTGATGCAGCAATTGCCCAAGGAGCTTTGTAGAAATGGATAAATTTCCGTTTAAAGCTTTGCTTAGAATCTTAGTCGCCGATCGATAGCAAAACAGCTTGAACAGAGGTTTTCATAATAGGCAATAGATACAACCGACACCATACCAAAATCATTTACCCCTTTGGTAGGAATCGTTCTCTATCTTAAGATAGAAGCGGTTTTTGATTAACTAAATCTCGTTCTGATGTTGTTCAACCTTAGGCTGCTTTTTCCTATTCTCTATCCCTAGAGCGCTGGCATAAACTATTTTTTTCAACAGTTGTTGAATAAATAACCTTGCAGTGTTAAGAATTTGTTCCTATAGATAGAGGAATTATGGTACTAGCCATAACTTAAGGTTGAGGTGAAAAGACGATCGGCTTTCGAAGATAAAGCAATTCACACTCCTCACACTTACTATTCATCATGGTGAGCAAAAAGGTGAGTAGAAAAGTGAACAGAGCCCACATCTTACGAAACCTCTTTTTCCAATTCAAAGGAGCGTCTATGGGAGCACGATATTTCGCTTTATTAGCGGCATCGTTTACGTTCTGGTTGGAATTCTCGGCTTCATTCCTGGTATGGTTGCAACTCCCGGTGCTGCTCCTCAACTGGCTGTTAATGCAGGCTATGGCTATCTGATGGGTCTCTTTCCAATCAACGTTTTGCATAACATTGTGCATTTAGCAGTTGGGTTTTGGGGACTACTTTCCTACCGCCGATATAGCAGTGCAAGAACTTACTGCCGGGGATTGGCGATTTTCTATGGATTGCTCACGATCATGGGCTTCCTCCCCGTACTGAATACAACGTTTGGGTTAATTCCCATCTTTGGTCATGATATCTGGCTGCACGCTGTAACTGCCCTCATTGCTGCTTATTTCGGCTTTACTAGAACTCGCAGCGCATCAGGGTTGCGGGATGATGGGCGGCTTTCAATGTGAGGAAGAATGGGCGATCGTTAAATTCGTTAAATTCGTGTTTCAGTGTATCGATTCACGACCTGATTAGACGTTGTTTCAGAACCGCGTAGTAAGCTGTACACTCAAACAGGAGGATGAAAATAGACACAAGAATTATAATCTTGCTAGTAGAGTAATTGAATTGGTTATGCCTCACGTTCTACTTGTTGATGATGAAGCACCGCTGCGCGATAGCTTGACTTATGCCTTGCAGAAAGAGGGGTACGAAGTCACAACCGCATCAGATGGTGCTTCTGCATTAAAACTATTTCATAAGCAGGTTCCCGATGTAATTTTGCTGGACTTAATGCTGCCGGAGGTGAGCGGCATGGAAGTGTGCTGGCGAATTCGGGCTTTTTCCAATGTTCCGATCGTCATGCTGACTGCAAAAGATCAAGATATCGATAAAGCGTGGGGACTTAATGCTGGAGCAGACGATTACATTACAAAACCCTTTAATACTGGTGAACTATTAGCGCGGATCAAAGCAGTTTTGCGACCGCAATCGGCAGGAGAGGACCTACGATAGGTAGATTAGCAACAATGCAGCTTAAACTGTTCCGCTCAATCAAATGGAATTCTCTACACACAAAGCTGCTAGTGACCTATTGGCTGCTTACTGGGTTAGGAACTTCATTAATGGCTGGTTTCCTACTGCAATCGCTCTCCACCTATTTCATAGAGATGCGGCAGACCGATTTAGGAAATTGGGCAACAGCGATCGGTGAAAGTGTGGCAGACGAGCTGGAACAGCAGAATCTTCAGCGCGTTCAGCAGCTTATGCAACTCCATGGTCAAGCCGAAACAGTAATAGTGCGTGTCTTTGATTCTCAGGGTCAACTTCTTGCCTCTTCTACTACCGAAGACCGTCGTATTATAAATTGGCTAGAAGTGCCAGGGGTGCGGGAAGCTCTACAAAATCAAACCGTTCAAGGAACAGCGAAAGGCATATTATCAAACGACGATCGCCTATACGTGGCGCGACCAATTCAGCGCAATGGGCAGCTTCTAGGAGTGCTGAGAATGTCAGTGACGCTAGAACAATTTCAGCGGCAGCTCTCCTTGCTGTGGTGGACTGTGATCGGTGCCCTGCTGTTGACGATGTTTCTCTGCGCGGTGATTAGCGATCGGTTAGCCAGAAGTTTTGCAATTCCAATTCAAACCATGCGAGACTTTGCAATTCGGTTAGGGGGTGGTCATTTTGGCGACGAGTTGAGTATCCATCAAAGCAATGAATTAAATGAGTTAGCGATCGAACTGAATCGAATGAGTGAACGGCTAGCCTCTCTCGATCAGGAGCGTCGTGCCTTTCTAGCAAATGTCTCGCATGAACTTCGTACCCCCATTAGCAATATTCAAGTCACCGTTGAAGCACTGCAAAATGGAGCCGTAGAAGAACCTCATCTGCGCGATCGCTTCTTTCAAACGATTAGTGATGAAACGCAACGATCAGCCCGATTGATTCACGATCTACTGGACTTGGGGCGGTTAGAAGCAGGGGCAACCCTTTTAGAGCAACAGACAATCGATCTCCAGCAATTAATCGATCGTGCAGTTCGAGCGGTAGAAACGCGAATGCAAAGCCGTGGAATGTCGCTGCACCTGAAAGTTACAAAAGTTTCCCTAACCGGCGATCCGGAGCGACTTCTGCAAGCGTTATTAAACATTCTAGACAACGCAATCAAACATTCAAAAGAAAATTCTCAAGTCTTTATCGCTGGAATACGGAATAGTCAGCAAGCCATCATTACCATTCAAGACCAGGGACCAGGCATTGATCAAAACACATTGCCACGAATTTTTGAACAATTCTACACGGGCGATCCATCGCGAAAGGGAAGCAGCACGGGATTAGGGCTAGCAATCGCACAACGCATTATTCAGGCGCACGGCGGCAATATTACAGCAAGCAGTTCTCCTAGACAGGGTGCAAAATTTATAATTTGCTTGCCGCTGCATCCATTAAGCTAAATCACTTAAGTTTAATCGCTAAGTTAGATCGCGCGAAACACCATAGAAACACAACAAGCCAGAAAATTGCTAACGTGAATGAGTTGTAAATTTCAATGCGCAATCGTCAGCTTTGAGTGCAAGTAAATGTTTCACAACAGTTCACAACGGTTTAATCAACGTAACGAACAAGGGCAGGGAAAATCAAACGATGCGCGGTGATTCAGCCTATCTGATCTTCATCTGGTTTGGTGTAATTTGGGTTGCCCTTGGCATTGCTGCTGTCATTGCGCTGCTTAGGGCAGACAATCAACCAATTCGATTCGGGAAATGGGGTCTCTTGGTAGCGATTCCCAGCTTTCTTCCAATTCTAATCGCACTGATTGTTGGAGCAATTCTGGCAAGACAAAGCTGAATAACAAGCTATAATTCAACGGCAAATATAGCGATCGTTAGCGAATCGAAAACGGGGTGTAGGAATGGCATTCCTATATGAGACACATAAAATGCATTACCTCAACACCCCTAGCAGAATAATTACAAACAAACACTTGCAAATAGCAATCTCAGCTTATTCCAACTCGCCAATCGCTTTGTTCACATCTGTTGGCTTCGCATATTCCTGATCCGGAATTTGTTCTAAAATCTGCTGCACATTTTTATCTGCGCCGTTCTTTTTCGCGTGTTTGAGAATATCCTCCTTAGTCGCAGGATAGTCGATCCCTTTTAGGTCTTTCTGAATCTCAATCGGATTTGCTTTTGCCATGACGAAAACCTCATAATTCTTTCCTCTATTTTCTAAACGATCGGTTTCCGTTGCTTCATCCTACTATTGACGGAATCCCTTTAACCAAGCAAGTATTAGCCTGTCTTGCTAAGCTGTTAATTTCTCTTCCCCTCCTAACCATGAATCGATCGCCCTTTCCTTCCCGTCTGCCTCAAAAAATAATTAATTGGTTTATCAAAAGCAGTCTTCTGTTCACGCTGCCTTTTGTGTTTTCAGGCTGTCAGTCCGTTCAAAATTTCTTAGAGGAAGCTTCACAGAAACTTCCTATCCTAAAAGAGATTGCTTCGCAACCTACACCAACTCCGGCTCAATCTTCATCCATTGCCATAGTGGAGAAGCAAATTTGGCAAGAGATTAATGCAATTCGTCAACAGCAAGGCTTAACCGAGCTGAATCATAACGATCGGCTTGCTTCTATCGCTAGAAAATACAGCCAAAAGATGGCAGAGCGCAAGTTCTTCAGCCACACAAGCCCCGATGGAGACTCTGTTTCCGATCGCGTTCGTTCCGCCAACATCTTCTACTGGATAGTAGGTGAAAACTTATTTCGGAGTGTTAATATCGCTCAGCCCGTTCCTGCGGCAATTGAAGGGTGGATGAATAGCCCAGGACACCGAGCAAACATACTGCGATCGGAATATCGGGAAACAGGCATCGGAGTTTGGCGTGTTGATAACTCCTATTGGGTCACGCAAATCTTTCTGCGCTCAATTCCATAACAACCTGATTAACGCGAATTTAAACAAAAAACGTGAGGGGTGCCTAAACATTAAATCGTTCACCCACTCACTCCATAACAAATCAAAGAATTGTTCAAAACACTAGCACTCGCAAAATATAGAAATCTAACTTAGAAATACTCCTCCGTCGCGCTGAATATTCAATGCACCCTGTCCAGCATCAACATCAACTGCTTCAACAAGGGTAACTTCTAGAACCCCTGGAGCAATCTGGCGGGGTGTCACTGTAACAAATCCACCATCAGGACGCACAAAGGTCATATTAACTGGAACCTGTAGCCCCTGAAGGGTTACTTGCGAACCACCCACAAGCGATCGCTGGTCAGTTACCCCCAGCACCTCATAAGTTACATTAGTATTCGTATTATTAATTAACTCAATGCTAACTGTTCCATTAATAGGCGTAACAAACGCGCTTGGCGACTGAACAGTTTCTGGCAGAGGAGCCTGGGCCGGCGCAGTTCCCGGAAAAATTTGACCAGGTACAGGAGCAGAGGTAGCTGGACTTTGTCCAGTCTCTTGAAGAGTAGCAGCATTCGGTGGGCACCCCTGCGGCACACGGCGAGTGCTGTTAAATGGCTCTTCATAGTAGATACGTGGACAGGGATTAATCCCAGGCGTTTGTGCTGCTGCTACAGTCGGGATCACAGGTAGCGCAACAAGCAGCCCACCAATCAAGAAGTTAACTCTTTTACCGCAACTGCTTTGCATAAGATTTCTCGGATAGCGCATCTTTCAATGTCCTCACTTCTGAGGGAATCATAACCTATCTGTTTTCTTGTTCTCGTCGATCGTTAGGTATGGGTTAAAAAAGTAAAGTGATCATACTTACTTACGCCCTATAGTTTAGACTCTCCTCAAATCGAGCGAAACAAAATCTCCCCCAAGCATAATCACAAGGGGGAGATTTCAGAAAATTACCCTGGCATCGAGCTATTGTTGCAGGAAGCAACCCTCCAACTATCGTCGCCGTTTCAGCGTTTCACACCTGAGTTCGGGATGGGTCAGGGTGGGTCCACCGTACCATA
>NZ_JAMPLI010000002.1:0-436895 GCF_039962475.1 Leptolyngbya sp. GB1-A1 | reverse complement strand
TAGTTGTCGATGAACGTGACGGTAGTGACTGCTTCACGGGGTGCAACCATTGCCCTGGCTCGCCTTCAGCAAACTTGTCCCTATTTTACTCCTTCTAGAGTGATGAAACAGGGATATTAGTAGTCGTAGGGATTTTGCGGTTTAGGAATCGCCTGAAGCCGCTCTGCCTGGATCACAAGCTGCCGCTTATTGTCGATCGTCTCTGTAATCATCTTGCCCTCTACTCGAAACCACTGATCTGCGGGGTAAGCGGCACGGCTGCCAGCAAGCTTCACAGGCAAACCGACCGGATACACATCCGCAGCACAGCAGGTAATCACGAAGCGAGAAATCATCAGATAATCATCTGGCAAGCTGGGCAGGTGAATCGCAAATCCATCGACGTTTGCTTTTTGCCCTTTGTAAGCATCCGGTTCGGGGTACACATTCAGTGTTCGCACCCATTCGATGATCGATCGGTCTTCAGGACGCTTATTGCCGCGAAAGGCTTGGGGCTGCGATCGGGTCATGCTCAGCGTGTCAGTTACGCCTCGATTAAGAGCAACATCGCTGGCAAACGGCTGGGGCGTAAACTGCAAGCCAAACAGTGCGACAGCTAACAGTAAGCCGCTACTCCATCCCGGCGGAAACAGGGAAAAGTGAGCGGGCATTGCCGTGGGTCTAAGCCGATTCGAGCGACGCATTCGCCAGAGAAACTGCCCCAGTTTGTACAGACCCAATCCCACCAGAAAAAATCCGGCAGAATATGCCAGCCAGATATAGCCCGGATGCAGCAGCACGTTAATTTTGCCAGTCAGCCAATACTTTAGCAGCAGCGCACCCCAAGCAAGAATTGCCAGCACATCCAGCAGGGGTTGCAGCCAGAGCAAGCGAGGAGCGATCGGCTTTGAACTTAGGGTCATATCAATCGGAAAAGAGAAAACGTCTGCAACAGAAAAAGTTTGGTTCAGGGCTAGCTTTGGTTCAGGGCTAGCTAACGTAGAGATTTACTAGCAACGCTATCAGAAACGTCATTTGCCCCGCCAGCAAGAAGAGGTAAACGATCGCCCTTGTCCGAAACACCGACAGCAGCAGCGCAATATTCTTCAAGTCGATCATGGGACCAAAGATCAGAAACGCCAGCAGCGATCCAGTGGTAAACGTCGAGGCAAACGACAGCGCAAAAAAGGAATCCACTGTCGAGCAAATCGACACTATGCAAGCCAACACCATCATTGCCACGATCGAGCTAACCTGCCCCTGTCCCAGCCCCAGCACCACTTCACGCGGAACTGCAATTTGCACGATCGCCGCTACCGCACTTCCCAAAATCAAAATGCCACCCAGTTCGCGCAATTCTTGAATAATGTTATCTACCATCAGCCGCAGGCGATCGGCAAAGGGTTTTGACAAAACAGGATTCTCTGGCAGGGCGGCCATCGCAGCCAGATTACCGTCTAAACGAAAAGGCTGCTCCTGTTGTCCCAGAATGAACGTACCGGACTGAAGCAGCGTTGGCGTACTGTCCTGATGCTTGCCTTTGCCTTTCGAGGGTTTTTCGGGCGGAACGGGCATCGCACGGGCGATCGCAGGCTGCATCAGCGGACGCAAATCTGCCTGCGTACTGAACACCCAGCCAATTACCGTGGCAATCAGTAGCGAACAGCCCACCCGCAAAAACACTAGCTCCGGCTGATCGCGAAACGCTGTCCATGTTGCCCAAAACACGATCGGATTCACCGTCGGAGCCGCCAGCAAAAAGCCGATCGCCATTGCTCCCGGCGCACCTTGCACGATCAGCCGTCGCGCTACGGGAACGTTCCCGCACTCGCACACCGGAAACAGGAAACCAATCAAACTGCCCACAAATGCTGCTAGCAGCGGGTTTTTCGGCACAAGCTGAATTAACCGCCGCTCATCTACAAAAAGCAGCAGCGTACTGGAAAAAAGCACCCCCAGCAGCAGGAACGGAATCGCTTCAACCAGCAGGCTAAAAAAGAGCGTCAGAGCGTTGTTGAGCTGATTCATGCAGAAATAGGGAACCTAAAACAATGTAGAGAACTGTGATTACCCCAAGGGGAACGCCTTCGCATCGGTGAACTGCTGCTGAGCTATTCTACCCGATCGCCGAAACCAAACGGAGTCCTCCCCCTATCTCCTCACTCCGTCATCTCCCCATTTCCTCACCGCTCCACTCATCCACCCTTCTACCCCACATACTTCTGCACCGCCGCCACCAGAGCCTCCGTCCAATAATGAGTCAGCTCTGCACTCTCAGCCTCTACCATGACGCGAATCACAGGTTCCGTTCCCGATGCCCGCACCAGCACCCGACCCCGATCGCCCATTACCGCTTCTGCCTGAGCAATCTTCTGCTGAAGTGTGTCGTCCTGCTGCCAGTTGAGCCGATGCTCCCGGTCTTCCACCCGCACGTTTTTGAGAATCTGGGGATAGGTCTGGAAGCTTTGATCCACCAGTTCTGTGAGCGAAGTGCCCGCTCGCTTGACCAGCGAAGCCAGATGCAGAGCCGTTAGTAAGCCATCGCCCGAGACGCCGTAGTGAGGACAGAGAATGTGTCCTGACTGTTCGCCGCCCAGCATGGCACCCTGCTTTAGCATTTCCGCCTGCACATACTGATCGCCTACCGCCGTCCGAATCAGCGATCCGCCCTGCTTCTTCCAGGCATGCTCAAAGCCGAGGTTTGCCATCACCGTGGAAACGATCAGGTTATTGGGAAGCTGATTTGCCTGCCGCAACGCCTGACCCCAAAGATACAAAATGTAGTCACCATCTACAGTGCGACCTGTGCTGTCTACTGCCATGACGCGATCGGCATCGCCATCAAACGCAAACCCTAGATCTGCGCTATGAGTCAGAACGGCAGCTTTGAGCGATTCCAAATGGGTCGAGCCGCAGTTAACATTAATGCGATCGCCTTTGGGTTCAGCATGGAGGCTAATCACTTCTGCGCCCATTTGCTGAAAAATGATCGGAGCGACCTGAGCCGCCGCACCCCAAGCCAGATCGAGGACAATCTTCAGACCCGACAGATTCGGGTAGGACAACAGCGGACCCCGGAGTGAGGCGAGATAATCTTTCACCAGTTCAGGACGATGGTAGTGCTGTCCCCAGGATGAGGAGAGAGCTTCTGTGCCCCAGTCTGTTTCGCCGCGCAAAGCAGACTCGATCGCTGCTTGCAGTTCGGTTGCCAGCTTTGTGCCGTTTGCGCCAAAAAACTTGATGCCGTTATCTTCGGGCGGATTGTGGCTCGCAGAAATCATTACGCCGCCGATCGCATCCGTGGCATGGGTCAGCTGAGCAACAGCAGGGGTGGGACACAAGCCCAGATTCCACACTTCTAGTCCGGCAGCAGTCAAACCCGCGGACAGGGCCATCGCCAGCATATCGCTGGAGTTGCGGGAATCTTGACCTAGGATGATCGCACCGGGACTGCTGCTATGCAGACGAAGCACTTGCCCTGCCCAGTAGCCCACCTGAAGCGCAAGCGGCGCCGAAAGCAAATCTCCCACCTTGCCTCGGATTCCATCTGTACCAAACAACTTGGCTGGAAGGGTCATCGCTCCCCAATTCAAGCCAGTGCTGGATAGAGCAAAGTTAACAGGAGGCGATATTTTTCCAGACGGTACAGACGATAAAACCATAAAGACCACTCCATACATCACACTCAAAGCGGAGAATAACACGGTTGCCCGCCAGGAGGAAATTCACCTCGCGGTTTAGTTTTTCTTGCATTGCGCCAAATTGCATTCAATAGGAATCAAATTCCGTTGAAATCCTGTTGGACAAGGCTGCAAATGACCTGCTTAATCCAACCCATTGCCGCCTGATTCTTAATTGCGATCGAACCTGCACAAGCCAGATACTCTCCTGGTAGCACGGACTACTGCTCAACCGGATTTGTTTCGTTAGCTTCGTACACCTTGATAACAAAAATCCTGACAACCAAAATCTTGACAACCAAGATTTAGAACAAAGCAGCGATCGAATTCTGACTGCTCTTTCCTCTAAAAATTAAACTGCAAGATTAAGTCTCTAAGAATGCTATTTCTTTCTGAAAATACCTCAGTATATCCGGAGAAATCAGTGCAAATATTTATACCCGATCGGTTGTGAGCTAATTGCGTAGGTATAACCGTATAACTTTTTGAGGAATGAGGTAGCCTATAGCCCGATCTCCGCCAACAATTCTTCTATATCTGCTAGCGATCGCCCCTGCTCAATGTATCGAGGATTTTGTGGGTTAAAGGGTCCATACAATCGATCGATCGCCGTAATCGTCGCGTTTTCTGGTAAAACAGGCACCTCTGGATCGTAGGCAGTCGGACGCATTAGCGAACTCGAAAACCCTTTAAAGATGGCGATCTCATCCAGTTCTCCTTCAATCTCAGCATAAACCAGCAACACTTCTTGAGGACGTTTGAGCGTGTATAGTTCTAGGCGACGGGCGATCGAAGTCACAGCTTCAGCTTCAATAAAACAACTCTCTGATTGTCTAAGATTTGGGGCACGATCGGATAGGATTGCGATCGATATCGTTAGCGGCTGTATCGCAGGATCTTCTTCAAAGCAGATGCAATTCAACATCAACAATTCAATATTAGAAGATACAATCTGGCTAGCCGGAAGGAATGCACCAACCCGAAATGAAGTACTTAGGGTTTACTTGTCGTTCAATGATTAAAGGCAAAGGGTTTTTGGCGTGTACATTGGCGTACACAAAAAATTCCTTGTCCGCTCTGTAAGTTTGAATCAAGTGAGTAGGTATTGTAAGGCTTATGCTGGATTTATGGTACAAAAACACCATCATTTATTGTCTCGATGTGGAAACCTTTCGGGATAGTGATGGAGATGGTGTGGGTGATTTCCCAGGACTGACTGAATGCCTTGATTATTTATCAGGTTTGGGAATTACCTGTATCTGGCTAATGCCGTTCTATCCCAGCCCAAATCGTGATAACGGCTATGACGTGACTGACTATTACAATGTCGATTCGCGTTTGGGCACATTAGGCGATTTTGTTGAATTTACGCGGCAGGCAAATCATCGCGGCATTCGGGTGATTGTCGATCTGGTGGTGAATCATACCTCAACCGAACATCCGTGGTTTCAGGCAGCTTGCAGTGATCAACAATCAAAATACCGGGATTACTACGTTTGGAAAGAAAAAAAGCCAGAGGACGCAGACGAAGGCATCGTATTTCCAGGGCGACAATCGACCACATGGACGTATCAAGAACAGGCACAAGCCTTCTATCATCACCGCTTTTATGAGCATCAAGCAGACCTCAACATTGCCAATCCCACAGTGAGGCAGGAAATCTGCAAGATCATGGGCTTCTGGCTTCAGTTAGGTGTGTCAGGTTTTCGGGTGGATGCTGCACCTTATCTGATTGAGCTACAGGGCGTGGAAGACCAGGCAGATGTAACCGATCCTTTTACCTACCTGAGCGAATTTCGTGATTTTCTCTCCTGGCGGCGCGGCGATGCGATCGTCCTGGCAGAAGCAAATATCAGCATCGAGGAAATGCCCAAATACTTTGGCAATGGCGATCGAATGCAGATGCTATTTGGGTTTATCGTCAATCAGCAGATGATGCTGTCGCTAGTGCGCGAGGAAGCCGCTCCGCTGGTCAATGCGCTAAAGTCCCTGCCGCCGATTCCCCAGATCGGACAATGGGCAATTTTTGTGCGAAATCATGATGAGCTGTCGCTGGATAAACTCACCCCCACTGAACAAGAGGAAGTTGCCGATCAGTTTGCGCCCGATCGCGAGCAGATGTGGATTTTCGATCGCGGCATTCGCAGGCGGTTACCGCCAATGGTGGAGGGCAACATCCGGCGGATTCAGCTTGCCTACAGCCTCATGCTGACCCTGCCCGGCACGCCTGTGCTGTTTTATGGCGAAGAGATTGGCATGGGCGAAGATTTATCGCTTGATGAGCGTAATTCTACCCGAACTCCAATGCAGTGGTCGGACGCACCGAATGGAGGATTCTCCACTGCGCCAAGCGAGAAACTGATTCGTCCTGTGATTTCCGAGGGGCAATTTGGCTATGCTGCCGTGAATGTCATGGATCAGCGGCGCGATCCCAAATCGTTGCTCAACTGGATGGAGCGGGCAATTCGGATGCGAAAAGAATGTCCTGAATTCGGCTGGGGCAAGTGGCAAATCCTGGATACGGGAAAGCCGCAAGTGTTTGCCCACCGCTGCGAGTGGCAGAAGGGTGCGGTAGTTGCGCTTCACAATCTCTCTAGTCAGCCCTGCACGGTAACGCTAAGCAGTTCGCCGGAAAATAGTCCGCCAGGAAACAGTCCGCCCGAGAACCTGCCGGAGAACGATCACCATTGGCTGGAACTGTTAGGCGACTGCCCCTATGAACCGTTAAAAGGCGCGTCTCGCGAGATTTACCTGGAGAGTTATGGGTTCCGCTGGTTTCGCGTCTGTTCCCGAGGAGTCTAGTGATTTATGAATTTAATCTATGAGTCTACAAGTGAAACAGCAAGTGAAACGGCAATCGATCGCTAGTAATAACCTGCGCTGTCGTGCTGCTTAATAGCTGCCTGATACGCACGATCGGCTAAAAGACGCGGAACGAGCTGTCCGTTTTCATCGAGCAAGCCTTCGCGCTGCATGAATTTGTAGATAATTTCGGACATCAACCGTTCAACGTGCAACGTTTCGCCTTCAAGCCATTGATGAATTTCGAGGGCTTGAGGTTCTTCTTTCGGACAATTGGCAGTGTAGTAGCGAAACTTCCGAACTTCTCGGAGCAAACCAACTAGATAAGCAGGACATTCACAGGAGATAACATCAGAGATATTGCAGATCTCTTGAAGCTCCTCATCGGAGAATTGGGGAGTGATTGCAGTCATTGGGAAAATGAATCTCCTAACACGATCCACAGGGGTTCCACAGAGACATTCTGGCAGGGCGGTTAATGTTGCCAGGATAAACGTAGATGCTTCGATCAACGTTCAAAAACAGGGACTACAGGTTGAAAGGCAAATGGAGATAGAGTGTATCTCAGCCGATCCTTAAATTGCACATCCTTCTTAACTGCACTTATAGGATACCCATTGAGGATTTGGTTTATTTTAGCTGGGGGCCACACCCGGAAAAAATACCTCTAGAGGAGTAGAAACTACGTAATTGTTAAGCATTAGAAGGTGATATTAAATACACGAATCTACTCTTAAAGGGGCACTTTGCTAATACAGTCGAGCAGCAATCGTCACAATCACGGCTCAGGAGAATTGTTGGTGAGTATCCGAGGTGCGGCATGGTTGCCCCAATTCCTGAGTGCTGCCTCAATCCCTTAATGTTAAAGGACTTTCTAGAGGACTTTAAAGCTCTCAAGCTCAGGCTTCTGTCTTGAATCAAGCTGATACAATCAATCGTATTTTCCCGCAACGCCCAATCTTTTTGCAATTCCTTTCATGACTGCAACGCTACCTCCATCTACAACATTACTCGATTTGCTACTTGGTGAAGATGACCAGATCGCGCTGATTGCGCCCAATTCTCCCGGCATTTCCTATCGCCAACTGCGGCAGCACGTCGTTGCTCTGGTAGAAACGCTGAACCAGTTTGGCATCAGTCGAGGCGATCGGATTGTGATTGCAATGCCCAACGGCGTCGAGATGATCATCACGTATCTGGCGGCGGCAATGTGCGGCACAGCAGCCCCTCTCAACCCGAAATACAAGCCTGAAGAATTTGCTTTTTACTATGAAGACACGCAGGCAGCCGCGCTGATTACCCTTAATGACGGCATCGAAGCTGCGCGGTCGTCTGTCCTGCCAGAGATGCTGCTGATTAAAGCCACAGCAAACCCAGACGGAATGCTGACCTTTGAGAAAACTGGAGGAGCCGCTCGACCCGCAAAATCGCCGGAATTAGCCGTTTCTGAAGACGTAGCAATGATTTTGCACACCAGTGGCACTACCAGCCGTCCGAAGCGAGTTCCGATTCGCCATCGCAATCTGGCAGCCTCGGCGACAAATATTATCGGAACCTACGGCCTCACCGCCGCCGATCGCGCTTTGTGCATTATGCCGCTGTTTCATGTGCATGGCATTGTCGCTTCGATGCTGTCTACCCTGGCATCCGGCGGTACGGTGATCTGTCCGAATGGCTTTAACGCAATGGAGTTTTGGAGCATTCTGACCGAATTTCAGCCAACCTGGTATTCCGCCGTGCCCACCATGCACCAGCTTCTTTTATCACGGGCAGAGCGCAACCGAGAGGCGATCGCCGCCAGCCGCCTCAGATTTATTCGATCGAGCAGTTCTTCGCTCCCGCCGATCATCCTGGAGCGGCTAGAGCAGACCTTTAACGCGCCCGTGCTGGAAGCCTACAGCATGACCGAAGCTGCCCATCAGATGACCTCGAATCCTATGCCTCCGGCAGCACACAAAGCAGGCACAGTCGGCTATGGTCACGGTGTTGAAGTCGGAATTATGAATGAGGCAGGCAATCTCCTGGCATCCGGCGAACTGGGGGAAGTGGTGGTTCGCGGCGCAAATGTCGTAGACGGCTACGAAAATAATTCAGAGGCAAACGCCAAAGCATTCACCAACCGCTGGTTTCGCACGGGAGATCAAGGCTACCTTGATCCAGAGGGCTATTTATCCCTGACCGGGCGCATTAAAGAGCTGATCAACCGGGGCGGCGAGAAGATTTCTCCGCTTGAGGTCGATAACCTGCTGCTGCGTCATTCGGCAGTGGCAGAAGCGATCGCCTTTGCAGTTCCTCATAAAATGCTGGGCGAAGATATCCATGCGGCAGTGGTGCTTAAGGGCGATCGGACAGCGAGCGAGAAAGAGCTGCGCGACTATTGCGCCGAACATCTGGCAGAGTTCAAAATTCCCCGGCAATTTCACCTTCTGACTGAGATCCCCCGTGGAGCAACCGGGAAGCTGCAACGACTCAAAATGGCAGAACTGCTGAATCTAAGCGCAGAGGGCAAATCACCATGAGAATCTGCATTGTTGGGGCGGGTGCGATCGGCGGCTATCTGGGTGCAAAGCTGGCACTTGCCGGAGAACAAGTGACCCTTATCGCACGAGGGGCGCACCTGGAAGCGATCCAGACCCACGGGCTAAAACTGAGATCGCCCAATGGAACCGAAGAAGCGGTGAAAGAAGTGTTTGCGACCCAGGACATTCGCCAGGCAGGAACCCAGGATATCGTCGTCGTCGCGTTAAAAACCCAGAGTGTCCCTGCGATCGCCCCCCAATTGCCCGCCCTTTACGGATCGGAAACGATCGTCGTCACCGCACAAAACGGCATTCCCTGGTGGTATTTCCGCAAGCTGGACACCCCTTATGCAGATTACCGGATTCGGGCAGTTGATCCTGACGGAACAGTCGAGGCAAATATTTCGGTCGATCGTGTGATTGGCTGCATTGTTTATCCGGCGGCAGAACTGGCGGCTCCCGGTGTGGTGCAGCATTTGAAAGGCGATCGGTTTACCCTGGGCGAACTAGATGGCTCCAAGAGCGATCGGCTGCAAAAACTCGCACAAACGTTCCGGCATGCAGGCTTAAAGGCTCCCGTACGAAACCAGATTCGCAATGAGCTATGGGTCAAGCTCTGGGGCAACCTGGCGTTTAACCCCCTCAGTGCCCTCACCCGCGCCACCCTAGAGCAAATCTGTCAGTATGCCCTCACTCGTGATCTGGCACGAGCCATGATGCAGGAAGCGCAGACGATCGCTGAAAAGCTGGGCGTAGAGTTCGGCATTTCCCTGGAGCAGCGGATTCAGGGCGCAGAAGAAGTCGGGGCACACAAAACCTCTATGCTGCAAGATATTGAAGCCAGACGACCAACCGAAGTAGACGCGATTGTCGGGTCTGTTGCCGAACTGGGAAGGCTGACCCAAACGCCAACCCCTCACATTGATGCAATTTATGCCAGCGTTAAACTGCTAGAGGAGCAGTACAAATAACGATCGGATGAGATCTCCCTGAAGGAGCACCGATTATGACTCGCGATGCAGCAGTTAGCCATGCCCAACTCAAACAGCTCCAAATGATTAACCGCAGCGGTGAACATTTGCTAATGCTAATTAATGACGTTTTAGAGATGTCAAAGATTAAAGCAGGTAGAACAACATTAAACGAAAATAGTTTTAGTCTATATCAGCTTTTGCAATCAATCGAAGAGACATTTCAACTTAAAGCAAACGCAAAAGGGCTAGAACTTATCTTTGAACAGAATGGAAATGTCCCGGAATATCTCCAGGCAGATAAAGGAAAACTGCAGCAGGTTTTAATTAACCTGATTGGCAACGCGATCAAATTTACAGAAAGTGGACGGGTTACGGTTCGCACGGTGGTGAGTAATCAGTCTAATTGTTGAAGACCAATGGGGAAATCACCAGTGGCTCGATCGCCTGCTTACACTAATGGAATTTGAATTGCGCGAAGACCAAACTGCAATTGCCCAAACTCTGAGTGATCTGGTCGATCGCCTTCAGTTTCAAGAGATTGTCGCGCTGACGCAAAATTTCGCTACCCAAACCAGTCATGAGCTAGATTAAAAAACCGTGCTTGGAGTTAGCACGGCTCATGCATTACACAAATTGAATTAAATCTGCCAGGTAAACTGCACCCTGAAAAAATAAAAATCACTGTATCTCGGTATGCACAATCAAGAATCGGTGCGAGTGCTTTAGCCCTCCTGATGGCTTGGCATCGACTCAACCGATCTGCGCTTCAATAGTTTGGCTGCTCCGATCGCACTTAGAACGATCGCCGTAGTCACACCTGGTTCGGGAACCTTCGCAGGTGGGGCTGGAGGTGGCGACACAAGAACGACAGGAGGAATATAAGGAGCCGGAACCGGAGCTGGAGCTGGAGTCGGAGCCGGAACCGGAGCTGGAGCTGGAGTCGGAGCTGGAGCTGGAGTCGAGTCTTGAGTCGGAACTGGAGCCGGAGCCGGAGCTGGAGCCGGAACCGGAGCTGGAGCTGGAGCCGGAGCTGGAGCTGGAGTCGAGTCTTGAGTCGGAACTGGAGCCGGAGCCGGAGCTGGAGCCGGAACCGGAGCTGGAGCTGGAGCCGGAGCTGGAGCTGGAGCTGGGGTCGGAGTTATGGGAGCGGTTCCCACCAGCTTACTGCTGCCCTCACGATTCGTTCCGACGCTTTGAACGCGCACCCCAAAGCTTTGATTCGTAAACAGAGACAGATCTAACTTGTGACCCAGTTTATGAGAGAGGGTAAAGACTGTCGATTGAATGTCATCACCGGCACCAATTCCTTGTGTACCAATCTCAACACCGGCATCAAAGAATTGCTTCTCACCCTTTCTACCCTCACCGTTCAGGTTGTTTCCGTTACCCAGCTCATTCACCTTACCGGCATCAAAGAGAAATTGGGATACGTTTGCTCCAGTTATGGTGAGATTCTTCAAAAGCGAATCATCACTAATGTTGAAGAAAATTCCCCGCAGATCTGCGAGATTAACGGTTCGATCGACATCCACCTTGAACTGAATGTTTCCAGCTCCGGCTGCCTGATCGTCTAGCGTGAAGTTTATTTTGGCAGGATCGCCTGTAAACGGGCTGACGCTAAAGGACAAAGAAGCCGCACTTGCAGACGAAAAGTTGCCTGCAACCAGGGGAAGAGAGACTGCGGTCAGGGCCACGGGGAGGAGCCTTGTTAAAACAATATGCTTCATGGAAATCGACTCCGCGTTGCAATAAAATAACAGAGTTACTGTATGCAACCTACACTATTTTCAAGGAAAACAAATCACGATTTCCACGCGCTTAATTGACTTTTTATTGATTGCAAAATCAATCCGAGAAAGTACGGAATTGCAAAATTTATCTCGGAAATTACCTGCGTTTTCGATCGCTCACTTTCTTATTAATTAAGCCGTTTTGTGAGGCAAAGCCTGTACATTTACGGATGGTTGCATCGGCGGTTTACCGTTTGCTTTTGCAGTTGCAGGGGGTAGAGGTTGGATTAGATCAGATTGGGAACCATTTTGAGTGCTATTGACGCTGCTAGTTCCGTTACCAGGGTTAGGCATCCACCAAGCCATAATTCCCGTAACGCCGCCCCAATAGAGTGCCTGATAGCTATCCTGCTGATCGGTAACTGCGAGTTTGTAGAGGCTAAATGTTAAGACGACCGTGCTGAATGCGACCTGAACAAAAAACTTCCAGGTTTCCTGATTATTTTTCATGAACTTGACCTTGAAGATAAGTGACAGCTAGGTGAAGTGAAAAGCGTACTGAGCAGCAGAGTTTTTTCACTGTCTCTCGCTATGAATAATCCTCAAGAGAGAGATCGGAAATTTCGTAAATCCCGAACAGCTTTATCAACCTGTTATCGCTCTATCCGCGAATTCTCTAAATTCTTCAATCCAAGCAAGACTAAAGCAACAGAAACTAGTTCCTATCCGGCATCAGCGGCGGGATTGATTCGGAGCGTGATTGGGAAGCGTAATTCGATCGCTAATTTGACGTAGATTCCTTGCCATTTCTGGATCAGCATTCTTTTGCTGAGAAATTTTCTCGCAGCTATACATCACGGTCGTATGATCCTTGCCGCCAAACACTTCGCCAATTTTTGGCAGACTCAAACCTGTATGCTGACGCATCAGGTACATTCCAATCTGTCTTGCCGTGCTAATTTCTCGACGACGCGAACTGCCCTTTAGATCTTCGATCGAGATGCCAAACGTTTCGACGATCGCATTCATCACGGCATCGGGGGAGGCTCCCACCTGGTCGCTGGGCGGATTAAGCACCGGGGCAATGTTCTCTACCGTCATCGGCAAACCGGAAATCGAAATATAGGCAACTGCCCGAATCAGTGCCCCTTCCAGTTCCCGAATGTTAGAGGTGTAGCTGCTGGCGATATATTCAATCACTTCACGAGGCAACCGCATATTCTCGTACTCTGCCTTTTTTTGCAGAATTGCCATGCGGGTTTCCAGATCGGGCGGCTGAATGTCGGCGATCAGCCCCATTGAGAACCGGGAGCAAAGCCGTTCTTGCAGACGGGGAATGTGATTGGGCGGACGATCGGAAGCGAGAACCACCTGCTTGCCTGCTTCGTGCAGCGTGTTGAACGTGTGAAAGAACTCTTCCTGCGTGTATTCCTTGCCTTCGATGAACTGAATATCGTCTACCAGCAACACATCAACTGCGCGATAATGCTCCCGAAAGCTCTGCATACTGTCTTTCCGAATTGCAGCAATCAGGTCGTTGGTAAACTGCTCAGTTGAGACGTAGAAGATTTTCGAGCGCGGGTCGATCTCTAGCCGATAGTGCCCGATCGCCTGCATCAGGTGAGTTTTGCCCAGTCCAACCCCCCCGCAGAGAAACAGCGGATTAAACTCGCGTCCGGGTGACTCTGCCACTGCGAGAGAAGCGGCGTGTGCCATGCGGTTGTTTGCACCAACGACGAAGCGCGAAAAAATGTACTTCTGATTTAGCTCGGTATGCCGCACTCGGTTGGCAGGCGGTTCTGCCGGGGGAACTTCCGCAGGCTGCGACCATACCATTTCTGAAGTTTCGGGCAAACCCTCGGACTCTGCCCCCGGTTTTACCACAATATGGATATCCACCGATCGCCCCAAAAGCTCTTGTACGACCTCGGCGATCGTCTTGACATAGTACTTCTGGAGCCAGTTTCGAGCAAAGGGGTTGGGGGTGCAAATCACCAGACAGTGATCGTCGAGCCGCTCGGCAGTGGCAGATTTAATCCAGGTTTCAAAAGTCGGGCGACTAAGTTGGAGTTGCAGCCGCTCCAAAACCTGATTCCAGAAGTTTTCCAGGCTAATTTCCACTGCTCACCTCAATGCTCGATCGCCACAGGACAAAATGAATGCTCAAATATCGTCACGTTCACCCACCTACACTCAAATCCTGCCAGTCTATTTCATATTCTTTTTCTAAGGGAAATTATTGCTGGATGCCCAGCCCACTTCAAGCAGCCCGCTAGATGTTGCGTAGAGGATGCCCTTTCGATCAAGATGTGGTGATATTATGCAGACAAACTGCCAAGAAAGCTAGAGAGCGATTGTTCTGATTCCACCCCTCACCGTCTCATTCCCTCACTCATCCCCTAATCCACCCGCTCGAGCTGCCAAAGAATCTGATTTCCCTCCCGCCGCACTCGCGAAACAACCCAATTGCGCCACACCCAGTTATCGCCGCGACTGGTCACTGCGCTCGCGTTCACATCCATTAGGTCTGCCAGCTCGGAACTGGTAATCAAGTAGCCCTGCTGAGCAATTTCGTCTGCCATTCGCAGCGTTTCGACTAGGCCTCGCAACATCGAGACCCGGACTTCACGCGGCAGGTCTGACCCCTCAGTCAGCGCAGATGAGTTGGTGGAATCTACCATAGTTAAGTCTGAAGTTAAGTTTGATCCGGCTTGCTCCGCGATCGAAAACTCGTGGGGTTGTCTGTGCGGTTGAGAGGATTGTATCGCTTCCTTCTGAGTCTGGTCAGTATTTACCGTAGCGAGATTGAGTATAGCTGGAGCTGTTGAACCGTTTTCTGGAGAAATGCGGCTCTGTGGCTCCCACTCAACAGGATCCCGCTCACTGGAACCCTGATTACCAGAACCCCGATCACTGGGACTCGGCGTCTTTTGGCTCAAGACGGGAGTTTGTCCCAGCGAAAAGGCACGGGCGATCGTATCACACCGTTCGTTGCCTTCGTTGCCCGAATGTCCGCGCACGTACTGCCACTTAAAAGCCGGAATCTGCTGCACTGCTTTTTGATTGAGCTGATCGAGCAGTTCCCAGAGATCCTGATTCAGAACGGGCTTTCCCGCAGAAGTTTTCCAGCCTTTGCGCTTCCAGCCGCTAACCCACTTGGTAATGCCGTTTTTGACATACTCGCTGTCGGTGTAGAGCGTCACAGATTCGGTCTGCGGGGAATTGAGCAAGTATTCCAGGGCTGCGATCGCCGCCTGCATTTCCATCCGGTTGTTGGTCGTTTGGCGATCGGCTCCGCCTAGCTCATACACCGAACCGTCGTCATAATAAATCACCGTGCCCCAGCCTCCTGGTCCTGGATTGCCAGAACAGGCTCCATCGGTATAAATACGCTGAATATTGGGTTGAGCAGTCATGGAGGAAAAGGCATCGATTACAGCAGCTTATTAATATACCGTGCAAGTCGATCAGTGGATAAAAATCAGCTAAGCCTGGAGAAGTTCCCAGCAGTCCCGTGCGATCGTCCAATCTTCCTGCGTGTGGATTACCCAGACGGGAATTGCCGAATCAGGGGCAGAAATCAAGGCGTCTTCCGAAGAAACCGTTTGAGCCGGATCAAGCTTTACGCCTAGCCAGGTTAACGGCTCACAAGCAGCCGATCGCACCAGGGCAGAATTTTCGCCCACACCGCCCGTAAACACCAGTGCGTCCAGTCCTCCCAGGCTCATCAGCATTCCCCCAATTTCTCTTCGGAGCCGATGCAGATAAATGTCGAGTGCCAGCCGAGCCCGGTAGCTTCGCTGTTCCCCGGAGGGGTCATCGTTCCCAGATTCGATTGCCTGCATGACCGCTCGCATATCGTTAGATACGCCGGAAATGCCCAGCAGTCCTGATTCTTTATTGAGCAATTGATCGAGGCGATCGGCGGTGTAGCCCTCTTGTCGCATGAGATAAATCAAAATACTGGGGTCAACACTGCCTGAGCGTGTGCCCATCATTAATCCATCCAGGGGAGTGAAGCCCATTGTCGTATCAATGCTGCGCCCGTTTTGAATCGCAGCCAGCGAGCAGCCGTTGCCCAGGTGACAGGTAATCAGCTTTAGTTCGCTCAGATCTCGCGCCATCAAGTCCGCCGTGCGCTGGGCGCAGTAGCGGTGGCTCGTGCCGTGAAACCCATAACGACGAATTCCTTTTTTGATCCAGTCATAGGAACCGGGATAGATCGCGGCGGCATCGGGCATCTGGGCATGAAAGGCAGTGTCAAAGACAGCAACCTGCGGCACATCGCCTAAGATTTGCTCGATCGCCTCAATACCTTCTAAGTTGGCAGGATTGTGAACGGGCGCAAGGGTTGAGAGCCGATCGATAGTGGCTTTGACCTCCGACGTGATCCGGATGCTGGTGTGATAGTCCTTGCCACCATGAACCACCCGATGCCCGACAACCTGAACTTCTTGCGGATTGGCAATCACCTGCGTTGCCCCTGTCCAGAGGGTTCCCAGCAGACGGTTTATCACCTGAGCCCGGGGCGAAGCGGGTAATTCTGCTTTTACCTTGCCGCCTTCAGTCGTGACGCTTAGTTCTGCCACGTTGGGCTGATGCGTCCAGTCAATCTTTGCCTCCCAGAGCGGATTTGGGGGCTGTGTCGGCAGCAAATCGCCAATCTCATAAAGACAGCTTTTCTGGCTACTCGATCCGGCATTCATCACCAGAATCTTCATCAGCTCACATCCTGTGCGGTCAGAAATGATCACCAATGTTAACTATTACTGCAATTCTTCGATACAGCGTCCCGTTTTTTGGTAAAACTCCGAAACAAGCGATCGTTAATAATCAAAGGAGACAAACCCTTGTTTACTGCTCTCATCGCTGATGTTGTTGCAAGACTACCTGAGTGGACTCCCACCGTTGGTTTAATCATGCTTGCCTGTAACCTGGTTGCTCTGGCGATCGGGAAGGTGGGCATCCGCTATCCCAAAGTGGGACCCGGAATTCCCATTCTGTCAGATACGCTGGGTCTGAGTGCAGCAGCAATCCTGGCAGCGACCAGCTTTGGTCATATTATCGGTACAGGCGTCATCCTGGGCTTGACAAACGCTGGCGTGATTTAACCCAGATTTTGCTGTAATTCGTTTTATCGAACAGTTCTCTTTTTTGCTTTTATTCCGCTTAAGGCGATCGGTCAGGGTCAAATCCCTGACTTTTTTGTTGGTTCTTATTTGTTAGTTCTTATTAAAAATGTTAATTCTGGGGACTAGACCGCTTGCACGAATGCGGCTCTCGGCTTAAATTCCTCTTCCAGAACGTAGAGAGACTTGAACCTCACTGAGGCTCTTTTGTCTTGCTCCCCTTCGCTCTTGGTGAGAGAAGGAGTTGGGGGATAAGGGGAAGCTTGGATTCTTGCAGGAGACATCATGATCAATCGCGCTCATCACCACGAATGAAACGCAATTTTCAAAGCAGGTCTATTGTCTCAGCCTGGCAATCAAGCTGCGATAATTCTGCCTCGATCGCCGCTTAGAAGGCAAACCCTCGCGCATGAGACTATAACACTGCTGAAAAGACGCTGCTGAAAAAAGCAGGCGGTTTTGGTGAAGTTCGCAAGTTATTGGAGACTGTCCTTTAGGGCGTAAACAATCTGATCCTGCTGGAGCGGTGAAAGTTCTGGAAACATTGGCAGAGAAAGCACTTCCTGCGCCATTTGTTCAGAAACAGGCAGTTGCCCCGGCTGATAGCCCAGCGACGCATAAACGGGCTGCAAATGCAGGGGCATCGGATAGTAGATCATGGAGCTGACCTGCTGCTCCTGGAGACGTTGCCGCACTCGATCGCGCTCATGAGACAAGTTGCCCTTGCTGAGCACCCGAATGGTGTACTGATTCCAAACCGAGGTTCCGCCTGCGATCGTTTGAGGCGACTGGATACCGGGGAGGGGCTGAAGCAGTTGGGTATAGCGATCGGCGATCGTCTGACGCTGGGCATTCCACTGATTGAGATAGCGCAGTTTAATCAGCAAAATGGTTGCCTGTACTGCATCAAGGCGGCTGTTCACGCCAACTTCTTCGTAGCGATATCGCTGACATTGTCCGTGGTCGCGTAGCATTCGCACCCGGCTGGCGATCGTCGGATCGTTTGTTGTAATGGCTCCCCCATCGCCGCAGGCTCCCAGATTCTTAGTTGGGAAAAAGCTAAAGCAGCCCACATGACCGATACTGCCAACTTTTGCCCCATTCCACTCTGCCCCGGTGGATTGAGCGCAGTCTTCAATCACAGAGAGGTGGTGCTTTTGGGCGATTTCCATTACCCGCGTCATATCCACAGGCTGACCAAACAGATGTACCGGGATAATGGCTTTGGTGCGATCGGTAATGGCAGCTTCTACCTGATCGAGATTCAGATTAAACGTTGCCGCATCGATATCCACAAAAACGGGCGTTGCGCCCACTGCGCTCACTGTTTCAGCCGTAGCAACGAAGGTAAACGGCGTGGTAATGACTTCATCCCCTGCGCCAATATTGAGCGATCGGAGTGCGAGATAAAGCGCATCGGTTCCAGAATTGCAGGTAATGCCGTGAGCCGTACCAACAAACTGCGCGAACTGCTGCTCAAACTGCTCCACCGGACTGCCGCCAATATATCGCCCAGATGCGAGAACTTCTAGGACAGCAGCACCCACTTCTTCGCCAATCAGCTTGTATTGCTCAGTTAAATCAAATGGGGGAATCGAATTCACTTGCGTTTACCGGGTTTTTAAGTCGAAATGCGATTTAGCTAAACAGGACTATCTTGCCTTATCTGGCTCGCGATCGGAAGAGACGCACTTTCGTAAAAAGGATGGTTAAAGAGGTTTGAAACAGATAGCGTGCCCAAAACTGCTTCCTGCCCCCAATTCTGGAGGGAACCGAGCCAATCACGCTCACGTTCAAAGTCCTCCAAAGTTGGGGGATTTAGAGGGCAATAGTAGGATTGCCACGCCTTGAACCACCTAGAGACACGCCGCAAACCACTTAGAGAGAGTCTATGGAGTCGAACTCCGAGCATCAATCCAAGCCTGAATTCCATCTGCCAGCGCGTCAGCAAGCCGCTCCTGCTCCTGGGGATCGGTGATCCACTCAAACTCATCTGGATTAATCATAAAGCCCAGTTCGAGGAGGACAGTTGGGGAAACGGTGGGTCGAGTCAGAGCCAGATTGTTCCAGAAAGTGCCGTAGGAAGGGCGATCGAGCTTTTCTACCAGGTAATCGTGCAGAAATACCGCCAGGTCGTGGGACTGCGGGTTGTACCAGAAGGTGCCAACGCCCGCTGTGTTTTCTGCGTCTCCGTTATCGGGCAGCGCGTTGTAGTGGATGCTGAGCGCGATCATCGGTTCTTGTGCATCAATAAAATCCATACGCGGACGCAAATCCAGATCGATATCGGCTTCTCGCGTCATAGAAACCCTTGCCCCTCTCGCTTCGAGCCGATCGCGTAGCAGGTTAGACACCACCAGAACCGCATCTTTTTCGGGGTAGCCCGTTGGACCTCGCGATCCCAGATCTTCGGGCCCGCCATGTCCGGGATCAAGGACAATCGAAACACCTTCTAGCTCTCGTCCCGTTCTCATCGGCGGATGCCGGAATGCCAGAATCAGGGTGGTTCCCTCATAGCGCATCCGGTAGCCCCACTGCTGGTCTGACTTCAGATGAAAAACGTATTGCACCTGATTGGGGCTGGGCTGTTGCCAATCCATTCGCCGAATCACGGGATCATTGTCCATATAGATCGTGTCGGTCTGGGCAGTAGTGTTGTACAGGTTCAAGGTGAAGGTGCGATCGTCCTCTTGTACGCTCAAGGGCACGGCAACCTGGAGGGGAAACAGCACTTCTGTCCAGTCTCCGGCTTCACGCGATCGAATGCTGCGAATCAGGCTTTGGGGCGGCATCGCGTTGGCAATTACTTGAGTTTCGGAAGCGCGAATCCAGGCTCCGTAGTCTAACCGCAGCCATTCTCCAGTGCGGGCGGTAACGGAGGCTCTGGTTCCTTTCGGGAGGGGAGTCAGGCGCGAATAGTCAGTGCTAGGTCCGGTGCGGGCGGCTCCCGGATCAGCAGTCACTTCCACCACTTGAAGCTGATTCGGCGAGAGCAGTTCCACTTTGCCGCTGCCTTGTTGAGTTACGGTTTGCCCGTTCAAGCTGAGGCGAAAAGTGGGAAAGCCCAAATCCTCAGTTCCACGCGCAGGCGCGAGCATAAAACCGCTTTGAATCGCATTCCCATCGCTTAACCTCGGCTGAAGTTCAGACGGAAACGTGGTGCAGCCCTCATAGGCGATCGCCTCTGACATTGCATTCGATGAAGTCGGCTGGTTTTGCAGCGTCAGAACGGCAGCATTGGGCGGCAAACTAACCGCATTGGGCTGAGGCAACAGCGGGAGCGATCGATCCTTTAGCGTCACCGAAACAGTCGCATTCGCAGGCGCGATCGCACTAAAGCAAATCGGCTCATTAGGCAGGCGAGCAATATTTTCCGCAGGGGAGAGCGACCCTTCTGCAAAAGCAGTTCCCACAGGAGCAGGCGGCTGGCCAGACGTGCGAATGACACGCAAGGTCAGCGTTTGGGAGCTAGCCTGGAGCGTGAAAACATTCTCTCCTATCTGAAGCGGAAAGCTGGGCGCAAAATGTCCTGCCGCACTGCGATCGATTGTTTGTCCGTTGACCATAACCGTCTCGCTTGCCGGAGCCGTGCCGATAAGAAAGATGCGATCGGAAGTGGTTTCGTGCTGGTCAGGTGGATAGACCACCGAAAGCGGCTGTTCTGCACTGGCGGGCTGTTCTGCTCTAGCACTATCTACAAGAAATGTCATGCCGATCGCTATCCCAAATCCAATAGCTCCAACACCGATCAAGCGGCGGAAATTGCTCATGCGGTTGCTCATGCGAAAAACGAGAAACAAAACCTGACTTCAAAATCATCCCTTATCCTATCGAACTCAGGACGCTTATCCCGCAGAAGCCGTTCCCAGTTGCAGCCCAAACCGTCAAAGGCTCAGTCAGCCCAACATCGAGCTAAAGAATCTCTAATAACAATGCGGCGATCTCAGAATAAATGCCTACAATGAAGACAGTTAGACTAAGTACATATACACATTGCAGTTAAGCGAGCACTGGTTATGACAATGAGCGGCGAGACGCAAAATGCTGGAAGCCTTTCCGAGCGGGAACTCCAAATCGTTGAGCTGGTCGCGGCTGGTTTAACTAACCAGGAAATCGCTGCAAAGCTTGACATTAGCAAACGCACCGTAGACAACCATATCAGCAACATCCTGACCAAGACCGCAACCGGAAATCGAGTGGCACTGGTGCGCTGGGCATTGCAGTGGGGCAAAGTCTGCATTGACGAAGTTAACTGCTGTACGCTACCGATCGCCAGAGACGCGCTCCCGCCTGCCACAGAGATGCCTGAAGAAGAAATAATGGCTACCGAAGATTTGCTCTAACCGACTCCATCTTTTCGCTTTCTGAAAACCTTTCGTATCCCGAAAGTTTGTATCCCAGAAATCTGTATCTTAGAAAACACAGTGTCAGAAACCTGTGAAAGAATGGGTAATACCTGCACAAACCCATGCCCCCTCACCGAAACTGCTTGAATGAATGCCTCTTTAACTCCTGTTCGACTGGTTTGTCCCCAGTTACCGCTTGCAGTCTACTGCGAAGTTGCTGCCCACCTGAGACAGGTTGATGGGGTTGAAGCAGACTTGCTGCCGCAAACTTCTCAACAGTTCAGCTATCAAGAAAGTCAGGTCGGCGGACTCTGGCTCCGCTACACCTCAGCCGCAAATACAACTGCTCAGCAGCGCGTCGAGCAAATTCTGCGCTACTATGCCGATCGCTTTGGAGGGTGGGAACGGCTGAATTCCTAGAGGGTGGGGCGATCACCTGCCGCACGAGTTGAGCTAAGATTTATTGCTTGGGAATTGATGCAAAAGCGATGCAAAACAGTTTCCCCTGCGCGGTAATCGCCTTTTTCACTCTCTAGATCTGATCCATGAGCGGAATTCAAGCCATTAAGGGAACACGCGACATCCTGCCCGATGAGGTGGGCTACTGGCAGTGGGTTGAGTCCGTTGCCCGGACAATTCTTAGCCGCGCCGCCTATCGAGAAATTCGCACCCCTATCTTTGAGCAGACCGATTTGTTTGAGCGCGGAATCGGGGAAGCCACCGACGTGGTCGGTAAGGAAATGTACACCTTCCTTGATAAAGGCGATCGATCGATCACGCTGCGCCCTGAAGGCACTGCTGGAGCCGTGCGGGCATACATCCAGCGTAGCCTCTATGCCCAGGGAGAAACTCAGCGGCTCTGGTACACCGGACCCATGTTTCGCTACGAGCAGCCCCAGGAAGGACGGCAGCGACAGTTTCACCAGCTTGGGATCGAATCAATCGGCAGTGCTGATCCCCGTGCCGATGTGGAAGTGATTGCGCTGGCGATCGACATTCTCAAAACCCTGGGTTTAGACAACCTGCGCCTGGATTTGAACTCAGTCGGAGATCCAGACGATCGCCGCCAGTATCGCGAAGCACTCATCAACTATCTCATGCCCTATCGGGCAGACCTGGATACCGATTCCCAAAACCGCCTGGAGCGAAATCCCCTCAGAATCCTCGACAGCAAAGACCCCAAAACAAAGCAAATTGTCCAGGACGCGCCTAAAATCTGGGATCACTTTTCGCCAGACTCCCAGCAGCGATTTGAACAGGTGCAGCAGCAGCTAACGGATTTGGGCATCGCCTATCGGCTGAATCACTGCCTAGTGCGCGGTTTAGACTACTACACCCACATGGCATTTGAAATCATTGCCGACACGGGACTGGGGGCGCAAAATACAGTCTGCGGCGGCGGTCGCTACGACGGGCTGGTGAAAGAGCTGGGTGGACCCCAAACTCCGGCAGTCGGCTGGGCGATCGGCTTAGAACGGCTCATCATTCTGCTGCGACAGGCGACTGAGGCAGCTCCGGCAGCTCCGCTGGATTTTTATTTAGTATCAAGGGGCGATCGGGCAGAAGCTCAGGCAACCCAGCTTGCGCAGATGCTGCGGCATCAGGGCTTTTCAGTAGAGCTGGACTTAAGTGGCAGTGCGTTTGGCAAACAGCTGAAACGTGCCGATCGGAGCGGCGCAACTGCCTGTCTCGTTCTGGGTGATGCAGAAGCAGATAGTCAAACAGTGCAGCTTAAATGGCTGGCTTTGGGTCAGCAGGAAAAAATTACTCAAGCCGATCTCTCTACAAAGGCAGATGAGTTTCGGGAGCGGATTGCTCAAGCTAGGGCCTAGCCAGTTCGGGAACCGACACATCTTGATTCCGGTCAATTTACCCACTGATTACAATCTGGAATCAGGTTTAAGATAGAATACCCCTGTGGTGTGAATGAGTAATAATTACTAGTCCAAGTTAATGAACAGCATAATTTCTTCTAATTCTGGTGTTACCGCTGAATCGGCTCAAAGAATGGCTGCATCATCTTCATTCCAGCCATCGCCCAATCGGAAACTGCCTTACCAGGCAACTCATCAAGTTGAGTTAATGCATCTTGAGGCAGAAACAGAAGCACTCTTGCAGCATCTTCAGGCATTGAAACAGCGTCGTCAAATCGTTCAGAATGTTTCGCAACCAGCGGGACAGCTCGAGCCTGCACTGGCAATGCGCTAATCTGGCTTGGCCGAGTTTGTTTTACTGGGCCTGTCTTAACTGGTCCGTTTTAACCTGACGGTCGCGCTCACAACTGCCATTTCACAGTTGCAACCTTATGATCCGAATAAGTTTTTTGCCTGCACTCGATCGAGCTGTAGGCTTTTTTGATTTCCGCCTGTTTCTCGCCTGGCTGGCTTTGTCGCCTCAGGCCGTCTTTACTGCCTCAGAGGTTATTGGACAGTAAACAACTTGATCGAGACCGTGAAAATGGGCTTGGAGTCACACGATTTAATGAGTCTTTCCGAAGAAATAGATTAGTTTTTCTGATCTCCCATTCCCCAAAAGCTTCTTTTTCTCAAGCAGGAGCAGGCCTCGATCGCTTTTGTTAAGAAGATTTAAGCGATCTGTTCAAGCCGAACATTCTTCGAGCGCGCCCCTTGCTACAAATACTTCATCCTAGAGAAATACCTATGTAGGGGGTGGTCGCTTTGTCAAACAATTGTTATCTTCTGTAATATGCAAGTGATAACCTGTATTTGTTTAGGGAACACTGCATTCACCAGGCAGCTAGAAGCAAAAGTCTTTTTTGATGCTCTGCTCCATGCCTGAGTCCCTCGGTTCACTACTTCACTTCAACTTGGAGTTAATTATGAGTCAGCCTATCGAACTCTCACTAGAACAGCAATTCAACCTTCGTTCGTTTGAAACTCAAGTCGAGCGGATGAGCCGTGAGCAGGCTCAAGATTTCTTAATCAAGCTCTATGAGCAAATGATGGTAAAGGAAAATATGTACAAGCATTTCCTGAAGCATCAGTGGGGAATTGAGACTGCGAACCAGTACGAGTAATCGTCTGCGACCTTGTGGACGACCTCCCTCTCTTGCTTTGTTCCAGAAGAGAAAGGGGCTGGGGATGCTGGGGCGTCAACTCGGAAGCTCATTTGCTTAAAAATCTAATGATGATAGCCTTTAATCAAGCCGCAAGCCGTCTTCTGAAGAGATAGTCGATACAGTCAAAAGACACAGATAACAGGTGGCTCAGGCGTAAGTTCAAAAAGACAATGGGTCAGACTGATCGGGAAAAGTGGGGAAAGAAAAACAGCATTATTCATACCCGATCGCTCAAGACTAGACCAAAATTCAAACTTATTTCAACGATTGAACTGTTCTCAAATCGTCATTTCGAGCGATAAAGCTGCTGAAATTTCTTAGGTTCAGCAATAGAGATGACCAACCGGAGAAAGGGCATTACTGGAGCCGTTGCTCGCAAAAATCACCGCATTTAGAGAATTGAATTCCCAGCAGGAATGGTAGGTTAAGAGGAACAGTCATCCTGCTTAGTTGCTACCATGTTCCAAAGGCTTCTTATCTGCACTGATTTCATTGATGGTTTGCAGCGCATGGTGCATTTTGTACCGAATCTTGCTGCAAGCGGCATTCAGCAAATCACGTTTCTTCATGTGATTCCGCTGGACAGCGATCGGCAAATTCCCAGAATCGATTCGGACAAAGCGCGTCAGATTCGCGATCGCCTTGCAGTCGCTCAACAAGCAGTGCCAGATGGGGTTGAAGTCAGAATTGAGGTGCAGTGGGGCCGCCCCATAGATGCGATCCTGAAGACTGCCCAGGACAATGCGACTGATTTGATTTTGCTTGGAACAGCAGCCCGGAGTTTATTGACCGAAAAACTGTTTGGCAGTACAGCAGTTGGAGTGTGCCAGCGCACCTCTGTTCCGGTGATGGTTTTTCGACCACAGCTCCTCTCGACTTTTATGGTGGAAGAGTTAGCACTACGATGCCAAAACCTTTTTCGATATTTCCTGATTCCTTACGACAGTTCCAATGAAGCAGAATACCTGCTACAGCGAATTCGTCAGCTTGCTCAGTCTGGCAAGGGACCGTTAAAAGAGTGCCTCCTGACGTGGGTCGTTAGCTCTAGTGGACGGCGAGAAGTTCCCAAGGATTATCAGATCAAAGACGCAGAAACTCGACTGGCCGCTGCCAAATCCACCCTGGACTTGCCC
This sequence comes from Leptolyngbya sp. GB1-A1, assembly GCF_039962475.1. NCBI lineage: Bacteria > Bacillati > Cyanobacteriota > Cyanophyceae > Leptolyngbyales > Leptolyngbyaceae > Leptolyngbya > Leptolyngbya sp. GB1-A1. The sequence continues at coordinate 411,524 of NZ_JAMPLI010000002.1, read as the reverse complement.
GACCTCACGATTCACACCAGAGTGCTCGAGGGTGAACCGGTCGCCGAAATTCTGCTAGCAGCAATCGACTACGATATCAGCGCAATTACGCTAAGTTCTAAACGGTTTGGCAAGCTGAGCGAACTCCCAACCCCCAGTTTTGCAGGGGAGATGCTGCGGCGAAGCTGGCATCCCATCATTTATTTTCCGCATTCCTAAGGGATAGCCCATTCGACAAAGCCTTTAAAGCATGCTGCAGTTCTAATCATGCCGATGGACTTTTAAAGGCAGTGAAGCCACTGCTGTAGAGCGTCTCTAGCTTGGTGAGAATCTGAGGCTTGATTTTTTCTAGCTCGTGCTTTAGCAAATCCTTGCTCACCGTTGGGTTAGGCGGAATTCGAGATGCCTGTCCTACCATTGCCCATTCATGCAGCAGTTGACACTGAGCTGGGGCGATCGACACTGACTGAATGCTGGCACAGCGCATCGGATCCTCAAGGGCGAAAAACAGGATGCGGTATTGTCCAGTGGTGCCTAAGAGCGTGGCCATTTGCCGACCCGGTGGACTTTTCAGATCGAGATAGCAGGGCAACCAGCGTGGCTCATGTTCCCGGTTGTAAAGCACAGTAAGCCACAGCAGCATCGGATGCGGCATTTCCAGAAAAAGAAACTGGTTATAGCGGCTACACGTCACGCGCTTGTGAATCTCGATCCGGGGCAGCATCACCCATAGGGTTGGCAGCATTCCCTGGCTGGTTTGCATTGGCTTGGGAAAGACAATCTCCGCGATCGGCATTTGGGGGGGCCAAGTAGCGAGCCGATAGAGTTCATCGCCTTCCAGGAAGTTCGAGGGCTGAGCGGCTGGGGTGACAGGCAGGCGAGACAGGGATGCTTTAATTCGCTGAGCGACTTGCAGCCCGGTTCCAAATCGTTCTTCGAGCGGTCCAAGCGCGGTTACAATTTCGGCAACTGACTGAGGACGATCGCCCGCCGATTTTTCCAGGCAGCCCATCACCAAATTTTCAAGGACTTTTGGCACTTTGACGCTGGGGTTGACGGTAGCGATCGGCTGGGGCTTTTGAAAATGATGTGCCTTGTACCAGCCCCCAAACGAGTGGGTATCGGCGTTGAGCGGCATTTTGCCTGTCAGCATTTGAAACATCAGCACGCCCAGGCTGTAGATATCGGAACGGGCGTCAAGTTCACGTCCTTCCATTTGTTCGGGCGACGAGTAGGCAAGCGTGCCCATAAAGCAGTTGGTTTGATGACCTTCGGGCTGAAGTACCTTAGCGATACCAAAATCCAGAATTTTGACGAGTTCCCCTAAACTATCGTTCTGCGTCACCAGAATATTGCTGGGTTTAATATCGCGATGAACGATCGGGAAGGTTTGTCCCTCGATTTGGATTCCCCGGTGAGCGCACTGTAGCCCCAGACAGATTTGCTTCAGCAGATGCAGAAAGCGAGGAACCACCATCGCCTGCTGCGCGACCAAGTCGCTGAGGTTAGAGCCTTTGAGGTACTCCATCACGTAGAACGGAATGCCTTCTTCGTCTACCCCATAGTCGGTCACACGCACAATGTGAATGCTGCGCTGTCCAAGCTGGGCGCAGGTTTTTGCTTCTCGCTCGAAGCGATCGCGCATTCGCTGATTCAGCAATGCCTGAGAGAGAAATTTGATGGCAACAGGAATCCCACCCAGCGCGTCGTCATCGGCTCCGTACACGCGCCCCATCGACCCCTGACCGAGCAACTGCCGCAGGTGATAGCGATCGTGTAAAACTCGCCCGACGTTAGCATCCGTCATCATCACAAAATCGCCCTTAAGAAAATGGACGCTACGACGGACATTAATCTGGGTCGTTTAACGGCTGTATTCAATCCTGAGTCGTTCACAGGCTTAGAGTGTTGCGACTGAAAGTGCTAAAACTCGACGTAGAGACCCGCCGGATTCTCAAAAGAGACTGTTGGAACCAATGGAGCAATAAAATTGTCTCGATCAAAGGAAGCTTCTTTAAGCACAGGTGGAAGTCCTTTCCAAGAGCAACTGCCCCTTCAAGCTGGAAAGCAAACCGAAGTAATGGCTATTTTAGCGATTTCATCTGTCGATTGGGGTAAGTATAAACCCTCTAAAGGGGTTCTGCTGTAGAGTGCCCTGAAACAACCCCATACACACCCGTCTACCCAGAATTTCGGCTAGCTGCTTAACACCAGGTTGTCGCGATGCACTACCGTCTCCGCCCCACCATAGCCTAAGATTTTTGGAATTTGCTCGGAATGACAGCCGCGAATCTTTTGCAGTTCACCGCTGGTGTAGTTGACAATGCCCCGCGCCACTTCCTGACCCGATCGATCGCAAAGTAACACTGCATCGTGCATCTGGAACTCGCCTTCTACCTCGCGCACTCCTGCCGCCAGCAACGACTTTCCGGCATCCCGAATTGCCACGATCGCCCCTGGGTCTAAAACCAGCTTTCCGGCAGGAACCAGACCATGAGCAATCCAGCGTTTACGGGCATTAACGCGATCGGGCTGCGGCTCAAATCGAGTGCCGATCGACTCTCCTGCAAGGATCTTGAGCAAATTTTGGGGCGATCGACCTTCGGTGATCACGGTGCGGATTCCAGCGAGTGTGGCAATGCGGGCGGCTGCAATTTTAGTCACCATGCCGCCTGTGCCCCAGCTTGTGCCCTGGTCACCCACTTCTACAAACTGGCTGAGCTGCTCGATATCTTCCACCACGGGAATCGGCTGAGCGTCTGGATGGGAACGCGGATCGGCGGAATAAAGGCGATCGACATCGGTAAGCAAAAATAGCCAATCTGCCCCCACCAAGCTGGCAACCCGCGCCGAAAGGGTATCGTTATCCCCAAATTTGAGTTCTTCGACGGCAAGCGTATCGTTTTCGTTCACGATCGGAATCACGCCCAGCTTCAAAAGTTGCCGAAAGGTGCGGTAGGCGTTGACATAGCGGCTGCGCTCCATCAGGTCAGTGCGGGTAAGCAATACCTGGGCGATCGGCTGCTGAAGCGAACTAAACAGGTCATCATATACCCGCATTAAGCGACCCTGCCCTACGGCTGCGACTGCCTGCTTCATGGCCATGCTGCGTGGACGCTCGGTTAACCCTAGCCGGGCACAGCCCACCCCGACTGCTCCCGAAGAGACCAGAATCACATCATGCCCCTGCTGCCGAAGCTGGCTGAGCGTTTCAACCAGCTGGGCGATCGTCGCCAATGCCAAAAATCCGGTGTCGGGTTGAGCCAGACTTGAAGTGCCAATTTTAACGACCAGCGTGTGACCCATGACCAAAAGAAGCAGGATAGAAGAAAAGGATCAGAAAACCAATGCGGTGTTCCAGATTTAGGATTGTATCGAATTTTGTAGGCTTCCGGGCAGGGCGGGCTTTCACCGAATTTTTATTAATCACTTACAAAACCTTCAAGACCAACTATACGGATATGCTTCTGAATCCCGTGAAATAATGCAAAGAAGGAGCGCCAATTCGTTCTTCTGATAGTTCAAGTGGTGGCTGAAGTGATCGTACGGTCAGCTCCCTTTGAGTTCACCTTGAGTTCAACAAACTGTTGACCTTTGACGTTCGAAAGCTGTTTCTCGCCAAGGTTCTGTTACGAATCGGACAGCCGATGGGAATTAAAGCTCTGTCTGCGGGAATGCTAGTTCATGACAATCTTGGATTTGACATGACGACTACTTTGACATCACAGCAGGTTCGCATGATCACGGGTTTGCATAATTATCAGAAAGCGACTTTGACCTAGAAAACGTCGCCTGACCCGGCAAATGACTGGGAAAACAATACAAGCTTGCCCCCCGGTTTAGCAAACGGTCGGGAGAACGATGAGCTTGCCAATCGTCTAAGTCCTTATACAAAAGAAAGCAGCATGACTGAACAGAAACGCGCACTGATTACGGGGATTACGGGTCAGGATGGCTCCTACTTAAGCGAACTGTTGCTCGAGAAGGGCTATGAAGTTCACGGCATTATTCGCCGCACCTCGACCTTCAATACCGATCGCATTGATCATATCTACGACGACCCCCACGAAGAGCAAGCCCGCCTGTTCCTGCATTATGGCGACCTGACCGACGGGACGACGCTGCGCCGGATTCTAGAGGAAATTAAACCCCACGAAATCTATAACCTGGGAGCCCAATCCCACGTTCGTGTCAGCTTTGACTCCCCCGAATACACCGTCGATTCTGTCGGAATGGGAGCGTTGCGCCTGCTTGAAGCTGTTCGCGATTACCAGCAGCGTACCGGAATCGAAGTTCGCTACTACCAGGCTGGTTCTTCCGAGATGTACGGCAAAGTACAAGAAGTGCCTCAAAAAGAAACCACGCCCTTTTATCCCCGCAGTCCCTACGCCTGTGCAAAGGTCTATGCCCATTGGCAAACGGTGAACTACCGCGAATCCTACGGGCTATTTGCCTGCAACGGCATTCTGTTTAACCATGAATCGCCCCGACGTGGTGAAACTTTCGTGACCCGTAAGATTACTCGTGCCCTAGCGCAAATCGTTGCAGGACAGCAGAACAAGCTGTTCATGGGCAACCTGGACTCTAAGCGGGACTGGGGCTATGCCAAAGATTATGTGCGCGCCATGTGGCTGATGCTCCAGCAAGAGCAGGCGGATGACTATGTGATCGCGACAGGCGAAACCTATTCTGTAAAAGAATTCCTCGACCTGGCATTTGGCTATGTGAATCTGAACTGGCAGGACTATGTGGAGTTTGACGAGCGGTATCTGCGTCCGGCAGAAGTGGATCTGCTGATTGGCGACCCGACCAAGGCAAAAACTAAGCTGGGTTGGGAACCGAGCGTTACCTTTGAACAGCTCGTGCATTTGATGGTTGAAGCAGACCTGAAGGCAATGGGCTTAGTGCCCCTTAACGGTCACATCCTTCAGCCTGTGCTAGATCACGCAACGGTTCGGCAAAAAGTAGTAAGCCGATAATCGTCCCCATGAAGGAGGTAGGTTGCAGGACGATCGCCAACAATGAGGTTATTCAGTGTCAAGTTGAGAAAAACCAATGAAAATTCTGAAATACCTTTTGGCGATCGTTCTACCTCCTGTGGCAATTTTGTTTACCTACGGCGTCAGTAGCGCACTGGCTATTAATATTGGGCTAACTCTGCTGGGTTGGGTTCCCGGAACTATTCACGCTCTCTGGGCAATCTCGAAGCACGAAGAAAAATTTGGCAGCGGTGTGACCAATTCATAAGCCCCACCAGTCTAGAAGTGTAACAATGGGTCGATCGCTTGCTGTTAAGATGGATTTGTTTCATTTAGCGATCGATCCAGGATTTTTGTGGTAGTTAAGCCAGAGTGGTTACGAGTTAAAGCTCCGCAGTGGGAGCGGGTCGGTAACGTTAAAGAAGTGCTGCGCGATTTGGGACTGAATACGGTGTGTGAAGAGGCATCCTGTCCCAACATTGGTGAGTGCTTCAACGCTGGAACCGCTACGTTTCTGATTATGGGTCCAGCCTGCACGAGAGCCTGCCCCTACTGCGACATTGACTTTGAGAAAAAGCCGAAGGCACTCGATCCCAGCGAACCCGATCGTTTAGCTGAAGCAGTGCGAAGAATGCGGCTCAATCATGTCGTAATTACTTCGGTGAACCGGGACGATCTGCCCGACGGCGGTGCATCACAGTTTGTTCGCTGTATTGAGGCGGTGCGATCGGTTTCTCCCCAAACGACAATCGAAGTCCTGATTCCCGATTTGTGCGGCAACTGGACTGCACTGGAACTGATCTTGCAGGCGAAGCCAGAAGTTCTCAATCACAATACCGAAACGATTCCCCGGCTCTACAGGCGAGTGCGCCCCCAAGGAGACTATGCCCGATCGCTGGCAGTTTTGAGCCAGTCGCGCCAGAGTGCTCCGTCGGTCTACATCAAGTCAGGAATCATGGTGGGCTTAGGCGAAACTGACGAAGAAGTACGGCAGGTGATCCAGGATTTGCGATCGGTAGACTGCGACATTTTGACGATCGGGCAATATCTCCAGCCCAGCCAGAAGCATTTAGGCGTTCAGGAGTTTGTGCCGCCGGAGCAGTTCGACGCATGGCGCAAGTTTGGGGAAGCGATTGGCTTTTTGCAGGTGGTTTCGTCGCCGCTGACGCGCAGTTCCTATCATGCGGAGCAGGTGCGTGAACTGATGCAGAAGTATCCGCGATAGGGATTTCATAACCGAAAACTCAATGACCCGAACACCCGCAAAGCAGCGGCGCAAGCCTGGAGCGTATAATTTAGCGGACGAGTAAAAGCTTTTTGGCTTTTGAGGAGTAATGCGCTCCGCTCCGCTAAGGCATCCTAGGGCTCTGCAACTGTTCAGGAACGAGATGACCGATCAATAGCTTCAGAAACAGGGTCGGAATAAACCACTCTATGCCCGGCGTTGGGCTAATCCCGTACAGTTCGATCGCAATGACAACTAGATATAGCCCTGCGGCGATCGGTCGTTTAAGGTAACTGCGGACAGACACTACAACTAAGGTCGCAATAAGCAGGTAAGAGCTAATCAAGCCAAAATAATGCCAGTCGAACTGAGGCGAATCTCGAAAAAGCCACGAGACGATCGCTACATGGGTAAGGTGGAGCAGGACGAAGGCAAGGTGTTGAACCCAGGTCACTTCAGGTCGGTGATACCATCGCTTTGTAGTGTCAGTTGCATTGCAAACGGCTCCACCAAGGATGTCAAAACTGAGGATGGCTCCTATAACGAGATGCAGGGGGTCAAACCCTAGCCACCAAAGTCGCAGTACAGCCCCAAACGTACCCGCAATAGAGCTGACTACGATTAAAGTATTTTCGGCTGGGGTAGCACCCGGTCCAATAAGCCGATCCCACAGCCCAGCTAAGCCACTGCGGGGAACCAGAGAACCAAAATCTTTTGCCATCTCCATCTAGACTTGTATTTGCCGATTGATGTCAAGTTTAGCTGACAAATTTAGCTGAGCAAATATTCGATGAATCGTGTTCTACTCATCGCTGCCTCTGCTGCCTCCGCTAGAACTGCCACTCCCTCCGCTACCAGATTAGCTGCCAATTCATTGTGTTTTTTGCCGGAAGAAGTAGGGGAACTTGCGGAGCTTAAAGGTTGAGTGCCTTTAGCATGTGGTAGGTGATCAGGAGCTGGGTAATCGCTAGTGGATAGCTCTGGAGCGTTTCGCCCGTAGTGCCGACGACTTTGCCGATCGTCGATTCGCTGCCTGCAATGCTGCAAAACTTACCCAGGTAAGGCACTTCGTTGCAGAGCATTCTTTCGAGCTGCTGCACCTGTTCTGAGGTAGCGTGACCGTCAATTTCTAGCAGGTCTACGGGTTTACCCATATCGCGATCGAGTCCGAGGCGCACTGCAGAGCTAACTGGAGCACCGCAGGGCAGAATATTGCAAAAGTCAGGATGGGGAATGGTCGGGCGCAACACCAGCCGTACATTCAGCAGCAAATCGTCTTGCGGAGTGCCGCTATTGGAAGGGTAAAACGATACGATGACATCTGCCCACTGTCGCTGCGGACGGATAAAAGCTTCCGAGTCGGATTCTCGCTTACGCATCTGATCCATCACCTGCTCTTCGGTGTAGCCGCGCTTGCGGGTGTCTCGCTTAATTTTCCAGTTAGTTCGCAGCTCTTCCGGGGGCGCAAGATAAACCTTGACATCGTAAGAATCGCGCATTCCGCGTGTCGAGTAGCCGAGCAGCCCTTCAACAATTACAAAGCGGCTGGGTTTGATGTACTCTGGCGGATCAAACATCCCCGTCGAGTGATTATAAATCGGCTTCAGAATCGGCTGTCCGCTGCGGAGCAGGCTGAGGTGCTGCTGAATAATGTCGAGATAGTTGCAGTCCGGATGGAGCGCAGAAATTCCCAGCTCTGCCCGCTGCTGGCGATCGTAGCGGTGGTAGTCGTCGGTGCAGATTACAGTTACATCTTCTTCGCCCAATACCTGAGCGATGCCACGTGTCAGAGTAGTTTTTCCGGCTGCGCTATCTCCGACAATGCCAACAATAATCGGGCGATCAGACATCGGTTTTCCCCGCTAGTTTTCCCTGCTAGAAGTCGCTGTTTCAACTGACTAAATTTTAAGTCTTCTTATTCTATGGGTTCTGGAGATCAGAGGAAGGTAAAGTTTTTTAGCGATCGATTACAAATATCGATTACAAAACTGATTTTTGCCTGCTAGGAGGGAGAGCCGGAGAAAAGAAGCAGATGAGTTTTGGCTATTCCGTAGAACCACTCATTGATTAGACCCCGGTCAAGTAGATCCACTTAACCAAACTTTGAAATTTGTATGAGGACGAGTGGATTTGGGCATAATGGGTTAGCTATGACGCTTTATTAGGATGAGCATGACATCCGAACCCTTTCTGACGATTGACGAACAGCCCATCACCATCGGGCAAATCTTTCGATATTTACAGGCAAGCCGCAAACTAGACGGCTTTATTGGTGATATTGTGCGGCAATTTGTGATCGAGCGCGAGCTTCAAGCGCAAAGCCAACAAGCCATGAGTTCGGTAGCGATCGAACAAGCCGTGATCGACTTCCGGCTGCAAAACCAGCTGACCGACCCCAACCAGTTTCAGCAGTGGCTCAACGAACACGGGCTGACCTATGAAGCGTTCCACACTCAGCTTGCGACCAATTTTCGGCTGAAAAAGCTCAAAGACGACATCACCGAGCCGAAATTGCAGGAATACTTTATCGGACGCAAGGTGTTCCTCGATCGCGTCGTTCTCTCCCGAATTATTGTTGCAGATAAGGAACTGGCAGAGGAATTAAAGAGTCAGTTGCAGGAAGGTAGTAGCTTCGAGCAGCTTGCCAAAGACTATTCGCTCACGGACGATCGCCTGATGAATGGAATGGTCGGTCCGGTCAGTCGCGGCACCATGCCCGATATTCTGCGGGCGGCGATCGATCTGGCACAGCCAGGAGAGGTCGTGGGTCCGATCGGCATGGAAGAACGCTGGGGGCTATTTCGCGTGGAGGCACTGCTTCCGGCAACGCTCGACGATCCGCAGCTTCATCAGAGCTTGCAGGATGAGCTGTTTGAACAATGGCTGGGCGAGAAGATGCAAACGCTACCAATTAAGATTCAGGTGAATGCATGATTACCAATGACCTGCTTGCCAATCTCGACTGGCAAAATCCGCCCCTTTCCTGGCTGAATCCAGAGCAGCAGCTTTTGCTTAAAGGTCGGGCCAAGACCCGCTCCTGTAATTTGGGCGAAGTGATCTGGTCTACGGAAACGCCGGGCAGTCAGTTTGTGGTGCTGACGGGCAAAGTGCGGCTGGTTCCCAGCGAGGGCAGTCCGGTGCTGCTAAAAGCAGGGGATTGGTTTGGCGATTTGCTGCACCTGACCGACCAGTGGAAAGCCAGAGCCGCCGATAAAGCAGTGGTGGTTGCCGAGTGGAGCCAGTCGGACTGGGAATTGCTCAATACAACGGAGCTACGGCAGTTTTGGGCATCGGTACGATCGCGCTATCAGCCGAACTATTCCGCCGCGCCCCAGCCCATTTCCGGCTATCCGTTTGTTGCGGGCTTGAATACCGCCGCCGCCAGTCTCACAATGCTGGCACAGCACCTCGATACGCCCGTGCAGTTGGAATGGATGCAGCGACAGTTGCGCGGTCGGCGTCCCAAAAATGTGATCGACGGGGCAGAAAAAGCGGGGTTTCAGCTTCGCCGCCTGCTGATTGGCAACTGGACGGATCTGCGGCAAATCAAATTCCCGGCTCTATTACAGTGGCAGCAGCCGGAACACTGGGTCGTGGCTTATGGCGTGCGGGGCGATCGTCTAATTATTGGCGATCCGATGAATCCGGGGCGCACCTGTGAAACCGTGCCACGTGCGCTGGTCGAAGAATCCTGGGATGGGCAGCTTTGGCAAGCGGAGCTAATTCATAAGCAGGAACAGTTCAACCTGGGCTGGTTTTTGCCCGCTGTCTGGAAGTTTCGGACGCTGCTGACCGAAGTTTTGATTGCGTCGTTTACGCTTCAGCTTTTGGGTCTAGTTACGCCCGTCGTCACTCAGGTCATTATCGACAAAGTGATGGTGCAGGGCAGCATTCCTACGCTGGACGTGATGGTGTTCGCGCTGCTGGGAGCGGCAGTCTTTGAGGCATTGCTGGGCATCCTGCGGATGTTCATCTTTACCCACACGACAAACCGCCTGGATATGGCATTGTCGGCTCAGCTTTTCCGCCATTTGCTGCGCTTGCCGCTGTCTTACTTTGAGGCGCGTCGAGTTGGGGATACAGTGGCGCGGGTGCAGGAGCTAGAGGAAATCCGTCAGTTTCTGACCAGTACGGCTCTCACGGTGGTGCTGGACAGCATCTTCTCCGTGATTTATCTGGTGATGATGTTTTACTACAGCCCGACCCTGACCGGGGTTGCGCTGGCGGCGATTCCGCTGTTTGCAATTCTGACGCTGATCGCTACGCCGATTTTGCGAACCTGGCTGAATGAAACCTTTAACCGAAGCGCGGATAGCCAGTCTTTCCTGGTGGAAACGATCACAGGGATTCATTCGGTGAAGGCACATGCAGCAGAAAAAACCTCACGCGATCGCTGGGAAGGACTCTACGCCCGCTTTGTTCGTACCGGATTCAAAGCAGCCACAACGGCAAATATCAGCAACCACGTCGGCGATTTTCTCACCAGCTTTTCTGCCCTGCTGATTCTCTGGTTTGGGGCGCATCTGGTAATCAAGCAGGAACTCACGATTGGTCAATTAGTCGCTTTCCAAATGCTGTCTGGTCGGGTGACGGGTCCGCTGCTGCGATTGGTGCAGCTCTGGCAGAGTTTACAGGAAGTGCTGCTCGCGGTCGATCGGATTGGCGATATTCTCAATGTTGCACCGGAAGCAGAACCGGGAACCGGACTAATGCTGCCGCCGCTGCGAGGTCAGGTCAACTTTGAGCAGGTGTTTTTCCGCTACCAGGAAGCGCAGGAGCCGATTTTGCGCGGCATTTCCTTTGATGCGGAACCGGGAATGTTTGTCGGTATTGTGGGGCGAAGCGGTTCCGGGAAAAGTACGCTATCGAAGCTGATTCAGCGGCTCTATCAGCCCGAAGGCGGGCGAATTTTGATTGATGGATTTGATGTCAAAAGTGCGGATTTGGCGTCGCTGCGTCCTCAAATTGCCGTCGTACTGCAAGAAGACTTTTTGTTTAACGGCACAATCCTGGAGAACATTACGCTGGGCAACCCGGAAGTCACCGCAGAACAGGTGGTGGAAGCGGCGCGGCTGGCTGTGGCACACGACTTTATTTGCGACCTGCCCAACGGCTACGAAACCAATGTGGGCGAACGTGGTACCTCGCTTTCAGGTGGACAGCGGCAGCGAATTACTCTGGCACGACTGTTTCTCTCGACTGCGCCGATTCTGATTCTGGATGAAGCTACCAGCAGCCTCGATGCCGAAACCGAACAGCAAGTCTTAGAAAACCTGAAGCGGGTTTCTCCCGGACGCACGATGTTTATGATTGCCCACCGCTTTTCGCCCCTCAAACGAGCTGACCTGATTCTGACAATGGAGAAGGGCGTGATTGTTGAGCGGGGCAAACACGATGAATTGCTTCAGCAAAAGGGACTCTACTGGTCGCTGTATCAGCGTCAGCAGGCAGCGGTTTAAAAGCTCTGCCAAAAATGATCGATCGTCCTTCATCTAAGTTCTGAAGGGCGATTTTTTTATGACCAGCAGTTTGTATCTTCAATCACAAAATCAAGGATTGTAAATATTTCCGGAAGAATCCCCAGCTGAACTGTTGACAAAAGCAGGAGTTTATGGAAGAGAAGCCCTCTATGGCACAAGATTCTGGAAATACGTTGCTCTCTGCCCGATCGCTGAATCTGGCAACGGGTCCAAAGACGCGCAGAGAAACGATCGGCGGCAGTAGTGATCCCCGCGACTTCTTCAAGTTCAATCTGACCAGCCGCAGCAGCCTGGATTTAAGCCTGAAAAAGCTGCGATCGAATGTTGATGTGTCGCTACTCGATAGCACCCGCAAAGTCATTGCCTCTTCTCGCCGAGCCGATCGCTTGTCAGAATCGATTAAAACCACGCTGGATGCAGGCACGTTCTATATTCGGCTAAACACGAAGGAAGCGAGTACAGGCTATCAGCTCCAGGTTGCCGCAACACCAATTCCAGGAAGTGGAACTCCGGGCGGTGGAACTCCGGGTGGCGGAACTCCGGGTGGTGGAACTCCGGGTGGTGGAACTCCGGGTGGTGGAACTCCGGGTGGCGGAATTCCAACCAATACTGCGCCAACGATCGGCACTAACACGGCACTAATCGTCAGCCGGAACGGAACGGGGACGATCGGACGAACCAATCTGTTCTCTAGCGACACGCAGCAAACCGCAGACCAGCTTTTGTATCGTGTCACCAGTTTGCCTGCTTCTGGATCGCTCTTCCTTAACGGAACCCCGCTTGGAGTGGGAAGTGCCTTCACGCAGACTGACATTGACACCAACAAGCTGACCTACAAGCAAAACTCTGCCAAGGACATTCCTAATGCAGGTCGACAAATATCTAGCGATGCTTTCCCACAGATTTCTGGCTCTAATGTAGTCTGGGGCGCAAAGGACAGCACTGGGGACACAGAAATTTTCTTTTACAACGGCATAACTAAAGCGATCACTCAACTCAGTGACAACACAGTAGAAGATAGTGCGCCCAAAATTTTTGGCTCGAATGTCGTCTGGGAGAGCGGCACAGGCACAGATGCTGAAATCTACTTATACAACGGTACATCTGGAGCAACCACACGCCTGAGTGACAATCCGCTAGCAGACACGAACGCCAGAATCTCGGACAGCTTTGTGGTCTGGCAACGGAGGTATCCGTCAGGAGAGCATGATATTCGGTACTATCGGCTCAGCGATGGAGCTTCGGGAGCAGTTAACAACAGCATAACCTTAAACGATATTGATCCTGCTTTATCTGGTTCCAAACTAGTGTTTCAGCGCGATAATATCGCAGGCGCATCGACAAACGCAGATGATGGAATTTTTTATTATGATCTGGCGACGTTAGGACCAACGCAAACTCAACTGAGTGTTGGAAACTCTGCTTATACCGATCGCAGAGCGCAGATTTCGGGTTCCGCTGTAACCTGGGAACGTCGGAACTCAACTGAATCCGATATTTTATATGATGCAGACGTTACCACATCAGGCGGAGTCAGTTCAATTAACGTCAGTGCAGACGACGATACTAACCCGCTCATCTCTGGTTCAAAAATTGTCTTCCAACGCAGCGGTACAACAGGCGGAACCAACGACGGAATTTATTTGTTCACGATCGGCGGAGCCGCAACCCGAATTATTCCTCCGTCTACAACTACTGCTGATGTGACGAGCTTTGACGGCAACAAAGTTGGCTATACCAACACATCAGGAGGCGGCTTCAAAGCAGCAGTTTATGACATCCTTGCAGGCAATTCCCAGGATCTGGTTGGGGGTGCAGCTGTTGAGGGAATACCTGTTGTTTCGGGCAACAATGCTGCCTGGATCGGTGGAGGGAGTTCCGCTTTGATTGACCGCCTCTTCTTCTACGACACTTCGATCGTTTCTGACAACTTTGGCTTCAGCGTCAGCGATGGCTTGCTAACGACAAACGGCACATTTAATTTCACGATCGGTTGATCAATTCGCAACATCGTTTGCAATAACCGGATCGAAAACCTGTTTAGGGCGCACGTTAGGGAGGAGTTGTTGATTCAATTCTTCCCTTTTCTATGGGGGATTCAAGCTGAAATCAGCCGCAAGCTGCATTTTATGAAAAATATCAGCTTGTACAATTGAGAAGGATTCTCATTCCTAAGTTAGTGCAAGCGAAAACCACAGCCTAGAAAAGAAGCCGTCTTTTACTCCGGTCTTAACTGCCTGCGCTTGTTACTTAAATCGGTATGACGTAAAATCGATTGCTTCACAGTTCCCGGAAGGGGGATTCGCCTTATGAAAGAACTTGATCTCCAGGCTACCACTAACACCCTCAATGCCATTCTCGAAGCCGAATTAGCAGGCGTGGTTCGCTATACGCACTATTCGCTGATGGTAACTGGACCGAATCGAATCCCGATCGTCGCATTTCTGAAAGCTCAGGCAAGCGAATCGCTGCTTCATGCTCAGCAGGCAGGTGAAATTATTACGGGATTAAACGGACATCCCAGTTTGAAAATTGCGCCGATCGAAGAAACTTATAAACACGAAATTTACGATATTTTGCTGGAAAGTGTAAATCATGAAAAAGCAGCTCTTGCACTTTACAAACAGCTTCTAGAAGTTGTGGAAGATGCCAGCATTTATCTTGAAGAATTTGCCCGCACGATGATTGGTCAGGAAGAGGCACACGGCATGGAATTAGGCAAAATGCTGCGCGATTTTCGACCGTCATAAAGGGACAATCCCTAGACATCGAGCGGCACAATTTCCGCCTCAGCCAATGTGCCTATAATTTGAAGCTGGGCGATCGTCACAGGTAGCTTGAACCTACGGGGTCCGGCACTGCCCGGATTAAGAAACAGAACTCCGTTCAACTTCTGAATGCTGGGCTTGTGAGAATGTCCACTAATCACAATTTGCACCCCCGTCGTGATGGGGTTGAAGTCGAGTTCAGTTGCAATATGCAGCAAATAAACAGACAGCCCTTCGATCGTGATCGTCTCCCGTTCGGGAATAGCGTTTGCCCACGCTCCTTTGTCATTATTGCCACGCACAGCGATCACGGGGGCGATCGTTTTCAATTCCTCCAGCACTTCGGGCTTGCCAATATCTCCGGCATGAAGGATTAGCTCAGAATTTGCCAGGGCAGCGATCGCCTCAGGACGAACTAAACCGTGAGTGTCAGAAATAACGCCAACTTTCATGTTGTCTCATCCTCATGGGATAACAAATGAAATAACAAAAATTTTCACGGTTTTCTCCCATCTATTTTTTCCATTCATTCTTTTTTCGCTCATCATAGTGATAATTTCTGATGGTCAACATCATTCTTGAGACTGTTGCATCAACGCGAACTCCCTAAGAAATTAAACCGATCGCTTCAGAAATTGATAAGGTCGTGTCATTCAACCCGAACGCGTTGCAGGTAGAACACGTATTTTTTGGGGAAAAGATGCGGAAATAGAACGCGGAATAAATTGGAAAATAGCAATAAAGAGCCGATAGACAGCCTAAAGAATGCTATAGCTCCGTTGAAACTACATTTCAAGGATTATCCTGTTTAAGAAATAACAGAGTTTTTTAAGCTTTTTGCCGCACTTATCGTCGTTACTTTTCCTAATGGGAGCATCGTTCTTGAGATGGCTGCGCGAACAGGAGCAAGATACTTCAGTTATCGCTTCATGCGATTGTGGAACTAGTTCATAAACAGTTTTCAGAATCTGTAGCTCTATTTACGGAAATTTGAATAAGCATCTTGAATTGAACTACAAGCTAATAAAAAGTGAAACGTGATTCAATCTCCGCATACCCTGATTACAAACCGCCTTATCCTCCGTCGTTTGCTGCTTAGCGATGCTGAAGCGGTTTTTGAGTATGGCAGCAATCCTGAAGTAACCCGGTATATGATCTGGCGCAACCATACCGCTATTCAAGATGCAGTTGCTTTTCTAGAACAGTGTATTTGCTCCTGGAATACAGGCAAAGAGTTTTGCTGGGCAATAACCGTTAAGCCAGAAGATCTAGCAGTTGGCACAATATCATGTCGAATTGAGCAGTCTGAGGCGGATTTTGGCTACGTGCTAAATCGGAAATACTGGGGACAGGGCTATGCAACCGAAGCGGTTCATTCTGTCATGTCTTGGTTGATGAACTTACCAGATGTCGATCGCATTTGGGCAACCTGCGATATTGATAACCGAGCATCGGCAAGGGTTTTAGAGAAAAGCAGTTTGCAATACGAGAAAACTGTACCTCGCGCGATGATACGTCCGAATCTGGCTTCGACTCCGCGAGATACGCTGGTTTTTAGCCGGGAGAGAGCAGAAGGACTTTGGTAAATTAACGGCTCATGCGCCTTATCAAACAACCTTCTGCCCTTAACTGCTAGTATTTTCGCTCCTGTGGCTGGAACATGGTAATCGTAACCGGACGATAGCGGATATCAATTCCGGCGGACGAGAAGTATGCATGAGTATGTTTGAGGAAATCGGTGTCGTTGCGATCGACAAAATCCTCTCGTGAGTGTGCCCCTCGGCTTTCCTGGCGATTGAGGGCACTGGTAAGGATCATTTCACCCACAATCAGCAGGCTTTGGAGTTCCAGAGCTTCGATCAGTTCGGTGTTCCAGAGTTTGCCTTTGTCATCCAGATAAACTCGCTGTGCCTGCTGCCGAATCGTTTGAAGTTGGCTCAGTCCTTCCCGCATCAGGGCATCGGTGCGAAATACGCCGCAGTATTCGGTCATGCAGTCTTGGAACCTTTGCCGAATCTGGTCGATTCGATATTCTCCGGGCTGCGCTATCAGGGCTTGAATCTGCTGTTCTGCTTGCGTGATGTACTTTTTCTCATCAACCTCGGGCAGTTTGCGATTCTGCACGTAGCGGGCGATCGTTGCTCCGGTTCGACGACCGTACACCACACATTCCAGCAGCGAATTGCTGCCCAGACGGTTTGCCCCATGCACCGAAACACAGGCAGTCTCTCCCGCCGCAAAAAAGGCTTCGACTAAGCCCTCGGCACTGCTGCGAACCTGTCCCTCCGTATTAGTGGGAATGCCGCCCATCGAGTAATGCACTGTGGGACGAACCGGAATCGGTTGATTGACCGCATCTACGCCGACCAGACGATGCGCCTCTTCCCAGCAAAACGGAATCCGGCTCATGATTTTTTCTTTACCCAGGTGCCGCACATCCAGATGCACAAGGGGTCCGCCTGCGCTGCCGTCGGTGTGAATGCCGCGTCCAGCCCGAATTTCTCTGGCGATCGCCCTGGAAGTAATATCACGTGGCGCAAGCTCCATCCGGCTGGGAGCATAGTCTTCCATAAAGCGTTTCCCTTCGCTATTAACGAGATATGCGCCCTCCCCCCGGACTGCCTCTGAAATGAGAACCCCTACCGGATAAAGACCTGTCGGGTGAAACTGGACAAATTCCATATCTTCCAGCGGCAGCCCGGCGACGGCAGTCATTGCCAGTCCGTCTCCTGTGGAAGCGTAGTCGTTAGAAGTGGTGTTGTAAACGCGCCCGTAGCCGCCCGTCGCAAACATTACTGCCTTTGCTCGTACGACTGCCAGCTTGCCGTCCCGAATGCGGAACATGACTAAACCCTTTGCCTGTCCCTCTTCCAAAATCAGGCGCATCACGTACCATTCGTCGTAAATGTGAACCCCATAGCGGCGCAGGTTGTTCACCAATTCGTGCAAAATGGCGTGTCCGGTTTTGTCGGCGGCGTAGCAGGTGCGTTTGTGGGAATGTCCACCAAAAGCTCGCTGGGCAATACGTCCGTCTGACAATCGGGAAAACAGCACGCCCATGTGCTCCAGGTCGATCACCACATCAGGAGCTTCACGGGTGAGAATTTCGACTGCATCCTGATCTGCCAGATAATCAGAACCCTTCACGGTATCAAAGGCGTGTGCTTCCCAGGTGTCTTGATCGTCTACGTTTTTTAGGGTTGCTGCCATGCCGCCCTGTGCTGCGACCGAGTGCGATCGAATCGGGTGGGTTTTCGCAATGACTGCCACACTGAGACGGGGATCGGTGCGAGCAATTTCTACCGCAGCTCGCGATCCTGCCAGTCCTCCCCCGACGATCACCACATCATGTTCAATCATGTCCAGCCTTGTCTGAATGACTTCTGGATCTATCGTGGCGCAGATGACAAAGGTTTGGGGGGAAAGGTCGATACTTCTTTATGTTTTTTGGAATAGGGAAATGGAGAGTGGGTGAGGGGACGAAGGATTAAAAGATGAGGGGTTAAAAGAAAAGGTAGTGCATCAGGTCAGCGGTGCGCTGGGGGGAAAGATGGAGGCGCTGCTGGAGATCGGGGAGATTGCGGTAGGGGTGAGATTGCCGGTGTTGAACGATCGCCCTCGCCAAGGCGGTGTCGATCGGGGGCAGGCGCATAAGTTCCTCTAAGGTAGCAGTATTAGCGTTGAGGCGAGGAAGGGCATCAGGACGATCGGGGGCGTAATAGCAAAATTGCAGCACAGGTTCCAGAGGGCGGAGGCGGGAAAGGGGGACGTTGAGGGCTGCGGCAATGTCTTCCAGGCAGTGAAACGCAACGCCGGATTGGGTCAGGGCAACGAGCGATCGAGCCTGATGAATCGAGAGTCCGGGCAGGCGCAGCCAGTCGTCTACCGAGGCTTGATTCACGTCGATCCGAATCCCTAGAGCGGCAGCCAGGCGCACTTCTTCAAGGGACTGCATTCGGTAGTAGGGATCGTTGAGCAGGCGCGATCGAAGGGGGTGCAGCGCGTTTTGCAGCGGTTTGCCCTGCGTCACACCATTGAGCCAGTCTGAAAGTCCCATTGCTTGCTTTCCTCTGAATCTTCTGAATCTTCAGATTTAAGATGATTGTCTGAGGCAGTATCCAGGCATGATCGCCCCGAAAGGGGAGCTACTTGGCATCGAGCAACTGTCGCCGCTTTTGTTCAAATTCGTATTCCGAAATCAGTCCTTCTTGCCGTAGGGTGTCCAGCTCTCTTAGCGCATCGCCAAATGCCGTGACCTGCTGTGGATGAATTGCGGCTGAGTTAGAAGGGCGATCGAAGCGGGGGGAGGGCAGGGAAAGCGATAAACTCGATTCCACATGTTCCCCATGAAACAGGTACCAGACTGCCTCGATCACACTGGCAATACGGGGAATCGGATTCCAGGGATTGACTAGTGATAGGGTGAAATAAAGACAGCCCCAGCCCGGTTGTCCCAGGTAGAACTTATGCCAGCCAGAGATGGGGGAGACGGCTCCAGCCAGTGCCAGCAAGGCAGCAACGCGACGGTCTTTCGGTTTTTTCAGCATGGAGCAAACTCGCCTTTAAGTTAAGTCTTCCAGAAAATACTGCAAGTTCATCAAAAGTTTCGATCGCGTCACAAGAATTGCCATTCTATAACGCTGAGCAGAGACAAAATAAACATCCGAATCGATCGTCCATTCCTCCGTATTCTTCAGCCTACTTGACAGAGTTATCCCTGGAAATGCGCACCGATCAAGCCTTTAGGCAGATTTGCATTCTAAAGATACAGTAAATTTCTGGATCAGGCGTGTCATGCAGGAATAAAGAGTTGTAGACTACGCAAAGATACGGAAATACCAAGCAAAGTTCACTCAGTGGTTCCACCCACTAAGTCTACCCAGTAAGTGGTCTATCCAATAAGTGTCTACCCGGTAAATCCGCTCGGTAAATACACTTGGTTACTATGCTGCTTAGGAGGAGTGCTTGTCTAAAATGATGGTCTGAAACAATGATGGTCTAAAGCATCGTCTGTAAAAAACTAATTTATTGCTGAATTAACAATTTACCTTGTGGGCTGAAAGTTCTTACAGCAAATATTTACAGCAAGCGTAATTTGCAAGGGCAATCTACAAAATCTTAAAATTCATTTTAAACCTGCATCTGCGAGGGCAGCCTGAGCCGTGAAGCCTAGCCTGTAGTGTGTGAATTAGGGTCATCGAAAAAGCAAAGTCGAAAAGTTAAATTGTGAAACTGCCGATTTACATCCTTTTCTGAAGCATGATTGCCTTAATTGCCTCTCACCAGGCGTATTCAGTCATTACGGTCGCGCATCTTAAAAAACATCTGCTGACTTTGCCCCCGGTATCCCCACTGCATCAGTGTTGCTTGACTTAACCGTGTCTTTTGCTGAATTTGGGGTGGTTTGATCGCACGACTTAAAGCTTTACTCAAGCTGTTCTTCTAGGGTCGTTTCTGATTTGCGCCTTTAAAGGGTCTTCTGCATCTACTGGATTAGCTTGGCGGCTGTTGCGAGTCTGTTCAGCTCCTTGATTTGGATATGCTGCCAGCACGACGGCTGATCGATCGTCGGCAGGTGAGCGAAACAGGAGTCAGACTTACTTAATAGCAATCAGTTCATCAATTTTTCCTAATCCATTTTTGGAATTTCTACTGCTTCTTCCATTTATTGCATCTCAACTATCCGAGAATCGATTCCATGTCGCAGACTTCTTTCTCCCCTGACTGGCTGACGCAGTTTTCAGATCCCTATGCGGTTCTGGGTCTGTCCGTGACTTCAGACGATCGCCGAGTTTTGAAGCGATATCGCACCATCGCAAAATTGCTTCATCCCGATAGCTATACTCAGTCGGTCAGCGATCGAAACTTTGCGACTCAACTGCTAGCTCGTCTGGTTAACCCTGCCTATCAGCAGCTCAAGCAGGAGAAAGGCAGAGCCGATATGGTGGCAACCCTGCGCTTCCGGGTACGCCGTATTAATAAAGACGAACCACTCTTGCCCCAGACGGAAGTGGGACAACGCCTGATCAAAACGCCCGTGCCCCAGGTTGATGTCTTTTATGAGCAGGCAGTCACCCGGTTGTCTGAATCGCAATTTCTACCGCTCAGTGATTTTGAGTCTGTGACCCAACAGCTCACTGAGCTAAATCTCATCTATCTGTATCTCAAAATGGGCGAACTCCTGATTCTCGAAAAACGGACTGGAATTATTTCCGCGCCGATCGAGCGTCCGACCAAGGCGGCTCTTAAAGAAGAAATAAACGCAACCGAAGATAACTACGCTCAGCGACACTACCAGCGAGCGCGGGAGTACGGCAGAAAGGAAAACTGGTCTCAGACAGTGGCAGAACTGCGGGATGCGATCCGGCTGGAGCCAAACCGAGCTGAATTTCATTCGCTGCTGGGGAAAGCATACCTGATGCAAAACCTGGCAGGCATGGCGAAAGTTCACTTCCGGCAAGCCCTCAAGTTTAATCCACAAGACCCCCTGGCAGTGTACTACGCTGAAAAGCTGAAAATTTCCCTAGAGACCCCAACTGCAAATAGCTCAGCAAAGCCAGCGAATAGAGGGCTCTTTAGCCTCTTCGGACGGAAACGCTAGAGCAATTCTCTCTTAGACAGTTCTTTCGGGCAGTCCTTTTAGACAGTCCTTTCAGACAGTCTTTGCCCCATGCAGTACAATTTTGAAGATCCGCTTGGGGAAACTGAGTATGACGACAGGGTGGACGCGCCGCCACATTATTTCCCTGGCTGACTTTCAACCGTCTGAGTACGATGTGGTGCTACAAACGGCTGCCAGCTTTCAGGAAGTGCTGTCTCGACGCACCAAAAAAGTGCCTGCTCTTCAGGGACAGGTGGTTGCCAATCTGTTTTTTGAATCCTCAACCCGCACCCGCAGCAGCTTTGAACTCGCGGCAAAGCGACTGTCTGCTGATACGCTCAACTTTGCTCCCGGTACGTCTTCGCTAACTAAAGGCGAAACGATTCTGGATACGGCAAAAACCTACCTGGCAATGGGCGCAGACCTGATGGTAATTCGCCACAAGGAAGCAGGCGTTCCCCTGGCGATCGCGCAAGAAATGGATCGGCTGCAAACGCGAGTAGGCATTCTCAACGCTGGGGATGGGCAGCACGAGCATCCCTCTCAAGCATTGCTGGATCTGTTTACCATTTGCACGCTGATTGATCCTGAAACGCCCAAACTTTCGCTGCTGAAGGATAAGAAAATTGCGATCGTCGGCGATATCCTGCATTCACGCGTAGCGCGATCGAACCTGTGGAGCCTGACGGCAAGCGGTGCAGAAGTTCACCTGGCAGGTCCACCCACACTACTGCCCAGGCAATTTTCAGACTTTGTACAATCAGAGTCTACTCCAGCGCTGCCGCGCAAACTGATCATTCACCGATCGCTTGGCCCCGCCCTGAAAGATGCCGATTTTGTCATGACCCTGCGGCTTCAACGGGAGCGCATGACCCAGCATTTGCTGCCCAGTCTGCGGGAATATCATCAGCAGTTTGGCATCACCCTCGATCGGCTGAAGCACTGTCAGCCCGGCGTGCGCGTCCTCCATCCAGGTCCAGTGAATCGCGGTGTCGAAATTAGCTCCGAACTGATGGACGATCCGCAGTTCAGCCTGATTTCCCAACAGGTGACAAGCGGCGTTGCGGTGCGAATGGCACTGCTTTATCTGATGGCAACTGGAAAAAACGCTTCTGTTTCGGCAACGGGCTGAGCAGGTTGGACGATCGCTGTTGGAGTTTCGGTCACACTGCGGGGCGTGTAGCGTCCGAGCAAGCCGTAAGTCACGAAGCCAAAGCATTCTCTGACGACTAGAAATGCCGTTTTACGTTCGGGGAATTGCGGCGGCAGGGGGCTGGCATGGGGAATTACCTCAAAGCCTAAACTGCGGAAGGTGAGCCACGATCGCCGCAAATGGGGCAAATCTGTCACCAGCAGAATTCGGTGAATGCCTCTGGGCTGAAGCAAGGCAGCCGTGAATTGAGCATTTTCCTCGGTGGTGCGCGAGCAGGGTTCGCCGTCGATCGCTGAAGCAGGAATGCCGCCTTTTTTCAGCATAGCAGCGATTTCTAGGGCATCGCCTCTGCCGCTGGCAAAAATCAGGGGAGCGCGATGACCCACCTGGGAAAACTGCTTCACATCATTTCGCCACAGCGCTGCCGCCGTCTGAACACGCTGGGGTCTTAGCTCCCTTCCGCGCCCCAAAATCACGATCGCCTCAACGGGTTCGCCTGAATCTCCGGGAAATGCCCCGGTGAGAAACCGTTCTCCCAAATTTGCCGTAAGCGGCGATCCGAGCAGCAGATAAACCAGCAGCAGCACCGCACCCGTTCCGCTATACAGCCATTTGCGCCGAAAAATTCGCAGCAGCCAGGGCAGAATGATCCAGATCATCAGGGGCGGCAGCACCCACTGAGGATTCATCAGCAGCCTGACCAGAAGAGACGTTGAGCGAGTCCACAAGCTGACAGACTCAGCAGTACAAAGAGCCGGATCCATCATGGCGAGCGCAGTAGCACAGTTTACAAAAGTTCAATTTCTCAGAGGCTAGTGTACTCATCCCTCAGCCGATCATGCTGTGATATAGACCACCTTCGGCAGAATCGGTCAGGGGGGTTTGAGCAGGGTTCCCTGTGCTACCTCGCTCGCTGAGTTGCCCGGAAATGGGGGCTTTGAAACTTGGCAGAAAGCCCGGTTTCCCGAGGATAGAAGGCTAAGGGCAGTCCGGGTGACAATCAGGACTTTTCAAACACCCTATCAAACGCGGTGCAAAACGTCTTGTAGAAGGATTGGGAGTCGCTCGGATTTTAATGGTTAGGGCTGCAAGATTATTCCAATCCTTCTGTTTGCCGCGCAGCAATTCTCAATTCGATCGATGATTCAAAAAATCATTTACAAAGTGAAATTAAGAGAAACGACGCTTCATATTTATTAACGGTTAAAGATACAGTCCTTTATTTAGAATCAAGCCTGAATCAGAGCTGAGATGACAGGGCTATTTGCACTTTGACGGGTCGATCGCTTTACTTTTTCTAACAGTTTGCAGTGAGACGATCGACCTCAAATGCCCCCCTCGTATGCGAATCTAGAAACAGTCAACGTCGGTCAACGGAGTTTAAACAGAATGTCACAAAGTCAGAAACCTACGGTGATTATCACCGGAGCCTCTTCAGGAGTTGGGCTTTATACCGCAAAAGCAATGGCTCAGCGCGGCTGGTTCGTGGTGATGGCTTGTCGAGATTTAGCAAAAGCAGAAAATGCTGCCCAAACCGTTGGCATCCCGAAAGATAGCTATACGATTCTTCATATCGACCTTGGCTCTTTAGAAAGTGTGCGGCAGTTTGTTAAGGACTTTCGGGCAACGGGCAGAACGCTCGAAGCTTTACTATGTAATGCCGCAATCTATATGCCGCTAATCAAAGAGCCGCTGTGGAGTCCAGAAGGCTATGAGCTGAGCATGGCAACGAATCATCTGGGACATTTTCTGCTGTGCAATCTGATGTTAGACGACCTGAAGCAGTCCCCCGCGTCCGATAAGCGACTGGTCATTTTAGGCACGGTGACGCACAACCCGGATGAACTGGGCGGCAAAATTCCTCCGCGTCCCGACCTGGGCAATTTTGAAGGATTTGAAGCCGGATTCAAAGATCCGATCACGATGGCAGACGGCAAAGCCTTTGAACCTGTCAAAGCATACAAAGACAGCAAGGTGTGCAACGTGCTGACCATGCGCGAACTGCACCGCCGTCATCATGATTCCACCGGAATTACCTTCAGCTCGCTCTATCCCGGCTGTGTGGCAGATACGCCGCTGTTCCGCAACCACTACAAGCTGTTCCAGAAAATCTTCCCGCTGTTCCAAAAATACGTCACGGGCGGCTATGTATCACAGGAGCTGTCCGGTGAACGGGTGGCAATGGTGCTGGCAGACCCGGCATACCGTCAGTCGGGCGCGTATTGGAGCTGGGGCAACCGCCAGAAGAAAGACGGCAAATCATTTATTCGTCAGGTTTCGCCGCAGGCACGCGATGACGAAAAAGCCGAGCGGATGTGGATTCTGAGCGAGAAGCTAGTCGGGCTGGCATAAGGAAAACAAAAGATAAATAACGTGGCTTGGTTGCATTAGCGATCGTTTCTTATGATTTTTTCATGCTGAGAAGCGAGGCTGCTAAGGCGATCGAGCCAATTTTAGTTTTTTCCGGTTCTGCTGATAAGGTCAACGGTGAACGGGAGAGATGCAGTGACTAACTTGAGGGAACCACTATTTCAGATACTCAACGATCGGGTTCAGGATCGGGGCATTGCCGGGATTGCCGTTGCCCTGAAGCCAGGCGCAAAGCCTGAATCAGTTTGGCTGCCAGCTTCGATCCCAGATGAGCCTACTTTCCTGGCATACAGCATTACCAAAACCTTTACGGCGGCTCTATTGCTTCTGCTGCAGGAGGAAGGACGGCTATCGCTCGAAGACCCTCTGGTGCGGTGGTTTCCCAACATTGCTCAAGCCGATTGCATTTCTCTGCGCCAACTGCTCAACCATACTGCCGGAATTCCAGACTACGGTTCTTTGCAGGCTTACCACGAGGCAGTACGCACTTCTCCATCCGTGCCCTGGTCGTTTGACCAGTTTGCAGCCGCCACCTATGAGCAGGGGCTATTGTTTGCGCCAGGAACAGGCTGGGCGTACTCGAACCCCGGCTATCTGCTCTTAAAACGCATTGCCGAAGCCGCAACGGGTATTTCCTTTCGCAATCTCATCTTCAATCACATTGTTCGCCCCCTGGGGTTACGTCAAACGTTTGTACCAGAATCGATCGCGGAACTTACCTCCCTTGCGCCAGCCTTCTCTCGCGCCCTGGCTGCCGATAGAACAGCTCGTGATGTTCGCCACTTCTATCATCCTGGCTGGGTATCTCACGGTGTGATCGCATCAACTCCTGCTGAGATTGTGCTGTTTTTGAATGCTGTGTTTGGCGATCGTCTTCTTCCAGGACATTGCGTTGAAGAGATGGCAATCCTTACACCCGTTCCGATGCCAGATACCAGCAATTCACCTCAGGCAGAGTCTCCGTGCTGGGTCAAACCGAGCTATGGACTGGGCCTTATGGGAGATCCAGCATCAAGATGGGGCTTAGTGTTAGGTCATAACGGCGGTGGACCCGGTTATAACACCAGCGCATTTCACGCTCCTGAACTGGGAGGGGTATCGGTCTGTGCAATGTGTGCAGTGGAACAGAGCATTCAAGCTGAGGAGCTTGTTTTAGCGGTACTGGATTGGATTGCATCCTGAAGCACCAAATGAAGCAGCAGACCTCCGGCTCCGGCTTTTCTGCTTTTTTGCTTGCCTCGAATAAAACTGATATTGAGGTAAGGTAAAGTCTTATGAACAAAAGTACATACTCTTTAGTAGAATAGCGACATACAAAGGTAAGTATTTTTGCTCATTACCATGACAGCCGATCATTTTCCCTGGCTAACTGCGATCGTCCTGCTCCCCCTCGTAGCTTCCCTCCTCATCCCCGTGCTGCCCGACAAAAACGGCAAGCAGTTGCGGTGGTATGCCCTGGGCGTAGGTCTCGCAGATTTTGCTTTAACGTGTTACGCCTTCTGGAAGCATTACGATCCGAGCAGTGCAACGTTTCAACTCGCAGAAAGCTATTCCTGGGTTCCCCAGTTAGGTCTGAACTGGGCAGTTTCGGTTGATGGAATTTCTGCCCCACTGGTTCTTCTGGCTGGATTTGTAACTACGCTGTCGATCTTTGCCGCTTGGCAGGTCGATCGCAAGCCAAGACTCTTCTACTTCCTGCTCCTGGTGCTGTACTCCGCACAGATTGGCGTGTTCGTGGCTCAAGATATCCTGCTGCTGTTCATCATGTGGGAGATTGAGCTGGTTCCCGTCTATCTGCTGGTTTCGATCTGGGGCGGGCAAAGACGACGCTATGCGGCAACGAAATTCCTCCTTTACACGGCAGCCGCTTCAATTTTCATCCTGGTTGCGGGTTTGGCAATGGGTCTGTATGGCGGCACAGACATTACCTTCAACATGGCGGAGCTGGGTCTGAAAGACTATCCGCTGACGCTGGAACTGCTGCTGTATGCAGGTTTGCTGATTGCCTTTGGTGTGAAGCTAGCGATTTTTCCCCTCCACACTTGGCTACCGGATGCTCACGGTGAGGCATCTGCTCCCGTCTCAATGATTCTGGCAGGCGTGCTGCTGAAGATGGGCGGCTATGGTTTGATTCGCCTGAATCTGGAACTGCTGCCCGAAGCGCACATTTACTTTGCCCCCATTCTGGCAGTGCTGGGCGTGGTAAACATCATCTACGGTGCGTTTAATTCGTTCGCTCAGTCCAATATGAAGCGGCGGTTAGCCTATTCCTCAATTTCGCACATGGGGTTTGTGCTGCTGGGCATTGCTTCCTTTACCGATGTCGGAATTAGCGGCGCAATGCTGCAAATGCTGTCCCACGGTTTGATTGCGGCAGCTCTGTTCTTCCTGGCAGGCGTGACCTACGATCGCACCCACACCTTGGCAATGGAGGAAATGGGCGGGATTGGTAAGGCAATGCCCAAAGTGTTTGCCCTGTTCACAGCGGCATCAATGGCATCTCTAGCCCTTCCTGGCATGAGCGGCTTTGTCAGCGAGATTTCGGTCTTTGTTGGCGTGGCAACCAGTGATGTCTACGGTTCCACTTTCCGCACCGTGACGGTGATTCTGGCGGCGATCGGACTGATTCTGACTCCGGTTTATCTGCTCTCGATGCTGCGTCAGGTCTTCTATGGTGTCACCGTTCCGCCTTCCTGTGATATTAGTGGAGCGGGTGTGGCGGCGGCGGGCACTCAAGAAGTGGTTTGCTTTGGCACGAATTGCGTTTTGCCTGCGGATGCGGTCTTTAGCGACGCGAAACCGCGTGAAGTCTTCATCGCTGCCTGCTTCCTGGTGCTGACGATTGGCATTGGCTTCTATCCCAAGCTGGCAACCCAGATGTACGACGCAAAGACTGTGGCAGTAAATGCCGGACTCAATCAGTCCTATAGCCAAATTGCTCAGCGAAATCCCCAGATCTACGCAAAAAGCTTACTTCCGAGGTTCTCGCGACCCGAAGCGGCTCCAGTTGTCGGGGTGATCGAATAGCGCGATCGCGACAAGCTATTCATCCGCGTTCAATTGCACGGTTCAATTACACGATACCTACACCGTATGCATTAACCATTCAAGGGGCGATCGACTCGCCCTTTTTCTTTTGCAAGTTTTTTGGGTGTTGCTGAATCGGAGTATGATACGCCCCCCTAGCCCCCCAACTTTGGGGGAACCAGAATTCAAAGTCCCCCAGTATTGAGGGATTTAGGGGGCGATACAGAAGCTAAATTTGCACCCTTCCTATCCCGATTCAGCAATGCCGTTTTTTGCAGATGTTCAGCTCAGTTCCGTTAAGGGACAATTTGAAACCGCTCACCACTTAAAACCTCTCACCATAAAGGCAAGAGGCTGGGTCATACGATCGCCTGACGATTCGCCTGATAATTGGCTTACACCTGGGCGGGGGGAGCAAACAGTTCCTCGTATTCTTCAGAGAAGTTGGCTTTTACGTCTGCAAATTCGCCAGGGGTAACGGCAGCGTTAAGCACCGCAAAGACAGCTCGGCAGTAAGTAGGGGCGATCGTCAGTTCAACGCCTGCTTTTTGAGCCACGCGCTCGTAGAATTCTCGCAGGGAAAAGTAGGTTCCGTTTTGTCCTTCGCGTCCGTACAGGTACTCATCAAGCTGTTTAGGAAGCTGGGCAGCAAGCTGGTGTGCCTCGTCGCCCACAATGCGGTCTGCGATCGTTTCTAACACAGCTCCAGTGGCGGTTTCAGCGGCCTCACGCGAATCGAGTTGAGCAAAGCTCTGGACGTGCTTAATAAACTGGTCGTACTGCATAAATCTTGCTTCGGGTGAATCAACAAAAGTTGTGCTTATTCTAAAAAGCAAAATTTGGGTTTCCCCTCTCACAAAAGAACGTGATTCGGTCGCATTTCGTCCCTCTTTTGAATCACGCTAATCGCCGCCCAATTCCACCAGTTTGCCGATGTTGAAGTCAATTCTGACCCAGCGTTTTTGACGTTGCAGCGCGTTGAGTAACAGCAGCGGGATATGCCAGTGATGCACCATAAGAAACGGCAGCGGATCGTCGGCCTGAAGAATAGCGTCTTTGCCGCGCAGTAAGGAATTGAACCACTGGATGAAATCACTGGATGAGCGAATTCCGGTCAGTCGCCAGAGTTCGTGATATGTCCAATAAGTCGGCTTGCTGCTAGGCAGGGGTTGAAGCGGCGCGTCTGGGAGCGGCTGTTTGCTGAGATAGGCATCGGCAACGCCAGGATGATTGTAAAACAGGGTAATTGCCGAATGGGTACGGGGATTGCATTCGATCGCATACACTGTGCCATTCTGTGCTTCGATAAAGTCGAACGAGATTTGTCCCGTGAGCTGATAGGCTTTGACAAATCGCGTCACCCACTCAAGAATTTTGGGATGATCGACCTGCTCGTAATTCACTTGAAAGGCAGACGATCGGGAACAGCAGTGAAGCTGAATTTTGCCGTTTTGCACTGTGCTGTGGGTGCAGTATTCCTGCCCCGGGATAAACTCCTGGAGAACCCAGGGATTGTCTGCTCGAATCGGCAAACCTTGAAGCTGTGCCTGAGCAGCCTGCCGGGATGCCATCGGATACTGGGTCATGTCCAACCGATGCACCGCATCATAGGCAATATTTTTGAAAATATAGCGGCTGCTGTCCGATGGAAATTCAAAATCTAGAAGCTGCTCTGGGGAGGTGATGCGGAACGTACGGGGAACGGATAACCCGATCGCATTTGCCATCTGAGAAAATTCATATTTGTCATCCAATCGACGAATCAAATCCGTATCAAACTGAAAAACTTCACAGGACGACGGCAGTGATGATTTTGCTAATGCTGTGTAATAGCTTTCATTAGCAGCAGTGACAGGAACCAAAAAGTTAACCTGCTCTTGTTTAACGATCGCGGTAAGATCCTGAAGAAATGCTTCTAGATCTGTTCGGGGTGAGGCTACGGTATAAAAGCGATCGACTGCTTTCGAGAACCGATGTCCGGTCATCCAGTATTTATCAATTTCAACCAAAATCACACGATGTCCGGCAGCATGAAAAGAACGGGCAAGCTGCAATGCTTTAGTCATTTTGCCGCCCGTAATTAAAACAGTTCTTTGATTAGATCCTGAATTAATACGAACATTCGCAGAATTTGTTTCGGAATTAGCTTGCGAATTTAACGTATGAATAATCAGTGTAATGGCAACAATAATCAAATTAACTGGAAAGACGACATACAATAATGCCAGTGTTGCTAAATTTTGCAGCTCAGCTAGAGTGCGATCGGATATTGATTGAGAATTCATCGTTTAGGAATTAGCACACCGCAGGATGGGCATAAAATATGAAAGGCGAGGCTCAAACCAAACAATGCTGGTCAGAGCCGTCG
The DNA here is from genome assembly GCF_039962475.1 of Leptolyngbya sp. GB1-A1. Classification (NCBI taxonomy): domain Bacteria; kingdom Bacillati; phylum Cyanobacteriota; class Cyanophyceae; order Leptolyngbyales; family Leptolyngbyaceae; genus Leptolyngbya; species Leptolyngbya sp. GB1-A1. The sequence goes on along the minus strand of NZ_JAMPLI010000002.1, from coordinate 381,574 downwards.
CACAGGAAGGGAAACTTGAGACTACAGGCGGCGGATCACCGTGATGCCATCTCGCAGCGGCAACAGCACTTGCTCAACTCGCGGATCGGCAGCAACGGTTTTATTGAATCGATCGATCGCCTTTGCATTTTCTGATCGATCAGCTTCTGGCAGATAAACCTGTCCCTGATACAAAGTGTTGTCCACACAGATATAGCCGTTTTGCGATAGAAGGCTGCTGTCCATCAGCTTTTGATAGTACTGAACGTACTCTTTCTTATCGGCATCAATGAACACAAAATCAAACGATTCGCCGCTTGCTGCCAGCTCGTCTATAATTTCCAGGGCTGCCCCCAGCTCGATCCGAATCTTGTCTCCGTGAGGTGACTGATCCAGCAGCGTATGGGCAAACTCTGCCACGTAGGGATCGACCTCGCAGGCAACCAGATAACCGTCGGGAGGCAGGGCCTCTGCCATTGCCAGTGCCGAGTATCCGGTAAACATGCCAATGTCGAGAATGCGGCGCGATCGCGTCATCTGCACGAACAGTTTCAGCGTTTGTCCCTCGACGTGACCCGACAGCATTTCCTGCTCTAGCTGCCGTACTGTTGCACCACTGGTATATTTTGCCTGCCACGGTTCCAGATGAGTTTTCTGGGCGATTCGGGTTAGTGCGGGCGATTCGGGCGTGGTGCAGGCTCCCAGATAAGGGTCGAGTCCGGCGATCAACATCGTGGCTTGCTGAAGATGAAGCGCGAGTTCGTCGGGAACATCTTTCACCTGGGTCAGCATTGCCATTGCAGCTTCTAAGTGGTTGGCGGCGATTCCTACAGGCGTGATCGGGCGGGGCATTTCAGCAACAACTTGATTGACAATTCCCTGGGTCATAGATTGCTCCCTACCAATGCTGGCATTTCAACAGAAGTCATCGACTCGCGATCGCCCACATAAGCATCGACGCCGGCTCCCTCACGCGGATAGGAGGCACAGAGATCTTTGTGCGCTTTGATGCAGCCATCTAGCTCGTCGCGAGTCAGATCGCTGATAAAGTAACACTCACCGATCGGACAGGGAACTGCCGCACGGAGGAGACCATCGCGGGTGAGCGTAATCGATTGGGTTGCTTGCCACATCAAATCGCTTTCCATCATCGGATGGTCGAGTGCCAGCCCTAGTCGGCTCATCAGTCCCAGGATGCGATCGCGATCGGCAGTTGAGATATAGCCTCTTTGGGCTGCCAGCGTTGCCGACAAAGCCATATCGATATTGACCGCATGCCCGTGGAGCAGGGGCGGTTCGGGTGCAAGTTCCAAAGTTGGGCTCCAGGTATGACCGTAGGCAATGACGCGATCGAGCATAATCTCATGCAGGTTGCAGGTCTCTAAATCCAGCATGGTTTTGATCGATTCGTAATTGACCCGATTGCCGATCTCTTGCAGTGTTGCGTCGTTGTCCTGATAGCCAAAGTGCGTGTAAAGCAAATCTTCGCCGTGGCGATCGAGTAAATCGAAGACTTCTGCGTTGGCAACGACAGCAATTTTGACCAGTTCTGCCATGCCGTTGCGGATTTGATCGACGGGCAGCGTTTTGAGGAACGAAAAATCCAGGAAGATTTCCTTGGGCGCGTGGTAGGCGCCGAGGCGGTTTTTGAGTTTGCCGTGATTCACTGCCACTTTGATCGCAATTCCAGCATCGATTAAACCAATCAAGGTGGTGGGAATGCGAATATAGTTTGTGCTGCGGCGATAGGTAGAGCAGGCAAATCCGGTGACATCCAGCACTAAACCGCCGCCGATCACCAGCACAGGTTCTTTGCGTCGCAGGTTAAAACGACAAAATGCATCAATGATTGTCTCAAACGTATCGATCGTCTTATCGGGCTCCTCAATCACAACCGGAAACACTGTCAGTTCAATTCCGTAGTGCTGAAAGTAAGCTTCGAGCTGCGGCCCATAAAGACGATGAACATTGTGATCCACGATCGCTAAACAGCGTCCCAATACTTTGTAGTGAGCTGCCAGATCGGGCTTCTGGATATCAAACATTCCATCGACAAATTGAAAGCCAAAATCAATTTTTTCGTAGCCTTCAACCCGAAATCCCGTATCCGTTGTGTGCAGTTGGGCTTGTACGTTGCTCATAGTTCTTTGCTCGGTCGTTAATAAGTCTGGGAATGGTGAATCAACATGAAAAGGCGATCGTCTTCAGCCCAACGGATGCAAACTTGCTGATCACAGAAGACATCACTGAATTGATGCAGTCCCAAATCGGAGATAGCAAATTTACAAAATCGCTGAGCGTTCTCTTAATCAGGTCAAAACCTTGCTGTTCAGAACCTGACAACCGCGAACATTTTGTTTAGTTAGAATGATGAATTTCTGGTTAGCCTTGGGCAATAGCAGCCCAGTCTGTTGCGAGAAAGTACGAACAGATAAAGACGCGAATTCGGATCGATTTGGCGAACTCCCAGAAAATGATGTAACTAAAAATACCGTTAGCCTGAATCATTGAGGAGCATCACCCTACAACTGCAAGTAGCGTAATCAGTCTGTGGGATAGCTAAACACTGTCGAAAGTGAGAGAGCCTTTCTACCCAAAGGTAGAGAAACTCTGAAAGGTGAAAAATACGTTAAGTAGAGAAACAGAGCTAGTAAACTTCGGTGAACTGCCTTCTCTAAGGGTTAAATCAGTAAACCGCTGATTTACAGATGTCAGAGTAAAACTATCAAACTATTATCGTAAAACGATAAGAAGTTTTCTAAACAAAGCTGCGTTTCCCCAATAAAAACTAAAGGATTACAAGCAAAACTCTAATTTTTTTAATTCTCTTTGTTTAATCCTCTTTGAATCGACCATTCGAAAACGTTTTGCCTCTACGCCTCGATCGCCCGCAGCCCGCTTCGATAGATTCCCCCGCAGCCCGCTTCGATAGATTCCCCCGCCGGACTGATTGTGGAGCTGCATACTAAGCAAGTGAGTTTGAGCGTGTACAGTGTTAATAAATCGTAAAATTTGTCCTTTGCCCTTACCTACTCCCGATGCGCTTTCCCTTCACCGTTCGCTTTCTGATGGCGACGATCGCTCCCCTAGCAGCTCTCGGTTTATTAACGGGCTGCAATATTTCCCAGCGGGCAGACGCTCAATCCCAGGCTTCTCAATCTCGTCCGGCAAATGCCCCGACTTCGGTTGAAACTGCGGTTGCCGAGACAGGTTCGCTGCAAGATGCGATCGCCTACACGGGTACAACCCAACCTGCCAGAGAAGTCGCACTGCGATCGCAGGCAGAGGGACGACTGCTAGATCTGGCGGTGAACGTGGGAGATGCGGTCGGACGCGGACAGACGATCGGGCAGGTAGACGATCGCTTGCTGGTGGCACAGGTGAATCAAGAGCGGGCAAATCTGGCAGCCCTTCAGTCGGAGGTCGCCCAGGCGCAGGCAGAAGTCAGCGATGCCCGAACGCAGGTTGAACAGGCACGAATCGAGCTTCAGCAGGCCCAGGCAGACGCCAATCGGCTTGAATTGCTTGCTCGGGACGGAGCCATTACTGCTCAGGCAGCAGAACAGGCACGAACCCAGGCAAACACGGCACAGCAAGCACTGCGATCGGCCCAGGAGCAGGTGAGAACTCAGCTTCGGGCAGTGGAAGCGGCTCAGGGTAGGGTTGCGGCACAGCGAGCCACGTTAGCCGAAGTGCAAGCCCGCCAAAATTACTCGGTGCTGACAGCTCCGATTAGTGGAACTGTTGTGCAGCGGACAGTTGAACCGGGAGATTTGGTACAGCCGGGGGGTGAAGTGGTGCGGCTGGGCGATTTTAGCCAGGTCAAAGTGGTGGTGCAGGTGTCGGAGCTAAAGCGAGGTCGGCTGCGGGTGGGGCAAACGGCAAATGTGCGGCTGGATGCTTTTCCCAATCAGCAGTTTCGGGGGGAAGTGATTCGCATTTCGCCGGCAGCAGATCCGACAGCGCGACAAATTCCGGTCGAGATCGTGATTTCCAATCCTAATGGGGCGATCGGCAGTGGATTTTTGGCGCGGGTGCAGTTTCCCACAGGTGACAACAGTGGCGTGATCATTCCTGAAAGTGCGCTGAGCGTGAGCGGAGAAAGCGATGTAGCGCAGGCAGCCGCCGGATCGAAAGTGACCTTATTTGTAGTGCAGGGCGAAGGACAGAACGCAACAACCGTAGCGCGGTCGATTGAAATTGGCAGCCGGGAAAACGGTAAGGTTGAAGTGCGATCGGGTTTAAAGCCGGGTGAAGCCTTTGTGGTGCGGAGCAGTCAGCCGCTTAAGGAAGGGCAGCCCGTGCAGTTCAGTATTTTGTCAGAAAGGGGACAGTCGCAATGAGCCAGGATGGACGATCGCCCAATCTTCAGCCTTCGCGGAAAGCCTTTAGCATCAGTTCGGTTTCGATCCGGCAACATATTGGCACACTGATGCTGACGCTAATGGTAATTGTGCTGGGCGTGTTTTTCCTGGTGCGGCTCCCGGTTGATTTACTGCCGTCGATCACTTATCCGCGTGTGTCGGTGCGTGTGCAGGCTCCGGGCATTTCGCCGCAGGTGGCAGTGGATGAAATTACCCGCCCGCTGGAGCAGGCCCTTTCAGCAACCGATGGCGTGGAGCAGGTTGTTTCTCAGACACGAGAAGGGCAGGTCAGTGTGGATCTGTACTTTCAGCCGGGAGGAAACATTGACCAGGCTTTAAATGATGCGACTGCTGCTGTCAACCGGGCAAGAGGGGATTTACCGGATACGGCGGAGCAGCCAGAGTTATTTAAGTTTGACCCGTCTCAGTTGCCGGTTTACGAGTTTGCCCTCACGTCCCAAACGCTTCAGGGGGTTGATTTGCGCGTCTTCGCTGATGAAGACCTAGCGCGAGAACTCACGGTTGTTCCGGGCATTGCCAGCATCGATGTAGCAGGCGGACTTCAAGAAGAAGTGCAAATCAATCTGGATCTCGATCGCCTGCAAGCGTTAGGAGTCGGTCTCAACGATGTGCTGACAACTCTGGAAGACCGTAACCAGGACACCTCCGGCGGACGCATTTCCGGCGGCAATACCGAATCCCTGACGCGAACGATCGGACGTTTTCGCACGGCAGATGAAATTCGCAATTTGTCGTTTGATGTGAATCGTCCAGCATCTCAATCCGGTTCACAAAACGCTTCACAGGGAAATTCACAAATCAGCTCACAAACCTTTCCTCAAACTGTCTCTCAGCGTGTCTATCTACGTGACTTTGCTCAGGTCAACGACAGCACAGAAGACCAACGCGTTTTTGTCACCCTTAATGGAGAACCTGCGGTTAAAGTCAGTGTTCAGAAGCAGCCGGATGCAAACACCATTACCGTAGTCGATGGCCTCAAACAAAAGATTGAATCGCTGCGATCGTCTGGTGTAATTCCTCAGGATTTGCAGATTACAACAACGCTAGACGAGTCTCGCTTTATTCGCAACTCGATTTCTAACGTGACCTCTTCCGGTCTGAGTGGGGCAGCATTAGCGGGAGTTGCCGTGCTGCTGTTCTTGGGGTCGCTGCGGCAAACGTTGATCATCGTGCTAGCGATTCCTTTGGCGTCGCTAGTAGCCATTATGCTAATGGGAGTATTTGGCTTGTCCATGAACGTGTTCAGTCTGGGAGGGCTGGCGTTGGGCGTGGGAATGGTGGTTGACAACTCAGTCGTAATGTTGGAAACCATTGTCAAAGGGGTTAGTACGTCTCGCAACAGCGGAGATTCCCACGGAGAGGAGAATGGCAACGGACATCACCCTGCCCCTTCCAAGCAGTCCCGTGCCCAGATTATTGATGAAGCAGAGCGCACCAGTCAGCAGCTTGAGTCAGCTCTGCTGGCTGCCACCACCACAAACCTTGTTTCCGTGATTCCGTTTCTGCTTATTGGCGGCTTTATTTCGCTGCTATTTAATGAGCTGATTCTAACCGTGAGCTTTGCAGTGGCGGCTTCGCTGGTCGTGGCGTTGACGGTCGTGCCGATGCTTACCTCTCGCCTGCTGGCGGTGCGGTGGTCGAGTCGGGTGGGCGACTTCTGGCTGCTGCGAAATTTTCGGCGGCGGATTGAGGATGCAACGGTGCTCTACGGTCGCCTTCTGGGGCGGGTGCTTCAGCATCGCGTGGTCGCGATCGTCCTTGTTGTTCTCTTACTCGGCGGTGGTAGCGTGCTTATGGCAAGGGGAATTCCACAGGAAATCTTGCCGCGCATCAATACTGGACAGGCAAGACTCATTGCTCAGTTTCCGCCGGGAACACCTCTAGAAGACAACCGCAAGGTCATGGAGGCAGTGAACGAGCTGATGCAGCAACAGCCGGAGACGCAATTTGTGTTTACCACTTCGGGCGGTTTCCTCTTTGGCAGCAACACAAGCGAGAACCCTTTGCGCGGCTCCAGCAGTATTACGCTGAAACCGGGAACTGATATTGAGGCATTTGTCGATCGCATGAACGGCGAACTCCGAAAGCTCAATCTGGTCGATACGCGGCTAAGGCTATCCCCAGACTCAGTGCGGGGTCTGGTGCTGAACAACTCTCCGGTGCGCGGCGGCGATATTGACTTGGCATTGCAGGGAGACAATGAACAAACGCTCAGGCAGGCAGGGGCGCAAATTCTAGCTGCCCTGGATCAGCAAGCAAAACTAGCTCGCTATCGCCCGGATGCTGACCCACCTCAACCAGAAGTGCAGATTCGCCCAGATTGGGAAAGAGCTGCTGCTCTGGGGCTTTCGGCACGGGATATCGGTGAAACCATTCAGACGGCGATTGAAGGCAGCATTCCCACGCAGCTTCAGCGGGGCGAACGGTTGGTTGATGTGCGGGTGCAGATCCCATCTGATGCAATCCAGCGACCAGAAGCACTGCGGGGCATTCCTTTATTTACAGAAGACAATCGCCTCGTACGTCTGGAAGAAGTGGCAACGATCGAGTCCGGGCAAGCTCCGGGACAGATTCAGCGCATCAATCAGCGGCAGGTGTTTCTCATTGCCGGAAACCTTTCGGAAGGGGCAAGCCTGGGTGATGCCATTGCTGAGAAAGATGCAATTATCGGTCAGCTTCAGTTGCCGGAAGGCGTGTCGTTCCTGCCCAGTGCCAGTGCGGAAACATCAAAGCAAATTCAGGACGCGGTAATTCTATTAGGTGGACTAGCTTCTTTCCTCGTGTTTACTGTGATGGCAGTGCAGTACAATTCGCTGATCGATCCGCTGGTGATCATGCTCTCGGTTCCGCTGGCTCTGGCGGGCGGTATCCTGGGCTTGTTTTTAACGAATACGGCGATCGGCGCGACGGTAGCTGTGGGAGCCGTACTGCTGGTAGGAATTGTGGTGAACAGCGCAATCATTATGCTCGACCTGGCAAACCAGATCCGCGCTGAGGAGGGAGCTGACCCCTATACGGCAATCCTGCGGGCTGCACCAGAGCGTCTTCAGCCGATTCTGATGACCACCATTACCACCGTCATCGGGATGTTTCCCTTGGCATTGGGCATTGGCGAAGGCTCAGAATTCTTGCAGCCATTAGGCGTCGTCGTGTTCGCCGGACTCACCGTTGCCACTCTGCCCACGCTAATCATCATTCCCTGCTTCTACACCCTGTTCCACGATATTCGCTGGCGAACCTGGCGTAAACGGCGATCGATTCAGGCACTCCAGGGCGTTTCGGAACCAATCTCTCAGCGGTAATTTCCTACTCCGTTGGGACAAGCTGCTCAAGAAGCTGCCTAACAGTTAGCACTCGAATTGGGGAGGCAGCGAAACGTAAATCGCGCGTCACGATTGCATCCAATCTTCGGTCGAATGCACAGGCAATTTGCACAGCATCCTCAAAATCTGGGATTTCAAATTCCAGAGCATGTCGCAGAACAGCACGATTAACTGGACAAATTCTCATTACTGCCAATATTGTTCTAACCGCTTGTCTTGCTCGCTCAATGCTTTGAGTATGGCGCCTTGCAATGTAGAAAATATTGGTCAAAGTAGTCGCTGTCGCATAGCCAATCGCCAGTCCTGATTCAATTGCCTGAAACAAAGCGGCTGCATCCTCCAAAAACGGCTCCCTTTCAAGCAGAAAATCCAGAATGATGTTTGTATCTACCAAAATTTTCATTGCAAGTATTTTTCTATCCGTCGTTCCTCTAGCAGCTTTTGAACTTCAGCATCAGTAGGAGTTGGCTGGTCGGTTTTTAAGAGTCCGCCCATCTGGCGAATTGCAGCCGCCCGTCGTGCTTGACTTTTTGTTGAAGCAGTACTCCTCACAAGAGCCTCGATCGGAGCTAATGATGCCGATGAATCATTTGGATGCTCAGGCACATCCTCAAGTGACTCGGTAATGAACTGCAAGAGAGTACGCCGATCGCTCGCCGATAATTGCAGGGCAAGCTCTTGAACTTCTTGCAGGGAGATTTTTGGCAGAGACATTGTAAGACTTATTGGAAGCTCAGTATTTAGATTTTAATTCCCAGGCACAAAGACGCGAATCGCCTGGGGAATCACCTTAAACTGAGCCGGGGTTTCGGTCGTAATTTCGCCATCGGTATCGATCGCGGTTGGAGTGCGGGTGTAAATCGTGAATTCTTGGCTATGCAAAATCCGAACCCCGCGTCCTGCGGCATATTGTCCGCGTGTGAGGGCAGGCAGTAGCCAGAAAATTTGCCACCAGTGCTGAAGTTCCATGCTGCACAGGTCGAGTCGCTGGTCGTTGATTGCTGCATCTGCCGCTACGGTTAAACCGCTGCCGTAATATCGCCCGTTGCACACGGTAATCTGGTAACTCTTGACGCGAATTACTTCGCCATTGCAGTGAATTTCAGCACGGAGCCGTCGCTGTTTCAAAATGAGCTTCAGGGCAGTCACCGCATAGGCAACCACGCCCCATTTGCGCTTCAGGTGTTTCTCGACCTGGCGATTAATGCTGGCACTCAGCCCTATCCCTGCCACGTTAAAAAAGTAGTGCCCATTCACCCAGCCCAGATCAATTGCCTGAATTCGACCCTGAGCGATCGTCCCACAGGCTTCCGTCAAATCCGTCGGAATTCCCAGCGTTCGCGCCAGATTATTGGCTGTGCCCAGCGGCAATACTCCCACAGGCAACTGAGTTTGCAGCAGTCCTTCGATCGCCGCATTCACGCTGCCATCTCCGCCGCCGATCACCACGCAGTCCACCTGATGCTGATATTGCCGAATCACGTCTGGAAAGCGATCGGGCGTGGCTTCAACCGGAGTCAAATCAAGATTTTGCGCTTCGAGCGATCGTTTGACCTGTGCGCTAGATGCCGCTCCGCGACGAGCGTGAGGATTAATTAGCAGCAGTGCCCGTTGTGTCACGATCGTTCTTGCCTCATCGTTTCCGCCTCATCGCTCTTGGCTCTCAGTTAGCTCCTTTCATTTCATTATGGTTCTACTAAGATAGTTTTCATTATGGTTCTACTGAATCGTTTTCCTCAGCTCTCAAGCCCTGGATTCTTAAAACACTCCCCTTGTAAATTTTAATTTTTGCAACCGATCATCCCACCTGCGTAAGAATTTTTAACACAAACGCTCATCAAATCAGTTTACTGTAACAATCTAGGTGCGCCTTTCGATATAGTTTTTCCTTCAAGCACCTCGTGTTCTCAGGTGCAGTCACCGAAATTCGGTAACCCGTTTATCCATATCAAACCTTAATTGAGACGTTGAGTAGGAACTTTAGCATGAGCAGTAATCTCGCAACAAAGCTCAGAGAGGGTACGAAAAAAGCCCATACGATGGCGGAAAACGTCGGTTTTGTGAAGTGCTTTCTCAAAGGCGTGGTAGAGAAAAATTCCTACCGCAAGCTCGCAGCAAACTTCTACTTTGTGTATTCCGCGATGGAAGAAGAAATGGAGCGTCACCGGGAACACCCTATTGTTTCTAAAATTTACTTTTCTGAGCTGAACCGCAAAGCGAGTCTGGAACAAGACATGCGCTACTACTTCGGCAACAACTGGCGAGAGCAAATCGAGCTTTCCCCTGCAGGCGAAGCTTATGTGCAGCGCATTCGTGACATTTCCAACAACAGCCCCGAACTGCTGATTTCCCACTCCTACACGCGCTATCTGGGCGACCTGTCTGGTGGACAAATTCTCAAGAACATTGCGCAGCGCGCTATGAACCTGGCTGAAGGTGAAGGCACGGCTTTCTACGAATTCCAGGACATTTCCGACGAGAAGGCATTCAAGGCAAAGTATCGCCAAACACTGGACGAACTGCCCATCGATGAAGCAACCGCCGATCGCATTGTGGAAGAAGCCAATGATGCTTTTGGTATGAACATGAAGCTGTTCAACGAGTTGGAAGGCAACCTGATTAAGGCGATCGGTCAAATGCTGTTTAACTCGCTGACTCGTCGCCGGACGCGCGGCGCAACCGAGCTGGCAACCGCTGACTAGGGCGAACAAATCAAGACATTGGCTCATTGAGTCATCGGGTGTCAGATTTCAGGTTTTTTCACACCGTCATCAGGCAAATCGTTTGTGATTGGGTGAAAGAGACTTGAGAACTGGCACCTTAGTTGTTGGTCAAGTTTGGGGCGTTGCTGAATTTAAGTATTGATTCGCCCCCCTAGCCCCCCAAAGTTGGGGGGAACTACTCTTCAAAGTCCCCCAGCATTGGGGGATTTAGGGGGCGATGCAGGAGCTCACTTGGGTTCTTCATATTTCGATTCAGCAACGCCAAGTTTTGTTAGTCGAGTTTTATTTAGGGTCAGATCCAGACCCGGTTCTTCCAGGTTTTCAGTAACTGAATTAATTGCGATGAAGCACAGCATGGTTTTCAGAAAACTGAGCCAGCTTTGCAGACACTTCCGGGTTATAAATTCGTAGATAGTTCCAGTAGTTTTCTAATACCGAAGTAACATACCCCTTAGTTTCGGGATAGGGAATGCGTTCAATAAACTGATCAGGATCGATCGCCCCAAATTCCTGCACCCACTCGGCAACAGCACCCGGTCCCGCATTGTAGCTGGCAACGGCAAGCAAAGAGTTGTCTTGATATTCGCGATGGGTGTAGTTGAGATACCAGGTTCCGATTTTGATATTGTCGGTTGGATTCTTGAGATTGTAGTTTTTGAGGTTAATCTGGCTTGCCACCCACTCCGCCGTTTCCGGGATGACTTGCATTAAGCCGATCGCCTCTGCCACAGAAACAATTTCCGGTTCAAAGCGGGATTCCTGGCGCATCAGGGCAGTGATCAGGAGCGGGTTGATTTGCTGCTGTTGGGCGGCTTGCTCGATCGGCTTCAGATATGGGAACGGATAGAGTGCTTGCCAGTAAGCGGGCTGCTGCTTGATTGCTTTTGCCTCTGCTTTTTCAGCAGCGGAGTCACGCCACCCCAGACTGGAGAGCATATAGATGCCGTCTAGATTGTCGTTCACACCAAGGCGCAGCAGTCCATCGGTAAATTGTTCTGCCACAGTGGGCTGACGATAGTTCGTGAATTCCACTTGCCACTGCGACCAGGCGTCGCGTTTTTGACCCAGCCGATATAGTTCTTTAGTCGCGTCTGAGCCTGCCAGCAAATCGGGACGAATTTCGGGTTTGACAACCTGGGGCTGCTTGGTGCGAACCGAGGAAAAGTCGCCTACGTTCTCCCAACCCAGACTACTTGCCGATCGCCACGCATAGTAGGATTGCGGGTACTGGCTCAGGGTGTATTCAAACGCTTTCGCAGCTTCTTGCGGTTTGCCCAGTGTAGTTGCCCACTTTCCGACCCAAAAAGAAGCTTCAGGGGCGAGTTCGCTGTCAGGATTTTGCTCTACAACCTGCCGCGCCCATTCCCAGGCAGCCTGAGCATCGCCCTTTTTGGCGTTAAGTTCTGCCTGCTCCCAACGGATTTCGGCTGCCGTCTCCGATGCACTGTACTGCGTGAGAATCGACTGTCGGGCTTTTAGAGCCGATTCATTGCTGCCCATCGCTTGCAGCAGCTTTGACTTTTTCAGCAGAGCTTCCGCTGCTTCGTTGGGAAACTGGTTGATGGCTCGATCGAGATAGCCGATCGCCGCCTGCGGGGTTTCTGCCAGGTCAGCCAGACGCACCAGTGCCATCCCGGTTTCCTTCGCATCGGGAAAAGCCTGAACCAGGCGATTATAGAAATTGTAAGCAGTTTGCCCCTGTTCGTTAAGCTGCGCCCCTCGTCCCGCCCGATAGAAATTCAGCGGCGTATTTGGAGCCTTGGCATAGGCAGAAGCCGCACTGCCATACAGCCCATTTTCCCAGGCAGCAAAGCCGATCGCCTCCCAGTCTTCAGGCTTGAGTTGACGGGCGTACTCGGTTCTTAGACGATCGAGAATGCCGCGAATATTAGGCAGATAGACTGCGTGACGTGTCAGCAGCAGAAGCATTCCTGGCTGGTTGGGTTCTTTCTCTAATCGCGTGATCGCAATTTCAACGCTGCGGGGGTGGGCCGGAAACTGGTCAAGCGCCTGATCCCAAAACTGCGGATTTTGCTTGCCCAACTGAAACAATGCTTCTGCAGCGATCGGAGCTTTAGGGTATTGCTCGACAAGCTGCTTCCAGGTCGCTTCAGCTTGGGCAGAGTTCCCAGTTGCGCGGTAAGCCTGCGCCCGCTTTGCCAAAATCTGCGCTGCCAGCACAGGGTACTCTTTTTCCAGTCCCTTCAGCCAAGGCAGTGCCTTACCGCCATGATCCTGCTGAATCAAATCGCTTGCCAGTAAATAGCGGGCACGACTTCGATCGATCGAAGGGGAACCCTTAGCAATTGCTTCCAGCTTTGCCGCCCGTTCTGCCGCCGCTTGAGTTGCCAGAGGCAAAACCGCTGAGTCCTGCGCCGAAGTCAAATTGAACGAAGCCGAATTTAATTGTGCCGGAATCGACTCAAAAGATTGAAACCAGGAGCTGATCAAGGGTACATGGCGAATTTTTCCGGTCAGCGTCAGGGCGGAGGCAGTCGCACCTGTCAGCACGGTTAGACCGATCGCCGTCAGCAGCACTTGCTTTTTGGGGAGCTTGAGCATGAAGCTGGGGGAAGAGGACAGTTAAACTTCAGTCACTTTAACAAATGCTGAGCGAATCGCGGTGATGTTTACGAAGCGGATATTTGAAAACTAAAGCTGCGATCCGAACTGCCCCCTCACCCTCCATTTCTACCGGGGAAACGAGAAGTTTTTGGGTTTAGTGCTTGAGGTTTGCTGGCTCCCTAAATCCCTCAATTCTAGAAGGCTTTGAACGATCGGGAAGCCTATTCCAATCAGGGCAATGCGGGCCTAGGGGCAGTGTGGGACAGTTGCGACCGCTTAACCAATCTGTAAGCAGAATTTTGTTGATTGATAACGATGAGTTCTGTTGGTTCACAAACGAGGTTCAAACGGAGATCCAAACTCAAAACAATACGCAATACTGGAGGAAAGTTCTTTTCAGGTGATGTCAAGCATGGAGCTTCGAGGAATTGACACACCCCGGCTAGAGTGGTCGGGCGATTGTTTAGTGATTGGCTTGTTTGAAGACGACGTTGAGCTATCCGGCGATTTGGCAGAACTCGATCGCAAATTTAACGGCGTCCTGTCTGAGCTAATTGCTGAAGTCGAGTTTAAGGGGAAAGAAGGCAGTACGGCAGTTACGCGCACCGGAACATTGCCTAAAAAAGTCGCGATCGTTGGTTTGGGCAAAGCAGACGGACTAAAGCTAGACACCCTCAGGCGATCGGCTGCCGCTGTGGCTCGGTTGGGCAAGCGGGAGAAAGCAAAAACGCTAGGAATCAGTCTGCCCGTCTGGAACAGCGACCGTGTACAAACCGCACAGACGATCGGCGAAGGCATTGAACTGGCACTGCATCAGGACAATCGGTTTAAGTCGGATACCGAAGAGAAAGGATCAAAGCTGGAGACGATTGAGCTATTGGGTTTGGGCGGTCAAGACGCTGCCCTGACTTGTGCCCGCCAAATTGCCTTGGGCGTGATTCTTGCCCGTGAACTGGTTGCCGCTCCCGCAAATATTGTGACGCCGCCTGTGATGGCAGCAACCGCCGAAGCGATCGCCCGTGAGTACGGCATGGACATCCAGATTCTGGAGCAGGAAGACTGCGAAAAGCTGGGAATGGGTGCATTTTTGGGAGTGGCAAAAGCCTCTGACCTGCCGCCTAAGTTTATTCACATCACTTATCGTCCCGAAGGTACGCCCCGGAAGAGAGTGGCGATCGTCGGCAAAGGACTCACTTTTGATAGCGGCGGCTTAAACGTCAAAGGGGCAGGCAGCGGCATCGAAATGATGAAAACCGACATGGGCGGGGCAGCGGCTACCCTGGGCGCAGCTAAGGCGATCGGCGCACTCAAGCCAGATGTGGAAGTGCATTTCATCAGTGCCGTTACCGAAAACATGATCAGCGGTCATGCCATGCACCCCGGCGATATTCTCACTGCTTCTAACGGCAAGACGATCGAAGTCAACAACACCGATGCCGAAGGTCGCCTGACGCTAGCAGACGCGCTGGTGTACACCGAGAATCTAGAACTGGATGCGATCGTTGATCTGGCAACCCTGACTGGAGCCTGTGTGATTGCTCTGGGCGATGACATTGCTGGAATGTGGACAGCCGATGAGTCGCTCGCCAATCAGCTTGCCCAGGCGGGCGAAACCGCAGGCGAAAAATTCTGGCGGATGCCGATGGAAGAAAAATATTTCGACGGGCTGAAGTCAGGCGTTGCCGATATGAAAAATACTGGACCCCGACCGGGCGGCGCAATTACCGCAGCACTCTTCCTAAAGCAGTTTGTCAAAGAAACCCCTTGGGCGCACCTAGACATCGCTGGACCTGTCTGGGCGGACAAAGAAAACGGCTGCAATAATGCTGGAGCAACAGGATTTCCGGTGCGGACGCTGGTGAGTTGGGTGTTGAGTTAGGGTGAGGGGATGAGGAGGTGCGAATTTTCAATTGTTCAATTGTGTTCAATTGATAGATAAAGCGGTGAAGGGGGCGATCGACGAGGTTCAAGAACTCAGCGTAATGTCTGATCAACAACCTTCCGATTCCCCATTTTCCCACCTTCCCATCTCTCATCTCCCATCTCACCGAGTTTTCTTTGAACCACTGCTTAAGTATCTTTGCATCAGGAAGGATTACGGGTATCGAACTTATCTTTTAGCAATCGCGAATGTCAGTGGGGTTCCAGAAGTTTATTCTTGGCTGGAGTACTGTTTAATTTTCTGAAATTCATAGGCTCCCATCACTGCGCCCCACAGTGCCTGTCCTGTAGTTGAATCAACGCCCCGATCGAGACTCAAAAAGCGATCGACACTGACTTCAAACCCTAATACGACCTGACGAGTTTCGCCGTTGTACTGAAAGCAGCATTTTGTGTCCGGTTCTGGGCTAGCTGTAAAGCAGTCATTCTGAAACTGAATGCTGAGGCAACAGCCAGGAAGGAGCTCCAGATCCTCTAAAGTAATTCGCTTCAAAAGTTCAGGATTTAATCCTGCGCCGCGCACGCGATCGGGCTGACGAAAGCCAAAATACTGCGCCTGAAACTGGGCGGGCTGCTCGGTCGGTTTCAGCACCCACACCCGCTGCCGGTAGGGATTGTTGAGATACAGTGCGTTTGCCTGCTCTGCAAAAAGGGTGGGATGTCCGTCAATGGCGATCGGAAAAGGGCGATGCCACAGCCGCAGATGCACAAACCAGATTGGCTGATTGAAGGCTTGAGCCTGATTGTCGAATTCTCCTGTCAACCACTGGGTCAGCGTCGCTAAGGTAGACATAAAAAAGGCAATAAGAATTCTCTGTTTTGAGTGCTCTGTTTATGATTGTGTAGCAAAATAAACATTCTGGCAGCCATTGGACAGGGTAATTCGATCAGACGAGACGGTGAATACAATCGGGAATGCCAATGTCAGCGTGAAGTTGATGCAGGAAGGACGATCGCACTAAGGACTAAACGACATATTAAACGCCTCGATCGATGGCAGAATGAGGGCTGACGCACGATTGAGATGAATTATGTAACGGAGAACAAATATGTGGCGGGTAATCATTCAGTGTTCTGCGGCAAGCTGGCGTGACCATGGCACTGAGTTTAAGACGATCGCCGAGCAGTATCCAACAACACTACTGGCTTCTAAGAAAATGAAAGATGATGAGCGGCGAATTATGGAATATCAGCTTGAGAACGTCAATGATGTCGAAGAATTTATCGAAGCCTGCATGACGCTGGACGGATTCACGGCAACCTTTGAGGCTCTTTAACTTCCAACCCTGATTCAACCTTCAACACGGATGGGGTTCGATGCTCTGTCACCAAAGTAAGACCGCTCCAGCCGCCCTGCGCGTCGTAGCTGCGAATCATGCGCTGTCTCAAATTTGGCTCAATTAGCCAGCCTGCCTCTAGCAAGAAGGGCTTATCTCTGGGAACCGTGAGGGGCGTATTAGAAGAAGCTCCATCCGGCAGCAGCAAAACCTGAATCGGAAAGCTTCCCTGGTCAAACAGCAACCGTGAACCCTGAATCGCTGCGCTGGAGGCAATTTCAATTTGGGGCAGGGTCAATTTTTGGTGCAGTCTTTCCGCTTCTCGCCAGATCGAGAGATGCGTTGGATAGTGATCGGGGCTACGCCAGTCCGGGTAAAGGGTAACGGCTTCGCCCTGCCAATTGCCCAGTAAAGCGTCAACCGTCAGCAGCGGACGATGACCGGGGGAAGTGTTCTGCCGATGTTCGCGAATCAGCGTCAGCCTAGAAAGCCAACTGTCCTGGTCAAAAAGCTGCACCAGCCGTAACCGTCGATCGCCCAAAATGAAGCCTAACTCCGCTCCAAATTCTGCAAAAGGACCAAACTGAAGCGACCCCTGTGAAAAGGCTCCGTCTTCAAAAAACAGTGTACTGCGGTTCAACGAAGAGTATTCCAGGACTTTGTTTTGCTGAAGTGTTCCGTCTGCATTAAAGTGCTGAATCGTTTGGCGAACGGTTTGATTGTTGTTGATTCCATCTAGCGTAATGATCGATCGCACATCTTCTTGTACGCTACCATCCGTCTGAAGACGGGTAAATGATCCTTCCCAAACGCCCAGATTCAGCAATAATCTATCCCATTGAGAAGTTGCGTTTAGATGTGACATTTTTTAATAATCTCTAAGAACGTTAGGAAGAGATTTTTGTGAAAGGAGAGTAATTGATTAGAATGGTTTATGTTGACTCCTATGTTGACAGCCCGTACTTCCTAAAATTATGGTCTCAATTATGGTCTTCGATGTGAAGCAGTTTATTGAAGGAGGTACTGGTTCCGTAGTCTCTTTATTAAATTTTACAAAATTCGCTTAACAAGCTTAATTCTGTTTTTGTCCTGATTCCATCTGCGTGAGTTCCTAGCGCTCATCTACCGCAGCATTCACTGTTTGATTCATGAATTTGTTTTCCTGGTTGTGGATTGTTTCCTGGATTGGTAGTTGTTTATTTACACAGGCTCTATTGAGAGCAGCTCATGCCTCTCCCCCAGTGCCTCATGCATCGGTTTCAAGTCAATATAGCTCCCCGTTGGTTGCCGTTCTATTACAGGCTCCGTCTACGGTGAAGTCTCCACTGGTAAAGCCTCCGCTGGTAAGGTTTCCGGTGAAGGAATTAATGTTGCACAGAAGTTCTTCTGATAGGGCAATTGATTCGCTCTTTTCCCAGTCAGCCCTACCTCACTCCACTGCTCTATCAAGTTCCTTTCTATCAAGTTCCTTTGCTTCGGCTGCTTCGGCAGAAGGCGTCACAAAAATCACGGCTGCTTTTGCGTTGCCTGAGCTGAGCAATTCAGTTGCCCAACTCCCCTTTGATCTGCTTCAGACTCATCCCGTCACTGCGCCCACTTATCCTGCTAACAGCACCGTATCCCATCGCCTGCTGCAACTCGTGAACCACCTCTCGCGCTGGACAAAGGGTATCAGCGAAGCACTACGCCTGGTTCCCCTGGTGACTGTGGTGCAAATCAATCCGCCGCCTCTAGAGGTCGATCGCTGGAATGTGCTGGGATTGGACGATTTGGGTGTTCCTCCTGCTGAGGCTGCCGATTTTCCCCAACCGTCTTGTTTGGGCGAAGCAACAGAAACCTTTCCATCCACCCTGACTTCGCTGTTTCAGGTGCAGGTGCGCGGCAAGCCGATCGCCGAATTTCCCACGCAGCAGCAAGCAGAACAATGGGCTGAACGCCTGCAACGGGTCATTCAGATGGACAACTTTGACCCACAAACGCTAAAACCTGTCCTGCTCGACGGCACACCGGGCGGTAAAGCAGGTGAAGTGCCGATCTTCTGGGTTGAACCCGAACTAGCGTTGCAGCTCGATCGCAGTGCTGAGCTATTAGCCATCACCTGGATTAACAATCTGAGAACGGCACTCAATGTTCCCGCCCTGAGCCTGGTCGAGTCTCAGAAACAAATGCACGATCTGGTGGTCACCGACGATCGCCTGGAAGGAACCGCGTCCTGGTATGGTCCCTATTTTCACGGTCGGTTAACTGCTACAGGCGAAACCTTTGACCAGACTGAGCTGACTGCCGCCCACCCGTCGCTGCCTTTTGATACTTACTTGAAGGTAACAAACCTGGAAACGAGCAAAGCGGTGATTGTACGCATTAACGATCGCGGTCCCTACTTTGAAGATCGATCGCTAGATCTGTCTCGTGAAGCGGCGCGCTGCCTCAACAGCGAAATTTCTGGCGTGGTTTCCTACGAGGCAATCATTATGAAGCGTTCTTCTGGGGCGTTTGATGCAGCTTCTGTCGAGGAAGTTCCGACTGACAGCCCGACTGATGTAACGGATCAAATCGCAGCGAACGACTCTTCTCAAACCGCAGCCAGCCCAGAGGAACAACTGCAACCCGTAGATTCCTCTAGCAGCGCAGAAACCCCGGCATCTTCAGAGACAGCAAACCCCTGACAACAAGCTGTGCTCCTATAAGCGTTGCAGCAGGCTCATCCCGTGCGTATCTGTACCGCAGCTATTCAGGAGTCCACATGCTTGTCCCAGAGCTTGCACCTCTGATGTTTGGCGGGGGCTGGACTGCCAGGGAGAAGGATTTTCATAAGCATAAAAGGTTTCAATCCCATCAATTCCCGCCTGTGCGGCTGCCGGAATCAGCTCTTTGGGCGATCGCCGATAGCGGGCAGGATGGGCCAAAACTGCCAAACCTGCTGCCCGGTGCAGTGCTTCAATCACCTGTTCTGCCTGATACCCTTCTCCCCCAACCGTTGCGCGATTCAGGTAGGGGGCGATCGCCGGATGCTGCGGGTCAAAGGCATAGCCCAGAATATGAACTTCCACATCCAGCAGTCCGGCGTTAATCTCTACCCCAGTCCAGAGCCGAGGCATCGCCGCTTCCGAGTCAGTAGTGCGCCGCTGATCCAGCCATCGCTGCGCGACCTGATAGCCGCCAACGCTGTGATGATCCGTAATCGCCAGTCCTTGCAGCCCAATCTCGATCGCCTGCGCAATCACTTGCTGAGGCTGAAGCCGCCCATCTGAGTGAACGGTATGCATGTGAAAATTATAGGATCGGGGACAGCTTGTTACAGTCAACGATTGAAACACTGTCCGTAGCGCGTCTCTATCCTGTGCTGAAACACTCGAACTTAATGCCAGGTCGATCGCCATAGTTTTTTCCACGATCTATCTTCACGATCGTTTACGTCCGCTTTCTACTATAGCGAACCCCCCGATCGTTATGTCTAACCCCGCACTGTTCAAGCCGATTGCGACTCAAGCAGACCCATCTCCCTATCCCCTCATCCCCCTCACTCACCCATCCACCCTTATTCCCGAATTAACAACGCCACCGCATAAGCCGCAATCCCCTCTTCCCGCCCGATCGGTCCTAGTTTCTCATTCGTCGTGGCTTTAATGCTGATACAGTCGGGGTCAAGCTGGAGCACAGTTGCCAACCGATCGCGCATCGCGGGAATGTGGGGTTTAATCTTCGGACGTTCTGCCACAATCACCGAATCCAGATTATTAATGCGCCAGCCGCGTGACTGAATTAGCTCATTCACTTTTTGCAGCAGTATCAGGCTATCTGCGCCTTTCCACTGTGGATCGGTCGGCGGGAAATAGTGCCCGATGTCCCCTAAGTTCAGAGAACCGAGGAGCGCGTCCATAAGCGCATGGGTTAGCACGTCAGCATCGCTATGACCGAGTAGCCCTAAATGATGGGGAATGTGAACACCGCCCAGGATCAAAGGACGATCGCTCACAAGCTGGTGAATATCGTAGCCGTTGCCTATTCTGAGATTCATGAATCGATTGAGACGTGCCCGAAACTACTTATAGCAATTGGCATCATAGCAATTGGCATTGCGATCCATCGCTGGCGATTGGGCGGCTATTGGGTCTGCGCGGCTTTGTCCAGCGCAATCTGACTGTTTTGCCGATACTGTTCAACGCGATTTTGAGCCGTGGCATAGCGCGAA
This sequence comes from Leptolyngbya sp. GB1-A1, assembly GCF_039962475.1. NCBI lineage: Bacteria > Bacillati > Cyanobacteriota > Cyanophyceae > Leptolyngbyales > Leptolyngbyaceae > Leptolyngbya > Leptolyngbya sp. GB1-A1. The sequence goes on along the minus strand of NZ_JAMPLI010000002.1, from coordinate 361,189 downwards.
TCCGTTGAGGCAACCTGAGCCATTAAATCGGACGCTTTTTGCCAGCGACTCGCCACTTCTAACCATTCTGCCGAAGTTTGAGTAGTCCGGCTAGAAGCAGCCGTTTGCTCAGCCAGCCGGACTGCTTCCGCAAAAGGGTCGGATGAGGCTGAGTTAGCCACCGATGGGCTGGCAGGAGCCGAGGGTGAGGAAGTCGAGATCGAAGTAGAGCCTGCCGCAGCCGGACTTGCCGAACTAGTTTGGGCTGACGAAGCAGGGGACGACGCACTGACCGCACGATCGAGCACAAGACGCTCGTACAGAAGCCAGCCAATAACCAGCACGCCCAGGCTAAGCACAGCTCCACCCAGCAACCCACGCCAGAACTGCTGCTTTTCTCGTGAGAGGCGGCTGACCGAAGCTTTTGGTAATGTGGGTTTCGACGGGTCGGGCTGATTGTCCTGCCAGTCTCGCGCAACTCGCTGGAAGAAGTTGGGTTTCTTCAGGGTAATTTCTTCTGCCCACAGCACTTGTTTATTGCGATCGCGGCTGATTTCCTCCAGCCAGAGCAACTGCTGTTCCCGCACAATTCGGCTATTGATATTAACCCGACGAATGTGCTTCGGTTGAATAGACTCTAAAATCTGCTGCACCTGGGGAACCAGAATTGACTGCTCAAGCTGCTCTGGCTTTGCCGCCTCACACAAAAGCTGCAAAACCCCTTGAGCTAGAACGGCTCTAGTTCTCACTCCAGAACTGGCTAACTTCTCGTTCAGAATCTGAATGATTGCGGAGACGCTGCCTTGGCGTGCTTGTCTTGCAATGTCATCCATCGTATTTTCTACCGTAATAAATGGAGATTGAATCTGGGCAATTAATTCGGGCGATTAACTTGGGCAAATCAATTGCTCAAGAAACGTGAATCCATTGCAATCCTGCTCGATTCCGATTGATTTCGACTCACACTGACCAACCCTAGCGACTGAGAACTCTCCTGATTCGATCGGAAATCTTGCTGTGCAATTCTACCGAATTTTGTCGCCTTCTCATGCAAACCGCTCATCAAATTCACTAAATTAATTTTCCTCCATCAATCTATAAGGGAAAAATCAATAAAAAAATCAATTGAATGGAGATGCTCTAAACAGGGTTGGACGCTAGATGGTGATGGTCATTAAAGCGGCGAATTTGCCATAAATCCGTGTTAAAGCGGTTTTGGTCGGTGCGATGCCAGCGCGATCGATCGATCCAAAATTCAAACAGTGCGGTATTGCGGGGATGCAGTCTCCAGGAGCGATCGCAGCCCAGAAGTTCGGCTATCAAGTGCTGCATAATCCAGCTATGGGTAACGATCCAGATTTGTTCTCCGTCCTGGTGGCGATCGAGCAGTCGCAGCATAAACGCACGGGAACGACTGCGAGCGGCTTCGAGCGATTCTGCACCAGGGATTTGAATCCAGTCGGTCGAGTTTTCAAGCTGTTCACAAAGCTCAGGATATTTGGCTTTGGCTTCTGCCCAGGTTAAGCCCTGAAAAATACCGTTTTGAAATTCGCGCAGTTCGTCGGCATATTCCACGGGAATCGATTGCGTGGTTGAGAGAGCGATTCCAGGCTCGATTGGATCGAGTAGATCATCAACCAGATCGCTCACCACCGCAGGCAGCGGCTCAGCCAGAAACCGCGACAGTAAGATTTCGGTCGTCTGTACGGCGCGTTTTTGAGGGCTGCTGTAGACCCAAGAGGGCTTCCAGGCTTCGTTTAGGAGTCGATGCGCTAGCTTTTCTGCCTGTCGTTTGCCTTCTGCCGAAAGCTCAAATTCGCCGTGCCCCTGCATGCGTTTTTGTTGATTGCCCACCGACTGAGCATGACGGATAAACAGCAGCTTGAGCGGCTTCATGGCCTGATTCCTCAATTTTTTTCTGAGGATACCTCAATTTTGCTGACTTGCTGGCGGCGGTCAGGATTTTCAAATGGATGCTTCGAATATATGATAAGCTGACTAAGTTTTGTGACAGAATGCCCGTCCTGAAGGACGACTGGCGTTTGCTTGTTTTTGCCGCCTGATTTTTGTCACAATATACGCTAATTCAGGATTGCCTGCTCAAATTTTTGTGGGGCAAGCTGATTCCTGCTATTTGTTTTTCCCTTCTTCTAACAATTGCATGACCCTATCGACTAACCCGCCTGAACAAATCTCGTCTATTCCGATCGATGCAAAGCAGCTTCCCCTCAAGGACAATCCTTTGCGTCTGAAGCACATCCTCAAAACTCTGCCCAGGGAGTGCTTTCAAAAAGATATGCGGCAAGCGTGGTCTGCTCTTGGATTTAACGTGTTAATGGTGGGTTTGGGCTACTGGGGGTTGAGTGTCGCTCCCTGGTTTTTGCTGCCTGTACTGTGGGTATTTACTGGGACTGCCCTCACTGGGTTCTTTGTTCTGGCGCATGACTGCGGACATCGATCGTTTGCAAAGCAGCGTTGGTTAAATGATTTGGTGGGACACACCCTGATGCTGCCGCTGATTTATCCTTTTCATGCCTGGCGGATTCTGCACAACCACCACCACAAGTACACCAACAAAATGGACGTGGACAATGCGTGGCAACCTTTTCGTCCAGAGGTTTACACCCAGTTTGACTTTGCGCTGCAGTGGATCTATCGTCGGGTACGTGGTCGTTTCTGGTGGCTTGGGTCGATCGGCCACTGGGGTAAGCTGCATTTTGATTGGCGGCAATTTCAGGGTAAAGCCAGAGAACAAGCCAAATTTTCGGTGCTGGTGGTGATTGGGTTTGCGGCGATTGCATTTCCCGTGCTGTTTGTGACAACGGGCTTCTGGGGCGTCGTGAAGTTCTGGCTAATGCCCTGGCTGGTGTATCACTTCTGGATGAGCACCTTTACGCTAGTTCACCACACAATGCCCGACATTGCCTTCCAGGAGCCGGATCAGTGGCACGAGGCACTGGCTCAGCTTTCGGGTACGGTTCACTGCGAGTATGCTTTCTGGGTGGAATGGCTCTGCCATCACATTAATGTGCATGTGCCGCACCATCTCTCAACAGCGATTCCGTCCTACCGTTTGCGAATGGCACACGAGAGCCTGCGGAAAAACTGGGGCAGCTATCTCTACGAAACCGAGTTTTCCTGGGCACTGATGCAAGAAATTACCGATCGCTGCCATCTCTACAGCGCTGATCAGGGCTATCAGTCATTTCAGGACTATCACAGCCGCTAGATTTAAGGCGATCGAATTGGTGGCTTAAAAAGTCATATAGCCTTTCCAGGAGGATGGATAACCATCCTCTTTTTTTGGCTTTATTGGCTTTGTTGGCTTGATTGGCTTGATTGGCTTGATTAGCTAAGTTAGCTCTGCTCCGAAGCAGTCTTACTTGAATGAGGAGATTGCTTGCGATCCGTTAAACTGCGACCGTACAGCCCTCCCACAATTGCTAGAAACAGGATATAACCGATCGCCTGCGCTAGATAGAGCGTTTGCGTATAGCCAAAGAGTGCCTTCAGCAGAATTCCCGGAAACTGACGATCGGGCAGAATGCTACTCAAATCCCATACAAGCGGACCCAGCAGACAGGATGACCCCTGACCAATACACCAGTTTGTATCAGGATTGATTTGCGCCAGCAGTCCGATTGCCCGATCAAAATGGCGCAGCGCAGACACGACTAAGCCCGAAACGATCAGCAACAGCAGCACCCCCATGGTTTGAAAGAATTGCCGCAGGTTAATCTTGACACCCAGCCGAAATAGCAAAACGCCGATCACCGTTGCGCCTGCTAGCCCTGCCACGGCTCCGACTACCGGAAGCCAGCCCTGCTGAAATTTTGCCGCGATAAACAGAACCGTCTCGAAGCCTTCGCGCAGTACGGCGATCGCAATCAGTCCAAACACGCCCCAGCCTGCACCAGTTTCGCCGTTTTCGCTTTTGCCAAGCGCAGAAGTAATTGCGCCTTCCACCTCGGACTTCAAGGCTTTTGCCTGCTGGGTCATCCAGATCAGCATCCAGCTTAATAAGCCGATTGCCAGTAAACTAAATCCGGTTTCCAGTAGTTCTTTAGTGAGTTTGGCGCTGGGCTGATTTGCCGTTTCAAGTGCCGCCAAGACGCTGCTCAAGACAATGCCGATCGCCACGCTCGCCGCAACGCCAGCCCCAATTCCCGCATAGACCCAGCGATTCAGGCGAGACTGCCCTGCTTTGCTGAGATACGCCAGCACAATGCCCACGACAAGAGCCGCTTCAACGCCCTCGCGGAGCGTTACCACAAACGTCGGCAGAGCCGCACTCCAATCCATCATGCGTTTTCCTGAGAGCGATGAGAGAAAAGTTCTACCCTTTTAGCGTAAAGGTTCCAGCGCGAAATTCAAGGGAGCGAACCTGCGCACCCCTCATCAACCCATCGACCCCTCCCCTCATTCCCGGCTTTGACTAATCGCCTCTGACAAATAATCTGCCGCCGCTTCGACCATCGCGATCGCATTTTCATACACCATCCGAGTAGGCCCTAGCATTCCGACGCTGCCGACAGGAATGGAGTTGCGCTGGTAGGTAGCAGATACTAACGCACAGGAGCGCATCGGCTCCAGCGGATTTTCTGCCCCAATTCGTACCGAGACCCGCTTACCCGTTCCTTCCGAGTCTGCCGACTCAAAAATGAGCGACCAGAGCTGATCCTGCTCAGATTCCAGCAAATGCACGATCGGCTGAACCTGCTGAAGCTCAGAAAATTCGGGCTGTCGCTTCAGGACTTCGGCAACACCGTTGATCAAAATCTGCGTAGAGAGGGAGAGGCGACGACGCTGATTCAGCTCCAGCAGCGAGGTTTGCAGCAGGGTGGCGTAGCGATCGAACTCGCGCCCCAGTTCTGTCCAGTCTAGCGTGGCGATTTCGCTCAGCGTTCTCCCCCGCAGTTCGCTGTTGAGGAAGTTGGAGAGAATTTGCAGCTCTCGGTCGAGGCGATCGCTGTCGGTCTTTTCATCCTCAGAAAGTGGCAGATCAACAAGGGTCGATTGGGTTTCGTAGGTGTCTAACACCACGATTAGCATCAGCCGCGCTGAATCAAGCTGAACCAACTGCAAATGCTTCAGCTGGGCTGTGCTGGATTGGGGCAACGTCACCAGGGCAATATAGCCGCTTAGCGTCGATAGGATCTGAGCAGCCCCCCGTAGCAGTGACTCCAGGCTCATTTCTTCCCAGTTCAACTGTTCAGTTAGCGTTTGGGCAACCTGACGAGCCAGTGTGTCCGAAGGCGTGACCAATTGATCCACATACAGCCGATAGCCCGAATCGGAGGGAATCCGCCCGGCAGAGGTGTGAGGCTGATACAGCAAGCCTGCTTTTTCTAAATAGCCCATCGCGTTTCGAATCGTCGCTGAGCTAACTCTGGGGTTAAATTCTTCTAACAGCGCTTCTGAGCCAACAGGCTTAGCAGTCGCAATGTAGTAGCGAACTGTTGCGCCAAACACCTGCTGCTGGCGCGAGTTGAGTTTCACAGGGAAGGACATAAGAGCAACGTCGGAGCAACCGATAGAATGAATGGGAATAGAATGAACGAAAACTGAAGACAGTCCAGAAATCGTCTAGAAATCGGGAAGTCAATTAATAGTGCGGAACCGATCGATCGACTCTCAGAGAATAGGCGTCGATGCCGCCCGTGACATTCTTTACTTGAGAAAAGCCCTGATGCTGCAACCACTGGCACATTTGCGCTGATCGAATTCCATGATGGCACAGCACGATCGTCTCTGTCTGTGGGTCAAACTGGCTGAAGATTTGCCCTGACCACTCGTTAAACTGGCTCAGCGGCAGGTTCAAAAAACCCTCCAGGGAGGAGAGTGCGACTTCTTCGGGCTCACGAACATCGATAAGCTGCGCTGAATCATCCTGTGACTTGAGCCGCTCTGCCAGTTGCTCAACTGTAATCGCATCAAAGGTTGGGTTAAATTGGGCTGTCATACTTTAATACTTCTTCAATACTTCAATTTCAATACTTCAAGGTAGTGAGCCGCTGTGAAAGTGGGGCATGAGTGAATTCCAGACTATTCCACTCATCTGGTAAAGGATCACTTAAGTGAATCCCCGACAAATCAAGCAAGATCTGCTCTTAAGCTAAGATTTGTTAAGAAGATATTTTCAAAATCTTAAGTTCAAATTACCCGGAACCCTCGACTTCCGCAAGCCCACTCTGAACGAAAGGCAAGGGGCACATCATGCATAACCTGTCTCGCCAACCTGTTCCGCTGAGCTCCCGCTGACCTGCTTACCTCCTCACTTCCTCTCCCTCTAATCCTCCCCGGGGGGACATCAGCACGATCGCGGAATTCTCGCATCTTCTTTTTGAAAACTTCAAACAGCCAGTCGGTAAACTGCTGATGTGAATCGGGAAGATCCTGTCAACAATATCTTTCAGAGACGTCAGATGTGAAGGAGAGAGCCGATGACCGTCAGAGTTCCTGAAAGAAACAACGTTGCTGCCCGCTGGACTCAAGCAACTGCCATTACCTTTGCACTGTATCTAATAATGAGCCAGTCTCAATCCGCGTTCGATGCAGCACCAGAGTGGCGATCGACCTCAGATCAGGCTGGGAGGGTTCAGCTAATTAGCGAGTTTCCGACGCTGCCGTTTCGGTAACGATCGCCAACCCAGCGTTTTCCTTCTAAGGATTGCCGCATTCTACGCCGCCCTCCAGCAGAAGGTTACTGGCTCAGCGTTTGAATCTGCGTATTGAAGTAATCCACCTTATACCGGAGCTGCTGAGCCAACTGTAGCCCCTGCTGGAAGGCGACGAGTGCTTGGGGCTGGTTTCCCCGCTCCTTCAGCAATTGACCGATCTGATCGTAGGTATTCATCATACCCAACGTGTTGTAGGACTGCTGCTCGACATCCAGCAAGAGTCGGTACGCTGCCAGGGCTTCATCGAAGCGGTTTTGAGTGCGGTAAAGCGTAGCAAGCCGCTGAAGCGCATCGCTGGCATAGGCAAGCTGCTGTACAGATCGCGCTACGGCAAAAGCTTCCTGGTAGTTGGCGATCGCAGCATCAGTTTGTCCCAGGGCAGCAAATCCTTCACCCATTGCCAGTTTAAGTCCGGGAACAGGCTGCAGGTTGCGCTGGCTGCGATATAACTCAACGAGCTTCTGCTGACTGGCAATCGCCTCGGTCGGCTGATTGTTTTCGGTGTAGATGCGTGCAAGTTGCTCAAGTGCCGTTGCTTGAGTGGTGCGATCGCCTTTTGCCTCGGCTACCTGACTAAGCTGCTCATAGGCGGCGGCTGCGCTGGGATACTCAAACCAGGACAAATGGAGATTGCCCAGGGCGGTGAGCAGTTGAATTTGGCGATTCACGTTCTGCTGCTGCTGTGCCTGGGTCAGCAGTTTAGTGTACAGTGCGACTGCCTGATCCTTTGCCCGGATGGTTTCATACGCTTCAGCCATGCGGAAGGGCAAATTAGGATTGCCTTCGGGTCTTGCCTCAATCTGCTGTTCGATTTGCTGAAGCCGCTCGGTGATTAGCCGCAGTTCCGTTACTTGACTCTGCCGCCAGGCGACTGCACCCACTCGGCTCAAAGCCGCTACTTCTTCTGGAATGCTGAGATATCGCCGCAACCGCAGTTCTCGATTAAAAATTTCAAATGCGCCCGGAATATTGCCTGCCTGAAGCTCGGCAAGTGCCTGATTTTGGAGTTCAACCAGAGCCGATCGCAGCACGTCTTTTTCCGGCGGACTCAAGGGACGATCGACCGTCATGGCCGGCAGCAGCGGGTCGGGCTGAGGCTCCAGCGCATTCTCTGGAATGGCTGTTTCTGGGGCAGTTTCTGATTCTGGGGTGGTTGAGGCTGCGCCTTCTGGAACTGCATTTGGAGCTACATTCTCCGGACTAGCAGGCGTGGAAGGAGGCGTTTGTGCCAGAGTGCTGAGGGGAAACGTCAGTAGCATTGCGAGTCCCAGCAAGCAAGCACGCCAGTTTCCCCTGCGGAGCAACTGTTGCGCATCGCCCATGAGTTTAATCAACCCGTTCATAAACCTCTCCTGTTATCCTGCCTGTTCATCTGCAGTCAATCAGTTGCCGACTGATCAGCCGACTGACCAACATGATGGTTGTCTTGCACGGTTTGTTTCTAACCAGCTTACTTAGCTTTCCTGACGCAAACCGGAACACCAGACCCTAGTTTACTCGCTGTCCGATGAGCAGATGGAGATCTGATGGTTGAGAATCTACTATTATTTATTATTATTATTAAGAGTATATTTTTTACTCGTAAGATGAAATTTGCAATCAATGCTGCGAATTTTCGTGCCCTGAGAATAGAGCAGGCGATGCGAAGCACTTTCCCCCGGGGTAATCGGTAGAATCAGGACATCGCAGTTGATATGCAGTTGACATGAGGTTCAGTCAGGTTGCTCAATCAAGATTGAAATTTACGGGCAAGTTCTTTGTAAGGGTGAGTCAGGCGTGAAAGTTTTAGTCATTGGTAATGGCGGGCGCGAACACACGATCGCCTGGAAATTGCTCCAGTCTAAGCGGGTGCAGGAAGTGTTTTGCATTCCGGGGAATGGGGGCACGGCAAAGCTGGCAAGATGCCGAAATCTCGCGCTGTCGGTCACAGACTTTGAGGGGATTGGACGATTTGCCCTGGTCAACAACGTCGCGCTGGTGGTCGTCGGTCCAGAATTACCCTTGGCAGCAGGCGTCACTGACTATTTGCAAGCGCAGGGGCTCACGGTGTTTGGTCCAGTGCAAGCGGGCGCACAAATCGAGGCAAGTAAGGCATGGGCAAAAGCCCTGATGCAAGAAGCTGAAATCCCCACTGCAAAAGCGGCAGTCTTTACCGAGGCGACAGCAGCGATCGATTATGTGAAGGCACAAGGTGCGCCGATCGTGGTCAAAGCAGACGGGCTGGCAGCCGGAAAAGGGGTCACGGTCGCAGATACGGTTGAAGCAGCAATCGAGGCAATCGAGGCGGCATTTAACGGACAGTTTGGCGCAGCCGGACAAACCGTTGTGATTGAGGAATGCCTCAGCGGGCAGGAAACCTCTGTGCTGGCGATTACCGATGGAATCACGATTCGCCCCTTGGTTCCCGCCCAGGATCACAAGCGCATCGGCGAGGGCGACACCGGAGCAAATACGGGCGGCATGGGGGCTTACGCACCTGCCCCGATCGTTACGCCTGCCCTAATGGAGCGGATTCAGCAGGAAATTCTGGAACCGACGATCGCTGCCTTGAGAAAGCGCGGCATTGACTACCGGGGCGTCCTCTATGCAGGACTGATGATCACGCCCGAAGGCAATCCCCAGGTGGTCGAATTTAACTGTCGATTTGGCGACCCAGAAACTCAGGCAGTACTACCCCTGTTGGAAACGCCCCTGGAAACCGTTTTGCTGGCCTGCACTCAGCAAACCCTCGATCGGTTGCCGCCCCTAGAATGGCATGCCGGAGCATCGGTGTGTGTGGTCGTGGCGGCAGAGAATTACCCAGAAAGCTACCGCAAAGGAATGCCGATTCAAGGCATCGAGCAGGCGGAGGCGGCTGGGGCAATCGTCTTTCATGCAGGAACTAAGTTCAATCAGCAGGTCATTGCCGACGGCGGGCGAGTGCTGGGCGTAACGGCGATCGGCGAATCTTTGCAAGATGCAGCTGCGAAGGCTTATCAAGCGGTGGACTGCATTCAGTTTGAGGGTATGTATTACCGGCGCGATATTGGGCATCGTGCTCTGCAATAAGCAACTAGAAGGGCGAGCGATGCAGGTTTGACAAAACTTTGTAAAAATTAAGATGTGAGGAGTTAATCTAGGGATAATTCACCCAAAGTCATCTCCCAAATCTATCTCCTGAATCTATCTACAGTCTCTTGTGACAAGTTGAGCGACCCTTGCTGAAGCTGCTTTATCGAATTAAGGCAATCATCGATCGCTGGTGGTCTGAGTTCACGCTTCAGACTCGCCTGATGGCGGCTGCCACGCTGGTCGTATCGCTCATTATGAGTGGCTTAACCTTTTGGGCAGTGAACACTATTCAGCAAGATGCCCGCCTGAACGACACCCGTTTTGGTCGAGATTTGGGGCTACTGCTAGCGGCAAACGTCGCACCGTTGGTGGGCGAAAATAACCGCACGGAGCTTGCCCGCTTTTCCCACCGCTTTTATAGCAGCACTTCCAGCGTTCGCTATATGCTGTACGCCGATGAGGATGGCAATATCTTTTTTGGCATTCCCTTCTCAGAGTCCGAGGTGCAAAATTCGCTGACGATTCGCCGCCGGATGCAGCTTCCCGAAAACTATGCAGCAAATTTAGATGCGCCGATGGTACGCCAGCATCTTACTCCTGCTGGAGAAGTCACCGATGTCTTTGTACCGCTCAATCACGACGGAAAGTATCTGGGCGTGTTGGCGATCGGCATCAATCCGAATCCCACGGTGGTCAACTCCTCGCACCTGACGCGAGATGTAACGATCGCTGTATTTGTCTCAATCTGGGTGATGGTAATCCTGGGAGCGGTCTTTAACGCGCTAACGATTACTAAGCCAATTAAAGAATTGCTGGTTGGCGTGAAAAACATTGCTGCCGGAAATTTTAAGCAGCGAGTTGATTTGCCCCTGGGTGGCGAACTGGGGGAGCTGATCCTTAGCTTTAACGAAATGGCAGAGCGGCTTGAACGCTATGAAGAGCAAAATATCGAGGAGCTGACCGCCGAAAAAGCCAAGCTGGAAACCCTGGTTTCGACGATCGCTGATGGAGCCGTGCTGCTGGATACCAATATGCAGGTCATCCTGACTAATCCGACGGCTGAACGGATTTTTAGCTGGGAAGATGCTCAGGACGTGCTGGGTCAGAACGTGCTGTACCACCTGCCGAATGCGGTTAGTGCCGAATTAACCCGTCCCCTGTATCAGCTTGCTTCCGGGCAGCCTCCAGCGGAGATGCGGGATGGGGCAGAGTTTCGGATTACGATCCCGGAGCCAATCAACCGAACGGTGCGAATTTTGCTGACGACGGTGCTGGATCAGTATCGCGAAGCGGTGAAAGGCATTGCGATCACGGTGCAGGACATTACCCGCGAAGCCGAACTCAACGAGGCGAAAAGCCAGTTTATCAGCAACGTCTCCCACGAACTGCGGACTCCTCTGTTCAACATCAAATCCTTTATTGAAACGCTGCACGAGTACGGCGATGATCTGAGCGAAGTCGAACGGCGCGAATTTCTCGACACCGCAAACCGGGAAACCGATCGCCTCACCCGCTTGGTCAACGATGTGCTGGATCTGTCTCGACTGGAATCCAACAAGCGATACAGCATGGAACCCGTGGAGATTGTGCAGCCGATTGAGCAAACGCTGCGAACCCATCGCCTCAATGCCAAAGACAAAGGTATCGAGCTGTGTCAGGACATTGAGCCAGATTTGCCGCCCGTTTTTGGTAACTACGATCTGCTGCTGCAAGTGTTTTCTAACCTGATGGGCAACGGTCTGAAGTTTACGCCCGCAGGCGGTAAGGTGATGATTCGCGCCTATCTCCTTCAGTCAAAGGACGAACAGCCCCCCAGCCATGTACGGGTTGAAATTTGCGATACGGGTATCGGCATCGACCCTGAAGATCAGGAAGCTATTTTCGATCGCTTTTTCCGCGTCGAGAACCGGGTGCATACGCTGGAAGGAACCGGACTGGGACTGTCGATCGTTCGCAATATTATCGAGAAGCACCATAGCCGAGTCTATCTGGTGAGCGAAGTGGGCGTGGGGACGACTTTCTGGTTTGATTTGGCAGTGTTTAAGGAAGGCGCAGCGCTCCCCCACGAGTTGACCCCCACCGAGCATCGGGTAAAAGAAGTTAAGACGGTCAGCATTGCTGCCAGTCCGGTTTCCAGCGACGCATAGCACATCGAGAGTTCCGTCCTGGGAGACTGGTGGCATCAAATTCACGCTGCTTCAATTTCCAGCTAGTAGCCCTGTACACCGGGAATCCAGCTTGTGCCTGCTAAAGGCAGCTTTGCCATTGCCGCCGCTTCGACCGTCAGTGCAACCAGATCTTCCCGCTCCAGGTGATGCACGTTTTGCTTGCCGCAGGCGCGGGCGATCGTCGTCAGTTCCATATTCAGCGTTTTCAGATAGTTTTTTAGCCGGTGCGCTCCGACTTCTGGCTCTAGCCGCTTCTCTAAAATCGGGTCTTGAGTCGTGACGCCAACCGGACATTTCCCGGTGTGACAGTGATGACAGTAGCCGGGAGCCGTGCCAAGTTCCAGATAATCGTCGATCGCCGGATGATGCTCTCCGTTCTGAATATAGCTTTCGCTGTTGCAGCCCAGAGCCATCAGCACCGCCTGACCGATCGACACGGCATCCGCGCCCATTGCCAGAGCCTTTGCCACATCTGCTCCAGTCCGAATGCCACCGGACACAATGAGCTGGACTTTGCCTTTCATGTCCATTTCTTCCAGTGCCTCAACCGCCTGCCGCAGAGCCGCCAGCGTGGGAATGCCAACGTGCTCAATAAACACCGTTTGGGTAGCAGCCGTGCCGCCCTGCATTCCATCCACAACGACGACATCTGCTCCGGCATGAACGGCGAGCTTGACATCGTTATAAGTGCGGGACGCTCCCACTTTGATATAAATCGGCTTTTCCCAGTCGGTTAGTTCGCGCAGTTCCTGAATTTTGATCGTCAGGTCATCGGGCCCGGTCCAGTCAGGATGACGACAAGCCGATCGCTGATCCACGCCTTCGGGTAACGTTCGCATTGCCGCGACCCGCGGATTAATTTTTTGACCCAACAGCATTCCGCCACCGCCCGGCTTTGCGCCCTGACCGATCACGACTTCGATCGCATCTGCCTTCCGCACATCGTCCGGATTAAAGCCATAGCGAGACGGAAGACACTGATACACCAGCGTTTTAGAAGACCGTCGCTCCTCCTGAGTCATGCCGCCGTCGCCCGTCGTGGTGGATGTGCCCATTTCGGTCGCGGCGCGTCCGAGGGCTTCTTTGACGTTGGCAGAGAGAGAACCAAAGCTCATTCCGGCGATCGTAATTGGAATGTCTAGTTCGATCGGTTTGCTGGCAAATCGTGTACCTAGAACAGTCTTGGTAATGCACTTTTCTCGATAGCCTTCCAACGGGTAGCGAGTCAGTGAGGCTCCCAGGAAAACCAGATCGTCAAAGTGGGGCAGGCTGCGTTTTGCGCCCAGTCCTCGAATTTCATAGAGTCCGTGGGCAGCGGCGTTCTGGATGTAGTGGAGCGTGCGGCGATCGTATCCGGCGGATTCTTCGCGATAGATGTTGGAGGTCATGGGGAGAGGGGAGGGGGGAGAGCTTTTGCGGTAATGGGTCTAAAAGGGAATTGAGATTTTTGTTGAAAATGGTTTGCCTTTCCGGTAAGGGTTATTGCCATTTTCTGGATGAGGGCGATCGATCAAAGCCTTAAAACGAAATACGATCGCTTGCTCTAGCTTGAGCAATTCTGAATTCGCATTAGTACTAGGCGTTGCTGAATCGGGATACGAACGGTGCAAATTTAGCTTCTGCATCGCCCCCTCAATCCCCCAATGCTGGAGGACTTTGAATTCTGGTTCCCCCCAAATTGGGGGGCTAGGGGGGCGTATCATACGCTTATTCAGCAACGCCTAGTATTCCTGGTTGGCGTCAGCATTCCAGTGATAGAGCTGGCGGGCGGAGGCGATCCGTTTGAAATCCTGGGGAGTGTGGGGGAGGCTGGCTTGGTCAAGGAGGGTTTGAACGATCGCATAGTCCTCCTCGGTCATCGGTTCAAATTGAGCATCTGCGCCCAACGATTTCACGGTTCCTCGGATATAAATGACGGCTTCGTAGAGCGAATCGCCCAGCGCGTCTCCGGCGTTGCCGCAAATTACCATTCTGCCTGCCTGCGCCATAAAGCCGGAAAAGCTGCCGACACTGCCGCCCACCACAATATCGGCTCCTTTCAAGGAAATGCCGCAGCGCAAGCCTGCATCGCCATCGATGACTAATAGCCCACCGTGGGCAGACGCACCTGCCGACACCGAAGCAAAACCCTTAACGTGAACCCTGCCAGACATCATGTTTTCGGCGACTCCGGTTCCAGCGTTACCGTAAAGGGTGACGATCGCCTGTTTATTCATGCCTGCCGTGTAGTAGCCCGTATGCCCGTGGATCTCGACTTCGATCGCCGTATCGATGCCGACCGCTAGATTATGCGCTCCGTTGGGATTGACGATCGCCACTTTGTGTCCATTGGGCAATTCGGAATGGTGCAGGTAGGCATTCACCTCTCGCACAGGAGCTTGGCTCAGATCAAAGGTGTGGGTTTCGGTTGGGGAAGCAATGATTACACTGTCCATACATACATCTCCTCTGGAGCGGGTTCGTAGAGGTTTGCCTGATTTACATTGGGCAGATGGGCAAGCGATCGAAATTCAGAAGCGATCGCCACATAGTCATCGGTTTCGGCAACGATCGCAGGTTTGCAGGCAAAAGGATCGCGAACGAGGGCAAGTTTATCTGCGGTTCCCATCAGGAAGGTATAAAAGCCGTCCAGTTCCTCAAAGCCGTTTTGAATCGCCGTTTCCAGATCATCGCCTTCCTGCATCCGCCATTCCAGGAAACGGCAGGCAGCTTCGGTATCGTTGTCGGTCTCAAAGTGAATGCCACGTGGTTCTAATTTCCGCCGAATCTCGTTCGGGTTCGAGAGCGAGCCATTGTGAACCAGACAAAAATCTTCGCCTGCGGTGAACGGGTGAGCGTGTGCCGGAGTGACGGCAGATTCGGTTGCCATCCGCGTGTGCCCGACAGCATGAGACCCTTTGAGCGATCGAAATTCATATCGGTCAGACACGGCGATCGGTGTCCCGGTATCTTTGTACAAATCGATTGTGCGTCCGGCAGACAGCAGGTGAAGCTGCGGATAAGCCGACTTCAGCCACGCTCTAACCGTCTGTGGCGGCAGATCAGTCATGAGGACTGCCTGATTGCCATGAGGGTCGATCGTTGCCTTGCCCAGTTCGCTCAATGATTGGGGGAGAGCTGACCAGTCAATCACCTGATTGCCCGCGTAGAGGCTGTATTTGCGATAGGGATCGGGCAGGGTGGCGGTGAATACTGCAAGTCCGGCGGAGTCAGGTCCGCGATCGCTCATGCCAACCAGCATGGGGACAAGCAGTTCGCCGAGGGAATCGCGCAGGGATGGGGTTTTGATCAGGAGTCCGACGATGCCGCACATAAGGGGATAAGGGGTGAAGGGGTGAGGGAGATGGGGTTAGAAGAATTCCAGGTAGCGATCGACTTCCCAATCTGAAACATGGCGGCAGTATTCGATCCATTCCATGCGTTTCAGATTGATAAATTCGGGGGCGAGTGGACCAAGGGCGGATTGGATTACAGCGTCGGATTCGAGAGCGTCGATCGCCTCGCTGAGAGATTGGGGCAGGGTGCCGATGCCTTTTTCTTCGAGCTGTTCGGGAGTGAGGTCGTAGAGATTGCCGTTGAAGGGTTCGCCGGGGTCAAGTTCGCGTTCGATGCCGTCTAGCCCGGCTGCGATCACGGCGGCGGTTGCCAGATAGGGGTTGCAGGAGCCATCTGCAAGGCGCAATTCGAGCCGTCCACCAGGAATACGCACCATGCTCGATCGGTTGTTGTCGCCGTAGCTGATGTAAGCGGGTGCCCAAGTTGCGCCGCTGAGCGATCGTCCCACTACCAGTCGCTTATAGGAATTGATCGAAGGGGCACAGAGAGCAGTCAGAGCATGGGCATGGGTCAGCAGTCCGCCGAGGAAGTGGTATGCCAGTTTTGAGAGTCCCAGTTGGTGCGGGTCGCTGTGGTCTTCAAAAAGATTGGTGTTGCCTTCGGCGAGCGAGCAGTGAATATGCATCCCTGTTCCGGTGCGGTTGGAGAAGGGCTTGGGCATAAAGGAGCAGATTAGCCCCATGTCGCGGGCAATCTCTGAGGCTGCCATCTTGAAGAAAATATAGCGATCGGCGGTGGTGAGGCAGTCGGTGTAGGTGTAGTTGATTTCAAACTGTCCGTTGGCGTCTTCATGATCGACCTGATAGATATCGAAACCAACCTGTTGCAGGTTATCCACCAGCTTCTCGATGTAGCCAATGCTGCGCGACAATCCTTTGTAGTCGTAGCAGGGCTTGTCGAGGGTGTCGGTGAAATCATAGGGGCGAAGGTTGCCGCGTCGGTCTTTTTTGAGCAGCATGAATTCGGGTTCGACTCCCGTGTTGAGCGTCCAGCCGTGCTGTGTGAGGCGATCGATCTGCTGCATTAGCACGTAGCGGGCATCGTAGGGGTAGGGTTTGCCTTTGACATGACCCACGCAAACAATTCGGGCGAATCCGGGCATCCAGGGAACCAGAGAAAGCGTGTTTAAATCACCAACTGCCAGATAATCTGGGCTGTTCGGTTCCATGCCCAGTCCCCAGACGGCAAATCCGGCAAATCCGGCTCCCGGATCAAGAATGTCTTCCAGATGGGAGGCAGGAACGGCTTTGGTTTTGGCAACACCGTGAATGTCTACGAACTGAGCGAGGATGAATTTGATTTGATGGGCTTCGAGAAACTGTTTGGCTTCGGTAAGGTTCATGGGTTCTGGGGAAGGTAGAAATTGTTGGAGGAATGGCAGCGGTGCGACATCGTCCCCTCGATTCCCCAAGGTTCGGGGATCTTGAGCAGTTCAACCTTTTTTATGCAAAAGAACTGCTTGCATCGGCTCAGTTTCGCCCAAAGCTGGGGGGTTAGAGGGACGGTTCGGCGAATTATCGTAACTTCTTCGATTTTTAGTGAGAGAACTGTTTGCGTCGCTACCTAATTCCGCAGCAATTTCATTCAGAGTTTGCCAAACATAGTGGCGGTAAGTTGTGTCGCACCACAAACGGTATTGGGGAATTGGAGCCTCTTCGATCGCCACAATCACGGATACGCCGATCGCCGAGGTCAGCACAATAGGACGATCGCTAGAATTAAACGATCGAAAACTGACGTTGCAGATTTGAGCAAATAGATCGTGAACCGCTTTACCTGAAAGAACGATCGCCAGATCTTGCCGCAAGACGGGATAAACCTGCGGCGGCAGATTTGAATCAGCCCGAAGCCGATGCGAAGCACTTTTCCCTTCGGGGTAATCGCCAATCTCTCCATCGTCCTCGATTAGAAATTCTGTCAGTCCCAGTCGGGCGATGCGTCCACCGTTCGCCAAAGGGAGCCAGGAATTCGGGCGATCGGGAATTGGGAATTCGTGCGCTTCCAGCCATGCCGCCGCACCTGCTCCTTTTACGCCGAATCGGGGGAGCGCAGAGACATCAGCTAAATCGACTAAATCATCTGTTTCAGAAATCAAGGGGATGATTGCGGCAGGCTTTTGCTCAAGCTTTTGCTCAAGCTTTTGCTCAAACTCAAGATGGCTTGCCTCAGGCAGCGGCGATGCCGTTTTCTGGCGGGTGTTTGCTGGGTCATAAAACGGAGTTGGGGTCACGGTGGCAGTGATCAGGAAACCATCCGATCGCCTCACCGTAAATTGACTTCCCACTTGAGATAGCTCTGGTTTGACATACGCCAGCCCAATATGGCGAGCGAGTGAGGGACTGTAAGCAATGCTGGTAATCCGTCCGGCAATGTCGCCGTTGTGAATCACCAGATGGCATTCCTGAGGCGGCGTGCCACTAAACTCGTTGAGGGTAAAACCAATCAGGATTTGTTTGGGCGAGCGATCGGCATGAATCTGGAGGCTGCGCTGGCCAATGAAGAAGGGTTTGTCAGTTTTCACTGCCCAGTTGAGGTTCGCTTCATAGGGTGTGGTGAGTCCGTCCGTGTCCTGTCCGACGATCAGGTGTCCTTTTTCCAGCCGCAGCAGCCTTTGTGCTTCCACGCCGAAGGGTTGAAGGCTGTAGGGCTTACCTGCCCGGGTTAGGGCGTCCCAAAGGACGGGGGCATTTTCGGCAGGAACGTGGATTTCGTAGCCCCACTCGCCCACAAAACCGACGCGCATGAGGAGAGCTGGAATGCCTGCCACCGTTGCCGATTGCACTGCGAGATAGGGAAACGCCGCGCTCGACAAGTCCAGATCGGTAAGCTGGCTCAGCACAGCACGGGAAAGCGGACCCGCGAGATTCACTGCCGATTGCGCCCCGGTCAAATTGACTAAACCGCAGTCCATTCGCCACATCGTATTCAGGCGAGACAGCTCGCGATAAATTGAAGCGGCGTTAGAGGTCGTCGTTGTGAAATAGAAATGGTCTTCGCCCAGCCGGGCAATCACGCCATCGTCGATCACCACGCCCGACTCGTCCAGCATCAGCGCGTAGCGGGTCATCCCGACTTTCAGATTTGCATAGCGTCCGGTGTAAACGCGCTCTAGAAAAGCGGCTGCGTCCCGTCCGCGAATCTCCAGCTTGCCCAGCGTTCCCACGTCGATCAACCCAACGCGCTGCCGCACGGCGAGAACCTCGTCCTGGATGCAGGCTTCCCGGTTTTTGTTGGGCTGCTGATAGTATTCTGGTCTGCGCCACTGTCCGGCAGACATCCACTTGGCGTTGAGGGCAAGGTGGCGATCGTGCAGCAGTGTTCTTCGCTCTGGCGTGAATCCGCGTCCGGCGAGGTGCGACATCGGCACAGGATGAAAAAATGGTCGCGCCGTCGTGGTTCCGACCTGTCCTGGTGTTTTGCCGGTCAGCTTCGCCAGAATTCGCAGCGCATTCACATTAGAATGTTTGCCCTGACTTGGACCCATTCCCACGGTCGTAAACCGCTTCAATAATTCAATATTGTCAAATCCTTCCTGAATTGCATTCGGAAAATCTTTGTATTGCAGATCTTCATCGAAATCGACAAAGTTTTTACCCTGCGGGTGAGGCACGATCGCCCAGGGATGGGACGGTGATTCTGATTCTGCGGGGAGATTGATCGCCACCGATTCCCCACCGCTGAGAAAAGCAATCGCCGACCGTGCCGCCCGTTCTCCGTCGCTTCGTTTATTCTCCGGCTGATACACCCCATTGACCCGACCGCAAGCAAATACACCCGGCAGCAGCAAATCCGGCACAAACTGCTGAATTCGGTCGTCAAAACGCATCTTTGCCCCTGCCTGATAAAGCAAATTTGCCGCTCCCGCCCAACCCACACTCATGAGAATGCCATCACAGGCGATCGTCTGACGAGATTCAATTTGCGGCTGTCCGTTTCGCATCGGACAAATCACTGCCGCACAAACGCCATCGCCTTGAGGATTTGCTTTTGCCTCATAAATTGCCTGTCCGGGATAGATTGGAACGCCTCGCTCACGCACCGTCTGTACCACTGTCGAACTCGGAATATCCGATCGCAAATCTACGATCGCCCCGACTTCCATCCCATGCGCCAGCAAATCCAGAGCCGCCCGATAACCATCCTGATTTGCCGTAAAGACGATCGCCCGGTGCATTGGCTTAACCGCATAGCGATAAATAAGCCGCTGTGCCGCCGAAGCCATCATGACGCCTGGCAAATCGTTGTTGCGAAAGACCGCAGGCTGTTCATAAGCCCCGCTTGCCACGATGACTGACTTTGCCCGCATTTTCGTCATGCGTGTGCCGTCTACTAGGGGAATCCAGAAGTCGGCATAGTAGCCTGCTGCTACTGTACCGGTGTAGAGCCGGATGCGGGGATGGGCTGTGACTGACTGAATAAGGGATTGGGTTTCGGCGGCGATCGATCGATCATCCCCAAGCTGGTAGAGTCCTACGCCGCCCGGTTTCGCGTTCTCATCCACAATCACCACATCTGCGCCTGCTTCGGCTGCGGTGAGTGCAGCAGTGAGTCCAGAAATGCCTGCGCCAATTACAAGCAAATCGCAAAAGTCATATCGCTTCGGGGTGCGTATCCAGGGCGTTTTGAAATCGACTTGCCCCAGCCCAATTGTGCGACGAATCAGGCGTTCCCAAAAGGGAAAAAGCTTTTTGTTGTTGAACGTTTTGTAATAAAACCCAACCGGCAAGAAGGGCGATAAAAAGTTGAGAAAGCTAGCGCGATCGTGCTCCACACCTCCGAACGTATTGACTGCTTGCAGCGACATTCCTGGCTCAATTGCCGTCACGTCTGCCCGCACATTCAGCTTCTCGCCGGACTGCATCAGGGTATTCACATCATGATTCGCCAGGCTGAGAATTCCGCGTGGGCGGTGATATTTAAAGCTGCGTCCCAACACCTTTTGACCCGAAGCCCATAGCGCAGCAGCGATCGTATCTCCTGCATATCCGGTCAATACTTTCCCTTCAAACGAAAACTGAATGATTGTATTGCGATCGATCCATTCCCCAGGAATTGGCGGTAGACGATAACTCATGACTCGCCTCCGTATAAATAGGTTTGTGTCACTTCGTCAGTTAATGTATTTCGCTCTGCAATAAACCAGGTGTTGCTGGGTGCGTGACACCACCATTCGCGTTTGATGCCCGGAACATTATTTCGATAAAAGATGTAGGCTGCCCAAGTTTGATCATCTACGGAGTTAGGGTCAGGCATTTCGCGATACTCGCCGCCATACACAAATTCGCTGATCGATCGCGTACCATTAATGGGACAGGTCATTAACTTCATCGCTGCTTTTCCTGTTATTTATTAATGGGCAACTGATGCCGCGCCTTTTTCACCAATCAATTCATACCGGGTAAATCGATCGATCGAAAAGTCTTGGATTAATTCATGCGCTCGATCGTTCGCAACGGTGTATGCCATCGTTTTGCCGCAAACCGGAGTCGCCTTAAAGCCCCAGGTTCCCCAGCCTGCATCCAAGTAAAATCCGGCGATCGGCGTTCTGCCCATCATCGGGGCGAAATCGGGCGTCATATCTGCCATGCCTGCCCACTGGCGCACAATTTTGGCGTGAGAGAGGAAGGGAAACAGATCGAGCATGTGAGCCGCTAATTCTTCGGTGAAATCCAGCGTCGATCGCGTTGAATGCAGCTCATAGGGGTCAAGCGACGCGCCCATCACCAGTTCGCCCCGCGCCGTTTGGCTGACATAAACGTGCAAATTGCCAGACACGATAATCGGGTTAAGCCAAGGCTTCATCGGTTCGCTCACCAGAGCTTGCAGCGGATGGACGTAGAGGGGCGATCGAATTCCCACCATTTGCAGCAAACGCGGCGTAAACCCAGCAACGGCACAGAGGACACGCGGCGTTTCGATCGTCCCTCGTGAAGTTTCGACTCCGGTAACGCGATCGGACTTCACCTGAATTCCCAATACTTCCGTTTGCTGATGAATTTCTACGCCACGCTGATCTGCCCCTCGTCCATAGCCCCAGGCGACCGCATCGTGCCGAGCAATGCTTCCCGGCGCATGATACAGAGCACCCAAAATCGGCGCGTGACCGTTACAGGTCAGATCCATTTGCGGGCAGGCTTCCTGAATCTCATCAGGACTGACCAACTCACTGTTCACCCCAATATGCTTATTGGTTTCCGCCCGCCAGCGCATGGTTCGCAGTGTGGCATCGGTATGCGCCAGGGTAAAATGTCCCCGCGTTGAGTAAAACAGATTCAAATCAAAATCCTGCGACAAATCCTGCCACAAGCGCACCGACTCATCGTAAAACTTCACTCCTTCCGGCGTGAGGTAGTTCGATCGAATAATCGTCGTATTTCGTCCCGTATTGCCGCCGCCCAAATAGCTTCTTTCCAGCACCGCCACATCCGTCATGCCATAGTCTCGCGCCAGATAGTAAGCGGCTGCTAAGCCATGTCCACCCCCGCCAATAATTACCGCGTCGTAGCTCGACTTCAGGCGATCGGGCTGGCGAAACATTCGCGGTTCTGGATGGTCTTTAGTAAGGGCGAAGCGCAGCAGATTAAGCGGCATAAAACGATAGATGCATGAATTTCAGGATGAACTTAAAAGAAATATCTTTTGAGGCATGTTAAAGGGGATACATTGCCCTTTTCAAACCTCCTTTAACGAAATACAACGGTCTTATTTCCGTGAACCAGAACGCGATCCTCAACGTGATACCTTAGCCCACGCGCCAGAACGGTTTTTTCGATATCTCTGCCGTAGCGAATTAAATCTTCCACAGCATCCGAATGATCAATCCGAATCACATCCTGCTCGATAATGGGTCCTGCATCGAGTTCAGATGTGACATAGTGACAGGTTGCACCAATTAATTTGACGCCGCGTTGATGTGCCTGATGATAAGGTTTTGCGCCAATAAAAGACGGCAAGAAGGAATGATGGATATTAATAATTCGACCAGGATATCGATCGCACACCTCCGACGACAACACTTGCATATAGCGTGCCAGCACCATCACATCGCCATTCACCGCCTCAAACAGGTGCATGATTTTGTCGTAGGCGATCGTCTTCGTTTCCGGGGTAACGGGCACATGATAGTAAGGAATACCGTGCCACTCGACCAGCCCGCGAAAGATTTCGTGGTTAGAAATGACGCAGGGAATTTCAATGTCGAGTTCTCTGCTCTGCCAGCGTGCCAGCAAATCATAGAGACAGTGATCGGATTTGGATACTAGAATCACCACCCGCTTTTTCTGCGCCGAATCCGTCACCTGCCACTGCATTTTGAATTCATCGGCGATCGGCTGAAACTGCTCTCGCAACGCTTCGATTCCAAAGGGCAGCGAATCAGCAAGAATTTCCTGCCGCATAAAAAATCGCTGAAAGTCCTGATCGGCGTGGTGTTGCGCCTCCACGATCCAGCCCTGATGACTGGCGATAAAGGAACTCACCGCCGCGACAATGCCAACGCGATCGGGACAGGACAAGCTAAGCGTATATCGGCGGGAAGAAGACACGAGACCAAATTCCCATTCGGAAACTTCGTTGAATATCATCCAGCATTGTTTCCTGTCTGTCAACATTGTTTCCTAGCATGATTCACCTGCTATGATTCATAGGGGCGCACCGCAGGAGAATTGCTGCATGGCAGAAACCGTTCCCTCACACATTTCCTCAGACGTTTCCTTGCAGAAGCTGGAGCATCCCGGACTGGAGCATTACCTGGGCAATACGATTCGTGACCTGCGCCAGCAACATGGGCTGACGATCGCAGAAATCGCCGATCGCGCCGGAATTTCTCGCGGAATGCTCTCTAAAATTGAAAATGCTCAAACTTCCACCAGCCTGGAAACTCTGGAGAAACTGGCAAATGCGCTGGGCGTTTCCCTGTCTACCCTGTTTCGCAAATACGACATTCCCGAAGGCGGAGCGCAGTTGGTCAAAAACGGTAAAGGCATGGAAGTCGTGCGGCGCGGCACCAAACGTGGACATACCTACCAGCTTCTCGCCTACGATCAGGGACCAACCAAGCGATTTGAACCCTTTCTGATCACAATGGATGATGCTTCCGAAGTCTTTCCCACCTTCGAGCATCCCGGCATCGAGTTTATTCACCTGCTCGAAGGCAAGCTGGAATACCGCCACGGACGACAAACTTACCTGCTCGAACCGGGCGACTCCCTCACCTTTAGAGGCGACATTCCCCACGGACCCGAAAAGCTGATCACCCTGCCAATTCGGTTCCTGACTATTATTTACTACGACAATTTTGCGATCGACGCTCGGGCAGAGTAAGGGATTGGCATACTACATTCGCTCAAGTTCTACCCAACTCCCAAATTCAAGTTGTAGCGAGTTGCGTTGCTGAAGGTATTCACTTCAAGGAAATAAGTTCCTGTTTGCAGCACTCTGGAAATTGTTGAGTTATCACTGCCGCTCGTCACCCATTCGCCGCTATCAATCAATCCATTATTGTTAGCATCAAAGTACAAAGTAACAGAAGCCGTTGCTGCTAGACCATCGATATTGACATTCAGAGTACGGGCTGTATTCAATTTGAATTTGTAGTAATCTAGCTCATCAAAAGCCCCAACGAAATCTTGTATCGTTTGATTTTCTAAAGGGGTACCCAGGTCGTATGCGATAGCGGCTCTATTGCCCGGATCGACAGGTAAATTACCAGGATTAGGTTTCGCTTCTACAATAAGATCATAGCGAGTTGCAGAACCAAAGCTATCTACTTCAAGATAATAAGTACCGGGTAGAACGGTTCTGGCAATAGTATCATTGTCGCTGCCGCTCTCCAATCTTTCGCCGCTGTCAATTAATCCGTTGTTATTAGCATCAAAGTGTAAATTTACAAAAGTAGTTCTCGATAAGCCATTGATATTCACATTAATGTCGTTAATTTGAGGCAATGTGAATTTGTAATAATCCGAAGAATCAAATGTACCTACAAAATCCCTCGCCGTAGCCGGAAAGGTTGAAAGATTGAATGCTGTACTCGCTGTATTGCCCGGATCAGTGGGAAGATTACTCGGATCAGGGGCAGCAGCGATCGATAGATTGTATTGGCTTGAAGAACCGAATAAGCTTTCTACTTGAAGATAATAAGTGCCGGGTAGAACAGTTCGGGCGATCGTATTCCCATCACTACCACTATCGAACTGCTCACCGTTATCAATTAAACCATTATTGTTAGCATCAAAATATAGACTGACCAAAGCAGGTGATGATACACCGTCAATATTCACATTAATATTGCTGATCTGTGACAGCGTGAATTTGTAATAGTCCAGTCGGTCGGAATTGCTAACAGATTCTGAGAGCCTCATGTCACCCGAGAGGATGCCTAGATTTCGAGCGATCGCAGTTGTTTCACCTGGTTCAGCAGGAACAGAAGAAGCACGAAGGCTGTAGCGCGTACTGCCTCGACGACCAGGAAGCCGTACCTGAATGTAATAGGTTCCAGCCTCTAGGGTCGTAATAATTTGCTCTGTCTGAAAACCTGTTTGATCTGAGACTCCGACCGAAACGCGCCTTCCATTGAGTAACTTAACGCGGGCGTCTGCCTGTAGATTATTCAGCGTTAGGTGAAAGTTGATTGGACTAGAAGCTTTAAATTTGTAGAAGTCAACTCGATCGCTGTGCCCCAACGCACCGCCAGTCGCTCGATTGAGCTGAAGATTACGCGCACCCTGAAATGTATCATCAGAACGACGACGCACCATAAATATCCTTCAATATCCTTTAAGATTTACAGGATCTTATTTTTCCCTGCTTAACCAATCGATGAACAGCTTGTAGTGACTTGAGCAAGAGCGCAATTCCTCGAAAAGACCAAACGATCGATCGCTATATTCAATCGCTACCTTCAAATCGCGCTGATTCCGTCACCTGCCTTTGTTAGGATAGTTGAGCTTATTTACCTTTCCGAATCTCTTTTTCTAAGCCCCCATGAGCGAAACCACCCTGCCTGCCCTGATTCAGCAAATGCTGCAACCGGAGTTTTATCCTCATGCAGTGCGATCGCCGATTCAGCTCATTCAAACCCACATTTCCTATGTGCTGCTGACTGGAGACTATGCCTACAAAGTTAAGAAGCCATTGAATTTTGGGTTTCTAGATTTTTCAACGCTGGAGAAGCGGCTGCATTTCTGCCAGGAAGAACTGCGGCTCAACCAGCGCGGCGCAGGGGCACTGTATCTAGAAGTTTTGCCGATCGCGCAGAATGGGGAACGGTTTGAGCTTGGCGGCAGCGGTGAGCCGATCGAGTATGCGGTGAAGATGCGGCAGTTTCCCCAGGACACTCTGTTGACGGATCTGTACGATCGCGGCGAACTGGGCGAGGAACTGCTGATCGAGCTGGCAAAGACGATCGCCACCTTTCACCGAGAAACGGACACCAACGACTATATTCGCAGCTTTGGCAAAGTCGATCAGGTGCGGCAGGCATTTGACGAAAACTACGAGCAAACCGAACAGTACATCGGCGGACCTCAGACCCAGCAACAGTTTGACGACACTCGCGCCTATACCGATCGCTTTTTCACTAAGCAGCAGGCGTTATTCGATCGGCGGATCGCGCAGGACAAAATTCGCGAATGTCACGGCGATTTGCATCTGCGAAATATTTGCCTCTGGCAAGACAAGCTGTGGCTATTTGACTGCATCGAGTTTAATGAGCCGTTTCGCTTTGTGGATGTCATGTACGACATTGCCTACATCGTGATGGACTTAGAAGCGCGGCAGCGACCCGATCTCAGCACGGTTTTTCTGAATGCCTACGCGGAGCAAACCGGAGACTGGGAAGGTTTAGAAGTGTTGCCAATTTATGTGAGCCGTCAAACCTATGTCCGGGCAAAGGTCATTTCCTTTATGCTGAATGATCCGGCAGTTCCGGCAGCAGAGAAAGACCAGGCAAAAGCCACTGCCTCGGACTATTACCGTCTCGCCTGGGAAGGGGCACAGCCCAAACAGGGAAGTTTAACTTTAATGTGTGGATTATCTGGCTCCGGCAAAACGACCACAGCAAGATTGCTTGCCAAGCGACTGTCCAATCAATCAGGTACGGTTCACATTCGATCGGACGCAGTCAGAAAACATCTGGGCGGCATTCCCCTCGATCAGCGCGGCGGGGATGACCTGTACACAAGCGAAATGACTCAAAAAACCTATGCCCGATTGCTGGAACTGGGAATTTCGCTGGCAAACCAGGGTTATGCTGTGATTCTGGATGCGAAATACGATCGCCAATCCCTCCGTCAGCAGGCGATCGATCAGGCAAAAGCACATCATCTGTCGCTGAAAATCATTTATTGCACTGCCCCGGTTGACGTGCTGCGCGATCGGCTGATTCACCGAACTGGAGACATCGCTGACGCCACGGCGGCTCTGCTGCCCCAGCAATCAATGGAACCGTTTACTACAGCAGAGCAGGCGTATGTACGGGCAATTAATACCACACAGGATGTCGCTTCGCAGCTCAACCAGGATAATGAGTAAAGACCGAATTTTTCGTAGGATGTCTTAGGCAAAAGCGCATTCCTGGAATTGATGCGTGACGATGTGCTAACACATCCTGCATAGTACGCACTTAGAGGCAAATCTGGAGGCTGACAATTCATGTACCGCTTCCCAACCGATATCGGCATTCAGTTTGCTTTGCGCGTCTGGATTGTGTTCATTCTGGTGTTCTGGCTAGTGCGGTTTCGGGCAGAGCTGGCAATTTTGCTGGGCGCGCTGGCAGGGGTGATGGCAGGCATTCTGATGACTTATTGGAAAGCACAAAAGCTGCCTGACGCCCCGCCCCCTGCGGAACGTCCTGACCATCCTCTGTTTCGGGTGAGTGACCGAATTGCAAAACGGCTCAGGCGATCGACCGAGAAGAACAATCTCGAACAGCAATCGATTCGTAAGCCGCGCCGCCGTCGGTTGGGGAAGGCGCCTAACTGGAAGCGGTAGACTGTACTTCTACTGAAGGCTGGGAACTGCGGTTGAGCTGTCCATCTAGCTGCTGAAGTTCATAGAGCTTGACGCCGATCTGGTATTCGTACTGACTTAGCAAGCAGCCATAAACATATCCGGCTCGTCCATCCAGGAAACCCAGCCGCACCAGATAGAACCAGACAAACCGCAGAAGAGGCTTAAACGGCAGCCGTACCCAAATTTTCTTCAGAAACCGCTTGCGCTGAACTGCGTCTCCGGTCAAACTCGCGCCGATCGTTCCGCGATCGTCCATGCCGTTGAGCAGGTTGTAGTACACTCTGGCTTCCCAGTTGGAATAGCGATTGTGTCGCGCCAACCAGTGATAAACATCACGAAAATCGATGTGCAGCATATCTTCTTTTAGATAGCCAACATTGCCGTTGAGAATCACGTGTTCATGCACTTCGTTGTCGCCTGTATTGGGAATGCCCTCGGTTTGCAGGGTTTCGTAGCGTCCCTTGGCATGACGAAACAGGCGCAGATTCCAGTCAGGATATTTGCCACCGTGCCGAATCCACGTCCCCAGGAAAAAGACGCGGCGATTCAGGTAATAGCCGTCATAGTCTGGATTTTGAATTACTTCTGCAATTTCATCCCACAGTTCCGGCGTGATTCGCTCATCGCAGTCTACAATCAGCACCCATTCATGCTGAAACGGTAGATTGTCGAGCGACCAGTTTTTCTTCTTAGGCGATCGTCCGTTGAAGTGAAACTGCACAACTTTTGCGCCATAGCGTTCGGCAATTTCCACGGTGCGATCGTCGCTCTGGGAATCAACCACAAAGACCTCCGCTGCCCGTGAAACGCTTTCCAAGCAGGCAGGAAGGTTGGCTTCTTCGTTTTTAGCGGGAATGAGGACGGAGATGGGGAGTGACATAAGCGTGAATGAGTAGAGGGGTGGATGGGGGGATGAGAAGATGCAGGGGTGGGGGTTAGGTATTCTTGGTTGCGTTTAGCATTCCCTCGATCGCCGCTTTTAGATAGCCCAGTTGACCGTAGGCGTATGTAAAGTTGTCAAATCGTTGGGCAGGGTCGTTCCAGTGCTGGAGCGATCGGTGGAGTCCACGCAGCAATCGCTCTGTGCCTCTGGTCAGTTGGGGAAGTCCTGACCGTCCAGCAAGCTGTTCGCGATAGCATTCGCTGATGCCCTGCCACCAGCCCCGTCGCAAAAACCACTGCTGGCGAAGGCGTTCGGGCGCGACATGATGGGCAACGAGGGCATCGGGCAAATAGGCAACTTTCCAGCCTTGCGCGAGTGCTAGTTCGGTCATGTGCAGTTCTTCGTTCGACAGCAGATTTTTGCCGACTCGTCCCAGAGCGCGATCGAATCCGCCGACCTGCTCTAGAAAACTGCGACGAATCGAGTAGTTCAAGCCTCTGGGGGTTTGCCCGGGACGATCGATCCAGATGAGCTGATTGCCCAGATCGTATGCGCCCAAATTTTCGCTCAGCCCAGTTGATAACCATTGCGGCGGCGAAGCATCCTGCCAGAGCAGCGTCACTTTTCCTCCGGCGATCGCCAGTTTGTTCCACTGCTGGTAGGCATCCCAGAGGTTTTGCAGCCAGGCTGGACTGGCAATGGCATCGTCATCCAGGTAAGCCAGGATGGGGCTACGGGCAAGGTTTGCGCCTGTGTTACGGGCAACCGATAATCCTAAAGTTGGCTCGTAGCCGTAGCGCAAAAGCGGATTTTTCTGACGGGATTCGACGACTTCACGGGTGCGATCGGTTGAGGCATTATCAATGACCAGCACCTCATACGCCCCAGAGAAATTTTGATCTAACAAACTATCGATCGCTTTGCCGAGATAGTTTTCCCGGTTGTGTGTGCAAATAATGGCAGAGATCTGCGGATCGGGCATTGCGGTGTTGAATGGAACGATCGCTGTTAGAGTGCCCGAATTCGCATGGCGATCGATAGGGGAGAGTGGAGGGGGGTTTTTAGGGGCGGGTGATTTTTAGCATTTGGTTACCGCCTTTTTGCAGTTCGTAGCTAACTTGCTGGATTTCACAGCGATAGCCCTGGGCGGCGAGGGTTTCCAGAACGGGCTGGAGGTGGGGAGAAGGGTGGAGCATCAGGGTCAGGAGGGGGAAGATTCTGACCTCGTGGCAGACGCGCAGCATTTCGGCGATCGATCGCAGGTGAAAGTCCGTATCAAACTGATCCGAGTAGAGAAAGAGGAAGTGGGAGCATAAGCCCAGCTCGTATTGTCCGTCTTCAGCATTCAGGCGGGGAAGTGCTCCGGGAGTATAGCGATGCTCCGCTTTGCCGGTCTCAAAATCGGCACAAAACCGCGCTGCAACCTGCAAGCGATGCTGCTTCAAATCATTGGGCGATCGATGATACGTCCAGACCCAATCCTTCGGGGTCGCTTTGATCTGGTCAATAATACCGTCTACGACGGCAAGGACGCGCTGCTGAATCTGTTCGGCAGAAAAGATATAAATCGGATCGATCGAGTGAATGTTGTAGCCCTTTGCAGTTCCTTCAGCATTAAAGCTGGCAGGTCCATCGCCAATGCCCAGCATGGACTTCTGTAAGTCTCGATCGCTCAAGTTAAATAAATGAATATACTCATCTAGCGATCGACCAAACGGAACGACCTGATCGAGCTCCATTGCCATAATCACTTACTGCTTATTGCTAAGGGTGAAGGCGCGGAAATACTTTGCCTGCTGCTCGATCCGGGAGGCAAGCCGATCGCAGACAAGATTGCACAGCTCAAAGATCAGGTCATCGGCAACGCTGTAATAGGCAGACGTGCCCTCGCTGCGGCGGTTCAGAATGCCCGCTTGTAGCATTACTTTTAGGTGCTTGGAGACGTTCGCCTGACTGGTTTCAGTAGCTTCGACCAGATCCTGAACGCACTTTTCGCCGTCGCGCAGCACATTGAGAATGCGGAGGCGCATCGGTTCGCTCAGAACACTGAAATAATCCGCGACCTGCTGAACCACCTCACTTGGTACAGATTCCGCCGTTTTCATGCTGTCTTACCCCGCAAGCTGTAATCCCGAAAGCTGTGGCTGCCCAAGCCTCGATCGCCTAAATTCTAGCACTTTACTCTTTTATGCCAATAGAGTAATCATCTTAGCGATCGGCGGGGGAAACCTCAAGCTTTGGCAGCATCCGCGAAGCGAATCTTCAAGTAATCTTCCTCCATTTTGGCTCCAGCAGGTTGCAGGGCAGCAAGTGCTTGGGGCAGAACAAGGTTGCGGCGATGGTTGCCGATGCGAATATTCAGTTCATCGCCCGTCTTGCTTAGCTCCACCTGATTTTTGGGGATACCTGGCAGGTACACTTCCAGGCTGTACTGGTTTTGCTCCTGCACGACCCGCAGCGTCGTTTCTTTGTAATAGACCTGTGCCGGGTCTTCGTTGGCATACAGCGTTTCCTTCAGGCGATCGAGTGCCGCCATACCGCACATTTCTTCTGAAAACAGAGGCACTTCCTTCACAGGCAAAGGCCGGAAGTTATCGTGAATCTCCTGGCGATACTGCTGCTGATTTTCTTTCCACCGCTGGAAGAAGGGGTCGGTCACCTGATCGGGAATGATCCGGTTTGCCACCACCATATCGGTCGCGACGTTGTACAGGCTCAGGTAGGCATGGGCACGCAGCGATTCTTTGATCACCATTTTTTCGGGGTTTGTCACCAGCCGCACCGAAGTTTTGGTGTTGTCGGTCAGGACTTTTTCCAGAGCTTCGATCTGCTCGTAAAACTCGTAGGGCGCGTCCATTACTTCTTTGTTGGGCAGCGAGAATCCGGCGATCGGGCGAAAGATAGGTTCCACAAGCGGACGCAGCGCAGCCGAAACCGCCTGAAGGGGCTTGTAAAATCGCCGCATATACCAGCCTGCTACTTCCGGGAGGCTCAAGAGCCGCAGTGCCGTGCCTGTGGGAGCCGAGTCGATGATCAATACATCAAATTCGCCTTCGTCATAGTGCCGCTTCATTCGCACCAGGCTAAAAATTTCGTCCATGCCGGGAAGGA
Organism: Leptolyngbya sp. GB1-A1; assembly: GCF_039962475.1. Lineage (NCBI taxonomy): Bacteria > Bacillati > Cyanobacteriota > Cyanophyceae > Leptolyngbyales > Leptolyngbyaceae > Leptolyngbya > Leptolyngbya sp. GB1-A1. The sequence continues at coordinate 329,969 of NZ_JAMPLI010000002.1, read as the reverse complement.
TCGCGAGTTCTTCTGCCGCGACACCTTCCAGTCCGCGTGCCTGCAACACTTGAGTAATGTATCGCTTTACTGCACCCCAGTTCCCTTCTAGCTCCATCAGCGCGTCTAGCTCTGCGCCCCAAAGATTCGGTCGCACTTCACGAGGGGCGTGTTCTAGCTCCAGATCAAAGCTGTCTGCCAGCGAGTGAGCGGGATCGGTGCTCAGCACCAGCGTTTTGTATCCCAATTCGGCACAGCGTAGCCCCGTTGCTGCGGCGACGGATGTTTTCCCTACGCCACCTTTTCCCGTCATTAGAATTACGCGCATTGAGGCTAACTCCTTCCTGAGAAACCGTTATACTCCTTTACCTAATGTATCGGGTTTTCCCATTGTTCGGAAGTTCGGGTTATGGACTCGATTTAGGAAAGTGCTGCTTGACGACATCCCAAACGGAGCAGTGCCAGTAGTCGCTATGGGCAACGATGAGTTCCCGATCGTTGAGTTGCAGTTCGCTCCAGCCATCGATCGCAATCCGGGGTTGCCACGGCAGCGGGGTGATCCAGCTTAGCGTCCAGTCGGTGCGAATCTGGTTACCGTGTCGCTGAATCTGGTGCAGGTCGAGCCGGGGCTGGCGAAACCAGGCTTGGATAAAACCAATCATCCGACGGTAGCGATCGCGCCCCTGAAACCGATTAAGCGGATCTTTAAAAAGAACATTTTCTGCGTAAATCTCATAGGTCTGGTTCGAGGGAAAGTTGCGATAGTCAGCCTGCAAAACTTCTAAGATGTCCATAGCAGTACTTAATCAGAAAGGGGAGAGACTGGATCATTTTGCGGTGCAGAAGTCGCACTGCCTAAGCAAAAACTCACTCGTAAGAAAGCGTAGAATCAGACCGTAGGACTCTGTATTTTGGCGGTTGGTTTCACTTTTTAGATTCCGTTAGAGTTCAATTATTGCCTGGGAATGATAGGAAATGCAGCTTTGTTCTCGGCTTAAACGATCCCGGCTAGGGAATTCTGCTTATCGCGATCGATGTAAGCTGCTGTAAGACAATGCTTATAAAACTGCATCTTAAAATCGTCTGCTGACGTTACTGTTCTTTCACCTGCCATAACAACTGCTATGGAACCGACTCCTATCCTTTCCCACAAGCTTGTCGATCGCTGTCATGTGATCCTGCCTGACACGCCAAAACCGATCGGCGCAATCTACTACGATAGACAGTATTACGCTTATGTCAAATGTTTCCCGACCGTAGAAATTGCTCGCCGTAAAGCGGAACTCATGACCCAGCGCGGCAATACGGTGTTGCTCACTCGGATTCCCAAAGGGCTAGTGCTCTGGGTGCTAGAGCCGGATGCAAAGCCAGTTCCAAAGCCAGTTCCAAAGTCAGCGTCGAACCCAGTTCCAAAATTAGCTCCAAGGTCAGCTCCAAGGTCAGCTTCAAGGTCAGTGAGTCAAAGGTTCATTGTTTAATTTCTGATTTGCAGGTAGATCTTTTGCCAAGTAGCCAGACCGGCTCAGTGGGTCTTAACCCAGTCAAAGCCCCTTTTGAACTAGTGTCTAATGCAGAGAGTGTGCGATCGTGAGTGCTAAGCGTTTGCCCCAAACTACCGCCTATGTAAGGATTACTCATCAGTCCTGGCAGCAAGGCAAGATCGAAGGTGAAGTGCGAGCCAGTGAGTATGAGTGGCATTTTCAGTGGCGGTTTAAGCAGGGCATTTTGTCGGTCGAGCCTTCTCTGGGAAGGGCGTTAATTAAGGAGCCGCTGAGCCGATTTTTAGAAAGCTGTGACTACCAGCTTGAGCCGGGTGGGGACTATTCGTTTACAATCCGAGGTGAAATCTAGGTTTCGTCACGGCTGCTCTCAACGGTTCTTGAAAACGGAAGTGGGGTTTGGCTGTACTGCGATCGATTTGCCTACTCTCACCGATTGCCTGCTCTCCCTTACTGCGTGGTGAATCACCACCTTCTTATTAAATCAATCAAAATAGGATGAAAAATTAAGCTGTAGATGTTGTTCTATCTATAGGGTTGAAGTCTGAGGGTTGAAATCTGTAGGGTTAAAATTGCTCGATCGGTTAAGCAAACGATCAATTAGATTTCCTTATTTTATTCTTAAGCAAAAGCGTCCTAGCCTCAAAGGCGATAAGCCTTCACAGACGATCGAATCCAGGATAAAAAATTCGATTTCCGGCGTTGCTGAATCGGGATATGAACGGTGCAAATTTAGCTTCTGCATCGCCCCCTCAATCCCCCAATGCTGGAGGACTTTGAATTCTGGTTCCCCCCAAAGTTGGGGGGCTGGGGGGGCGTATCATAAGCTTATTCAGCAACGCCCGATTTCCCTTTATGCTGCAATCTAAAACGATCGAACATTGATTCATCGCACTTTGACAAAAGCCGATAGCAAGAGTCGATGCTTCTGCAATTCAAGGGCGGCTCACTCACAAGTTAAGCCGGTTTAATGTAATCTATCCTCAGGTTAGCCGCAGGAGTCATCCGTAAGAACTTGAAACAGGCGGCAGCTTTCAGAAATTTTTGTTCGCCTTAAGTTGTCTTCTCAAGATACGCCAGAAATTAGAGTAGTTTTTCACGATAAAAATACAACATTCTAATTTTAGCTTGCGCCCTAGAAAAATCGGGTTCTTTGTCAGAGTTTGCTGAAATTTATGAAGGAAAAACTCAGTTATATTGATGAACTTATTGCTTTTAGCATATATCTCTTAGATATATTCTCTTCGGGTAACTTTGCAGATGGCGCAGCAGTTCCAATCGTCCAGACGAAAACGAGGAGTGATTCTAAGCTCTAGAGGATGGCAGCGAGTACAAAGTGCTGAGCAAAAATCAGCAGAGCAGGACAACGGGAGCCGTGCCTATACGCTCGATCAGCTCAGCGAACGAACGGGCTTAAGCCCGAATACCATTACAAAAGTTCGACGACGCCGATTAGCAGTCGATCGACAAACGCTGGAGTTCTACTTTAGTGCAGTGGGTCTAGAACTCACCCCTGAAGACTACATCAGCCTTGATCCTGACACTGCAAATGTGTCCCGTTCTCAAACTCCTCTACAGGGGCAAGTTCCGCTTGACTCGCCCTACTACATTGAGCGCCAGCCAGACGAGCAGATTGCTTACGAAGAGGTCTTGCAGCCCGGTGCGCTGATTCGGATTAAGGCTCCCCAGCAATCTGGGAAAACATCTTTGATGACCCGAATTCTTGCTTCTGCACGGGACAAAGGAATGCGAGAAGCCGTTGTCAGCTTACAGCTTGCAGATTCTAGTGTTCTCACCGATTTCAATCGCTTTCTTCGCTGGTTTTGCGCCGTTGTCACCCACAGCTTGCACCTGCCGAACCGGGTCGATGAGTATTGGAATGAGGTTTATGGCAGCAGCTATAACTGCACCAACTATTTTGAGCGGTACTTGCTGACTGAAATTGACAATCCAATCGTTCTAGCGTTGGATGAAGGCGATATTCTGTTCAAGCATCCTATTCTGGCGAATGATTTTATGGCAATGGTGCGTGCCTGGAATGAAAAATCACGCTATGGCAATGATGGCAGCGAACTGTGGCAGCAGCTACGCCTTGTCGTTATCCACTCCGCTGAATCGCTGGTTGGTTTACCGTTTAATCTAAACCATTCTCCCTTCAACATTGGGCTGTCGATCGAATTAAAGAACTTTAATCAGGAACAAGTTCAGGAACTCATCCAGCGTTACGGCATTAATAATCATCAGCGAATTGCACCGGATTTGATGAGCTTTTTAGGCGGTATTCCCTATCTCATTCAGCTGACGCTGCACCACATTAGCAATCGTGAGGTTTCATTCTCTCAGATTAAGGAAGAAGCAATTTCGACAAACAGCATCTTTAGTTCTCATCTTCGTAACCTATTCGCAAAACTACAGCAATCCTATCCGCAGCTTATTCCACTGTTACAGCAAGTAGTCAATGCATCAGAGCCGATCGTTCTAGATCCGATCGATGCTTTTAACTTGCAGTGTGTTGGACTCATTCGCTCAATAAATTTACACGTCGAGCCAAGCTGTATGCTGTATCAGCAGTATTTCTCCCAGGTGCTACGGCGTTTCTAGTCCGCACTTAAGCTACACTACTTTTTGATTTTTTTAATCATCAGGTCGCATCTTTATAATTATCAGGCTGCATCAATCATATCTCCGTAGCCATCTTCTTAAAACAGTTCTGCTTGCCTGAATTTATAACAATTAAGCTTATGTCAATCAAATTATCAACTAGATCTACAGCAATTCAATCTACAGCAAATTTACAATCAAAAAGGGTGAGCCGTTCACCCACCCCAATAATCGGTTGATGTTTCTGTAGTTTTCGCTGCAGGTTTGTAATCGATCGACGATCGGCTAATTGACCAGCATATTCATCATTTCGTTCGCTATAGATCCACCAACCCATCCATTAATGCTTACGAAAAGCATGAGGAAGAATTAAACATCCGTGCGGGCAACGACGGTGCGGGGGCTACGAGTGCCAATCGACGAACCAATCAAAGCCGAAATCAGACCGAGTAGCGAACCCAGTACAAATGACCAGCCAACCTTTGCGGCATTTCCTGCAATATCGCGAGCTTCCTGCGGATTAACGTTCGGAGCCTGATCCGGCAGATTTGTCGCTGCTCCAGGAACTTGCTGAAGCACGTCGCCTGCATTAGAAGCCACTACACCAAACGCACCAGATACACCGCTGGACAATAGCCAAGCGCTAGCGGCCAAAGTGGTCGCCCATAGAATTGCACCATTCAGTAAAGCAGTGCTGCGATTCATTGGACCACAAGAACGAGCCGTTACCCAGCCGCCCAAAAACAGGGAAATCAGTAGGCTGATAATTGACCAGATGCCAACTGCCGTCCCAACATCACCCGCAGCCGCACCGGGAGCACCCGCACCAGCCAGCGAAGACAGGCCGATCGCTGCACCCAAAGCACTTAGAACAAGCTGGGAGGCGATTGCAGTCATGAGTCCAGCCAGAATCGGACCCCAACGAACACGATCATGATAGTCTGCGGCAGCGACTACAGCAGGGCGATCCATTACTCTACTCACGGGGTCATTGTTGTATGCCATACGTTATTTTCTCCTGATAAGCACGAGTATCGAAACTAAATATCAAACAGTGCCGTTTTTTCAAGCGTTATTCACGTCCGCAAGTAGACCTATGCATTTGCATACATTAGAAGCCATGAAAGAAGCTACAAACGCAGGAGCACTTCAAACCTTGAAACCGACACGAATGATTAGCAATAACTTAAAAATAGGCAGTAAAGATAGATGTTACACCTATCTTGAGAGGTAAGTTTTTCTTGGTAGATTAATTGATATTTCCTCATTAGATAATAATCTTAGCATTTGAAGTAATGGTCTTAAAACGCTCTTAACCAGGCGATCGAGTAAAGGTAAAACTTAAGTAAATTACAGAACTGACTAAAGACGAGGGTGAACTAAGCCGGTAGGAGGAGGGTGTTTCCTTCTCCAATGTTTAGTGTTTACATATAGCTTTGTTTGAAAAATTGAGGAAAAACTGATATGGCTCTCTACAAGATTAAAGACTTTTATCCCGACTACCGCGAACACTTTGGCGACCACGATGTGATGGGATACGATCTGTATTCCGGCACGGATAAAGTGGGTTCTGTGGATAACCTGCTGGTTGATGATGAAGGACGCTTTCGTTACCTGATCATTAACACGGGTGCATGGATTTTTGGTAAGAAGGTGTTGCTGCCGATCGGTCGTGCTCGTATTGACTACAACGATCGTCATGTCTATGTAGATGGACTGACCCGTGAACAGGTTGAAAATCTGCCTGAGTACGACGGTTCTGTGCCTGCTGACTTCGATTACGAAGAGCGTGTTCGTGGCGTGTATCGTTCGCCCTCCAGTGGCACATCCATGGGGACTGGAGCGATGGCTGCTGGTGCAATGGGTTCGACTGCTGCTGCAAGCACCAATCCGATCAACACCGCAACGCCGCTGGACACTCCGACCGCACTCACCGATGTTTCCGCAACCAGCGACGTGAGCCGTCGTGATGTTGTCGCCGATCGCGATGTAAGCTCCAGCAAGAATCCGATCGAGCGTGCTGGCGATGCAATTGGCAACACTGTTGATCGGGTTACCAACCGCGACAGCTATCGCTACGACGAGCACGATCGCGACCTATATGCCTTGAACGATCAGCATCACCAAACCCTGCGCCTATATGAAGAGCGGCTGATTGCGAACAAGCAGCGTCAGAGAACGGGCGAAGTGATCGTGGGCAAGCACGTTGAAACCGAGCAGACTCAAGTTAATGTGCCGATCGAGAGAGAGCGTGTTGTCATTGAGCGCACCACTCCAGTAGACCGGGTTGTTTCTGGCACAGACGTTAATGCCTTTAACGAAGGCGATGTCGTTCGGATGGAAGTGTACGAAGAAGTACCCGATATCCGTAAGGAAACGGTTCTGCGTGAAGAAGTGACCGTTCGCAAAGAAGTCGATCGCGATACCGTGACAGCAGATGAAACGATCCGCCGTGAACGTCTAGACATCGACAAAGACGGCAACCCGAACATCAATAACACAGATCTGCCGAACGTGTAATTAGCGCATTCTGCTGAACAACTAATGATTAGCAGATGATTAATGGAGTGATGCGATCGATGAAGAATCAGTGAAAGCTGAGGAACCTCGATTGCTCACTCTTGTTCCATTCATAGCGGAATTACATAGGTGAAAATTATGACAAACTTTTTCAGACTCAAATCCTCTGATCCAGACTTCCACCGCTTATTTGACAGAAGCAATATTGATCACTTTAAGGTTTACACCAGCGATCGATCGTTGATTGGTCAGGTTGCTGATACCTGGGTTGACGAAGCAGGACGATATTACTTACTGATCGATCGCAATCTTGAGCCGAATGCTCCCAATCGGAATGAGCAAGTTTTAGTGCCGCTTAATCGATTCCAGATTGATTCTCATGCTCATCAGATTCACACTGAAATTAGCGCAGCACAAATCTCTGGCTTACCGATCGTCACTTCCGAAGGAATCGTCCGGGGTGCGGGTCAAACGGTTGCTAATCAGGCGATCGGCACTTCTACGGTAGAAAATTCGGCCGCAAGTGCGGCAGTTCGTCCTACGTCTGTATCTGATGCTGCCACAATGCGCACCTTTGCTCCGCTTGAGGCTTCCTCGCCGCTTGAAGGGGCTGCTCCGCTTGACATTCCCTCTCCAAGTAAAGACGTGCAGCGTGTCGTCATGCCGAACGTGGCAATGGCAAATCCAACGGTTTCTGCACCTGCTCCCACCGCGCAACCGATTCAACAAGCTGTTGAACAACCAACGATTGCCCCTGCACCTGTGGCTGAAGTGCTTGCTAGCCCGGTACAGCCTACGCCGGCTAAAACGTCTGTCCGCATTGCTCAGGAAGAGAAGATTCAGCTGCTGGAGGAACGGCTCGTCGTCAATGCTCGTAAGCAGAAAATTGGCGATGTGATCATGCGAAAGGAAATCGTCACCGAGATGATTCAGGTTCCAGTTCGGCGCGAAAAACTCATTGTTGAGCAAATTAGCCCAGAGCATCGAAAACTGGTAGAAGTTGATTTGAATCAGGGCGATCGCTCGACGATTGAACTCATTGAATCACTCAATGCCAACTCAAATCTCACAAGCTCTCAAGTCGGTCAGCCCATCGGTCACGGCACAAACGGACAGGGTTCGCTGATGTCGATTCAGGCGGCTAGCCAACTGCTGGCAGAATTGGCAAATCGTCCAGAATATCAGGGAGCAAACGTCAGAATTGAATTTGCTGACCCTGGACTCCAGGCAGATTATCAGCTCCGATCGCGGCAGTTTCCAACGAATTCTTACTAAGCAAATGAATTAGGTCTATCCGGTCTGGATAGAACTGTAATGCGTGGGCTGCTATGCAAAAGCTGAAAATGAAGAAGTGGTTGGCTATTTGTTTATCATGCCAGCCCTTCTTGTTTTGGGGACATTTTTTGTACTGCTGATTCTTTACTCTATTTTTCTATCGTTTCAGAAGGTTCAACTTCTGGGCAATACTCAATATCAGTTTGTTGGTTTGAGAACCTTGACGATTGCTGGAAGACGATTGCGTTTGGATCGCGCTAAAAAGCACGGTTCAATTGGTAGCGATTGTGGTTCCAGAACAGGCTATTCTGACATTGACGCTTGCGGTTACTCTAAACGCAGGAATTCGAGGAAAAGCGGTTGATTGGCTGAATTCTGATCAGGGCATGATTGCTGCTGTTTAACCCGGCTTGATTCCCCATTTACTCAACCGCCCTGTAACATTTTCCTGAGCATCCGCTGAAGGAGAGATTTTTTGACAGCTTACGATTGTGAATAACGTCACAGCAGTTAATAGAAATCGTTGAATCCCTCTGCGGAACATTGCAACTTCTTTCAGAGGGAGGGTGTGTCTTAACAACCCTCAATTTATCTTTGTAGAAACGATTACCTGTGCAGGTATGTTGAGAATGCAGCAGATTGTATCGCTCGATTCCTCACAGGTTAAGCAGTGTCGAGTCAGTGTTTCATCGCTTCTATTTACTGAGGTTAGCAGTGGATTCTTTGTCTATCGATACCGTTTCTTCAGAAAATTTTGAGCAGGCTGCCACAATGAGCCAGCTTCCAACGGTTACCCCTTTAGGGAACTGCGAAGCAACTGAAGTTATCCCATCGAATGAACAACTTTCCCCGAAAACCTCAAAGAACGTTATCCGTAGAAGTCTGAGAGCCTCGACGCTCGATGGCGTGTTTGCGACTGTTTTTTCTAATACAACGGGCGGAGTTCTTCTAAGCAATTTCATTCTCAATTTAGGAGCAACTTCAACCCAGATTGGCTTGCTCGCATCCATTCCGATGCTGGCAAATTTGTTGCAGCCGATCGGAGCTTATTTCTCTGAAAAAACAACGAGTCGCCACCTTTATTGCCTCTGGATCTACGGCATTTCTCGCTTGCTGTGGGTCGTGTTGGTAATTGGCATTTTTCTCACAAGCTGGTATCACTTTGATGCACAAGCCCTCATTTTTTGGACGCTGGGAATCTCGCTGGCAACTCATCTTTTGGGCGCATTGGGCAGTGCATCTTGGCTAAGCTGGATGGCAGTGCTGGTTCCCCGTCGCTTAAGAGGACGCTATTTTGGCTTTCGTAATAGTGCTGCAAACCTGACCAATCTGATTAGCATTCCGCTACTGGGTTTGATTATCTCTCTCTGGTTCAGAGGCACGCTCGAAGGATTTGCCATTGTTTTGGTGCTAGGAATTGTTTTTGGCATTGTGAGTCTGGCATTTCAGTTTCTGATTGTGGATGTCAATCCTCAAATGCAACATTTAATCTCAAAAGATAGAACTCAAGATATACAAAACCGGAAAGAAAATCAGGGGGATCAAAATCAGAAAGAGAATCAGGAGGAACGATCGCAATTTTCCCTAAAGCAATCTTTTCTTGACATCTTGAAGGACACGAACTTTCTGATGTTTCTGCTGTATTTCAATCTGTGGATGTTTTCGGTTAATTTATGTGCGCCTTTTTTTAACTTATATTTGCTAGATAATTTGAAGCTTGATATTAGTCAGGTCACGCTTTACAACAGTCTCACTGCGGCAGCTAACCTGCTGATGCTGCTCTTTTGGGGGAAGGTCGCCGATCGCATTGGCAATCGTCCGATTTTGATTGGCGTTGGCATTCTGGTTGCCGTCACGCCGCCGCTCTGGCTGTTTACAGGAGCGAATGAACTCTCGGTCTGGCTCTGGCTGCCACTGCTGCATATTTTAGGGGGGGCAACCTGGGCGGCGATCGATCTTTGCACCAATAACTTGCAAATTGGAGTCGCGCCGGTGCAGAACCAATCTGCTTACTTTGGAATTGTGGCCGCAGTAGCAGGGGTGAGCGGAGCACTGGGAACGCTAGCGGGCGGATATTTAGCGCAGGTAGATGGATGCGGCTTGTTTGGTATTTTTGCCCTGTCTGGGGTTCTGCGTCTGGTTGCCCTTTTACCGCTGGTGTTTGTTCATGAGCAGCGCAGTCAGCCGTTACATCAAGTAATGCAGCTTATTTTTCCCACAGCAGAGGAATCTTCGGTTTGAATCTCCTTTTCGATAGATGGATTGGCAGTAAGGGTGAGTCAAGGTGAAAAAGTGACACCTCAAGAGGATTTCATTATGACTACTAACAACAACAGCAGAGTTATTAACGACCTAGAATACGATTTGCTGGCAGTTCTGAAGAACAAATCGGATGCGGTTCAGCTCTACGATACCTACGTGAAGGATGCCGAGTCGGCTGGTTCTCAACCCTGTGTTGAACTGTTGAAAAAAATTCAAGAAGAAGACAGAAAGCACGCCGAAGAAGTTCGGAATCACCTGAAAGAAGTCATGCAAAAAGGCAAAATGTAATTTACCCTTGCTTTTGATGATTGAACTTGTTCGATCGCAGCTTGATCCCGAATGAATTCGATCGAGAATTGCATCATTAGAACGATTTCACAGGTTGCTAAAAATGGATAGAGTGCTGCTTTGTGAATCAGCAGGGCAGCACATTTTGTTGAGTAAATATTACTACTAAGCAAATATTACTACTGATAAGGTTGCTACTGGTAAATATTGCTACCGGAAGTGTTGGAGGATATTTGAGTAGTATGAGCGGTTTTACAATACCCCCTAAATCCCGCAACTTTTGACTTGCCACTCTCCAAGAGCAAGGGGGGACTTTGAATGTAGGCGAGGTGGCTCGGTTCTTTCCAAGGTTGTGGGGCTAAGGAGGCTGTTCGGGACGCATTTCGGTCAATCAGGTCAATCAGTAGGTTCAATCAGTAAAAACTCATGAAAAACGCCCGTGTTGCTGAAAAACAAGCTCAGCGTTCTTCACACAAAGAATCCTCTTCCCGGCTGGTCTGGGTTGAGGGAATTCGGGTGTTTGCGGCAGTCATGGTGCTGCTTTATCATGCCCAACTATTGTTTACCGACTATGGCTACACCCCGCAGCCGACAGGCTTGATCGATAACCTGGGGCGAATTGCCTATGCCTCCGATCGCCTTGGACCGGGCATTTTAGGAAAGGCGTTGAGCGTGCCGATCTGGTTTGGCTATCAAGCCGTAGATCTGTTTATTCTGCTAAGCGGCTTTACCACGGTTCTCTCGCTTAAGGGTAGACCGCTGGAACCTGTGCAGTTTCTTCGCCGTCGATTTACCCGAGTTTTGTTTCCCTACTGGACGATCGCCTGGTGCAGCTACCCGATTCTGTGGCTGATTGGACGACTGACCAATCGCTACAGCCCTGACCCCTGGAATATGTTTACAGGAGCCGTGTTTCCACTATTGTTTGAGTTTGATGGCGAGCAGCTCCTTGCCACAAGCGGTCCCTGGTGGTTTGTACCCCTGATTCTCAGCTTTATTTTGATCTTTCCGCTGCTGTGGAAGCTGCTGCATCGCTGGGGCGCGTGTCGGCTGCTGCTGGTGAGTTTAGGACTTACGATCGCCTATCGCACGATGGCAGTTTACTGGTTTGGCGGGCATCCAACTTATGTGGTGTTCGAGACCAGTCACGATTGGCTACCGTTTGTGCCGTTTTTAGCGCGGCTCAGTTCCTTCGTGGTGGGTATGGTGCTGGCTCAGGCATTTTTGCAGGGCAGAGGCGTTTTGTTCTGGCGGCTGCGGCGGGTCGTTCTGCTGAGTAGCATGGTGTATGCGATCGGCTGGCTGTGTCAGTTCAGTCGTTTTGGTTGGATTTTTGCCGATTTACTGTTGCCGATTGGCTTGGCAGGGCTTTGCTATGCCATCTGCCGCTGGCTGCAAAAGTCAAGGCTGCTGGAAGCCGCGATGGGCAGGCTGGGTCGCCACACCTATAGCTTTTTCTTAATTCATAACTTCGTAATCGATCGCACAATTCATCTCTCAGTTGGAAATTCTTTGCCGTCCTACTCCCGTCTCTTGCCACTCCTGGTAGTAGGAACCTTGATTTTGTCTGTTCTTGCAGATTACACTACTCCACTGATCCAGCAGTTGACGATGGCATTCCTGCGGAGCGTGGATCACGCTTTGATACCCGCCTCAGGGCAGCAGCAAACTTGGGGGTTCCAGGTCGGCGATCGGGTTCGCTATGGCGACGAAGGTGGCTGGACGATCCTCCAGGTGGGACGATTACTTGACGGTAAGCGGCTCTATCTGTGTCAATCTGACTACAGAAGCAAAACCCAATGGGTCACGCAGCAGGAGCTTGAACTCGATAAATCGTCCCCAGGCGAGAAGTCGCATCACAATCTGTCAGCTAGATCTCCCACAAGGGGGCAGATGTGAGGCATCCTGTAGCCATTAGCAACTCATTGTTCAGTGAGGAGGGTAACGTAAGTGAGGAAGTGGACGGTCGAGCTACGCAAGGCATTGGTTGCCCATGTCGTGCTGATTGGTTTTCCAACGATCGTGTTTTATTGGATGCGGCTAGAAGGCTGGAGCGTCACCAGTCTACATCTGCTGATTGCCACGTTCTATGTGATTAGTGGGCTGATGCTGCTGGTGGAATCGACCAGTGCGATCGCTCGTCGTTTCGCCACGGATGATTATAAGGCTGAGCGCAATCGCTTTCGTCGATTTTATTACCGTTTTAAATCTCGTTTGGGGCTGGGGGGCGCAAGACAGCCTTATCCTAAATTGCCCGTTCCTCGCTGTTCCTTCCTGCTGGCTGCCTATTTGCCCAATGAGCAAGAAATCATCCTGGAAACGCTGGAACATATTCTGCTGAGCGTGCAGCGTCCGCCAGACGGAATCGAGGTCGTGCTGGCATACAACACCCCCCACGACTTATCAATCGAGGAAAATTTGCGAAGGCTTGCCCAGGTTTACCCAGAACTCAAGCTCTTGCGGGTGGAGGGAAGTCGATCGAAAGCCGAAAACCTCAATGCCGCCTTTGATCTGGTTACTGGAGAAATTACCTGCATTCTGGACGCGGATCATCACCCCGCGCCCGATTGTTTGTTTCGGGCATGGCACTGGATCGAGCAGGGCTATGACGTAGTGCAGGGACGCAGCATTATTCGCAACCACCAGGAGAATTTGCTGACCCAGACGATCGCCATTGAGTTTGAAATGATCTACGGCATTGTTCACTCGGCAAAATCTTTTCTCACGGATTCCAGCATTTTTGGCGGCTCCAACGGCTACTGGCGAACTGAGGTACTGAAGCAAATTCGCTTTAATGCGGCAATGCTGACCGAGGATATTGATGCCTCAATGCGAACCCTGCTCCAGGGCTATCGGATTTTGCACGATCGCAGCATTATCAGCACCGAACTGGCTCCAGTGGATTTGAAATCTTTCTGGTTTCAGCGCAAACGCTGGGCGCAGGGCTGGCTGGAAGTAGCACTCAAATATCAGCGACAGCTCTGGAATTCCGATAAGCTCAGCTTAGTGCAAAAGGCTTTCTGGATTTATTTGCTTTATTACTGTGAGTTTTATTCGCTGGTTGCTATCCAGATTATTCCGATCGTCCTTAGCCTGTCGCTATCCGATGGCACAATTCCCGATAACCTGAATAACTATCTGTGGTTCAGCACAATGATTTCGTTTATCGGCGGAGTCTATCAAACGCTAGCAACCGCGAAAGTGGCTCAGGTACGCTATCCACTCTACTACTACGTCAATCACGTCCTGATGCTGGTTCCCTATATTTTCTTTAAGAATATTATTGCGATCGTGGCAATCTATGACCATGTGCGCGGACACTCAAGCTGGCTCGTGACTCCACGCGGCAAGCAGCCCTACTACATTTCAAATCTGCAAAAAGAGACTGTTCCTCCTTCTCCCTCGGTCTTGAATTCAACTAAATCGTAAGCCGGGGGTCATCGCGGAACCCCCAACCGGAAACTGGATTGGGATTCCCCTACTTGTCGGGGTTGGGAGGCTAAAGCAGGACTGCTGATACTTCCAAACTATGCCTCCAGCCTGCGTTCTAGCAATTGTCATCTGCGTCTGACAAATTCGCTCGGGTTCAAGGCTCATTCCTGATCGAGTTCGCTAGACTAAGGTCATACGCCAAAACAAATAAATTCAGTGGTTCCCAGGCATATCCTGGGAATTTCTGTTTTCAGCTCGCGTTTTCGATCGACTTGGATACAAAATCAGCATTTGCCCCATGCAGGTTCTTCATAAATGGTAATATTTTGTATTCAGCGATACTGGATTCCGCATCGGTCACGCCTATTGTTCTGTTAAAAGCACAAGGTACAAGGCTTTAAAGACACCAGTTTTAAGACACTAGTTCTCAGACCCTCGTTAAGACGCAAGTTTGCCCAAGCAGTACTCTCCTCATCCCCTCTCCTGCATGAACGACGACATCACCCTGCCGAATCAGTCGATTTTCCGGTCTGCCGCTTCAGTCTCCAGTCACGAATGCTCTAATCCGATCGCCCCTTCCGTGGGCAAAGTTTATCTGGTGGGCGCGGGTCCAGGCGATCCGGGCTTGATGACGCTGAAGGGCAAGGGACTACTCGAACACGCTGATGTGGTGATTTATGATGCGCTGGTAAGCCCGCCGATCCTGGCAATGATTAATCCTGACGCTGAAAAAATCGATGCAGGCAAGCGGCGGGGACGACACTCCCTGGTTCAGGAAGAAACCACCCAGCTTCTCGTCGAGAAGGCGCAGCATCACGCGATCGTCGTGCGGCTCAAAGGCGGCGATCCCTTTGTCTTCGGGCGGGGCGGCGAAGAAATGGAAGACCTGATGCAGGCAGGCGTTCCGGTGGAAGTTGTACCGGGTATCACGTCTGGGATCGCGGCTCCGGCGTATGTGGGCATTCCGCTCACCCATCGCGCCTACAGTTCGTCGGTCACATTTGTCACAGGTCATGAGTCAGCAGGCAAATACCGTCCGCAGGTGAACTGGCAGGCGATTGCCCACGGCTCAGAAACGATCGTGATTTACATGGGCGTTCATAACCTGCCCCATATTGTGCATGAACTCACCGCCGCAGGTTTAGACCCTCACACGCCGATCGCCCTGATTCGCTGGGGAACCCGTCCCGACCAGGAACAGCTCATTGGCACACTAGAGACGATCGCTCAGCAGGTCGAAGAAACCGGATTTGAGGCTCCGGCGATCGCCGTAGTGGGTCGTGTGGTCGATCTGCATCAAACCCTGGCGAATGTAATGCTTCCGCCTGTCGTTTTGTGATTGAGCAATGGTCGCCCTGCCTGCCTGGTTACGTTCCCTTCTCTGGAAACTGGTCAAGCGTTCAATTCGGCGCAAGTTTCCCCAGGTGCAGCCGATCGATCCCGCAACCCTGACAGCGCAGCTTCAACAAGAGCCAAAACCCGTTTTACTCGATGTGCGATCGGCTTCGGAATACGCCGTGAGCCACCTGCCAGCAGCACAGCAGATTGATCCCGCCACCAAAGACTTCTCTGATCTCCCTTACCCGCCCGATACGTCGATCGTCTGTTATTGTTCGGTCGGCTATCGATCGGCACGACTGTGCGCTCGCTTGCAGGCAGCAGGCTATCAAAATGTTCGCAATCTGGAGGGGTCGGCTTTTGAGTGGGTCAATCAGGGCTATCCGGTGTATCGAGAGGAGCAAAGGGTGCGATCGATCCATCCGTATAATGCTCAGTGGGGACTGCTGTTAGACAAGGCTGATGTTGAAAAAACAGAGCGTGAACTGCCTCCCTAGCTTCCCAATTCTTGGGGGAACCGAGTTAGCCTCCTGTTGGGTTTCAAAGTGTCCCCTAAAGTTGACCTGTTTCGGGGGCAATGTAGACCCTTAAACACTCGTCAAACAATTCCTAAAATTTATCAAAAAGCAAAAGGTTCATTCTCGCCCAAAAAGCAAATTTACAGCTTTTTTTTGGGTTAAATCCCTCTCCTGATAGTTTAATTAAGGCAGCTTTCCATCGATCGTCTAATTAGCATTTTGCTTGAGGTGCGGGATGAAAGTTGCGGTTTTTAGTACCAGGGAATACGATCGGCAATTTCTTGAAGTCGCGAACTATGACCATGAGCATGAACTCGTCTTTTTTGAGGTGCAGCTCAATCGCAATACGGCTTCTTTAGCAAATCGCTATCCGGCAGTTTGTATCTTTGTGAATGATGTTGCCGATGCAGCGACCTTAGAAATTTTGGCATCGCATGGAACAAGTCTGATTGCGCTCCGCTCTACCGGGTTTAATCACGTCGATCTCAAGGCTGCGGCACGACTCGGAATGCAGGTTGTGCGAGTTCCGGCGTATTCGCCTTATGCGGTCGCAGAACACGTCGTTGCGATGATTCAAACGCTAAACCGCAAAACTCATCGTGCCTACAATCGCGTTCGGGAAGGTAACTTTTCCCTTGAAGGACTGCTCGGCTTTGATCTGCATGGTCGCACGATCGGCGTAGTGGGAACTGGCAAGATTGGGCAAATTTTCGCTCAGATTATGAACGGCTTTGGCTGCCAGGTATTGGGCTACGATTTGTTCAAAAAACCCGCATTTGAAGCAGTTGGTCAATATGTCGATCTGCCCGAACTGCTGTGCCAGTCGGACATCATCTCACTGCACTGTCCCCTCACGCCGGAAACGTATCACCTGATTAACCCAAAAGCGATCGAGCAAATGAAGCCGGGAGCCATGCTAATTAATACCAGCCGGGGGGGGTTGGTTGATACCGAAGCAGCGATCAAAGGCTTAAAGTCAAAGAAGATTGGCGCCTTGGGTTTAGATGTGTACGAGCAGGAATCTGACCTGTTTTTTGAGGATTTGTCCAACGAAATTATTCAGGATGATTTATTTGAGCGATTGACTACATTTCCGAATGTTTTGATTACGGCGCATCAGGCATTTTTCACCAAGGAAGCGTTAGAAAATATTGCCGAAACAACGATGCAAAATATTTCTGATTTTGAGAACGATCAGCCGCTCAAGAACGAAGTCAAAGCAGAGGAAAAAATCGTCTCCAAATCACCCGCACCTCGCAGTCGCCCATGATTTGCGCGAAAGGGAATGTGAGGGCTGTGCCCCGGCAAAGGCAGCCAGAGAGATCTTCCAGCATCCCAAACACCCACCCGCTACTTCTCCATCATCCTTCTAGACAGAATTATTCAGCGATCGGTTAAACTTGCTCTGATGCATCATCTATCCCTTTTTGTCGAGTTTCTGTTTCGCTTTAAATCTGTTTCGCTTTAAATGTTTAGCTTTAAAGAGGATGCCAAACCTCCGCTCAAATTCCCGTGAAAAGCATTAATATTCGCACCGTTGCTACCACGCCGTATCTAGATCAGAAACCCGGCACTTCGGGACTGAGAAAGCCCGTCCAAACCTTTCGCCAGTTTCGCTATCTGGAAAACTTTGTGCAGGCAATCTTTGATGGTTTAGACTGCGCAGGGCAACTGCTGATACTGGGCGGCGACGGACGCTACTATAACCGAACTGCAATCCAGATCATTCTGAGAATGGCGGCAGCAAATGGATTTGCGCGGGTCAAGGTGGGGCAGGGCGGCATTCTCTCGACTCCGGCGGCTTCTGGGATGATTCGCAAATTTGGCGCAGTTGGCGGCATCATTCTGTCTGCTAGCCACAATCCGGGCGGCGTGAACGGCGATTTTGGCATCAAGTTCAACAGCAGCAATGGGGGACCCGCTTCTGAAACGGTTACGGATGAAATCTACCAGCGGAGCCGCACGATCGATCGCTTCAAACTCATGGAAGTTTCAGATGTTGATCTCGATCGCTTGGGCGAAACGCAGCTTGGCGAAATGCTCGTTGAAGTGATTGATCCGATCGCGGACTATATGAGTCTGATGGAGAAGATTTTTGACTTCGATCGAATTCAGTCTCTCTTGATCTCCGGCAACTTTCGCATGTGTTTTGATGCAATGCACGCCGTTACAGGTTCCTATGCCCATGCGATCTTTGAGCGGCGACTGGGCGCATCGGTTGGAACCGTGCAAAATGGCATCCCGCAAGAAGATTTTGGCGGCGGACATCCTGACCCCAACCTGGTGTATGCCAAAGAACTGGTCGATCGTCTGTTTGGGCATAACGCGATCGATTTTGGTGCCGCCTCAGACGGAGACGGCGATCGAAATATGATTTTAGGACGGCGGTTTTTTGTGACGCCTAGCGATAGTCTGGCAGTGTTGGCGGCAAATGCTCATCGGGTTCCGGGTTATCGAACCGGATTGGCAGGAGTAGCGCGATCGATGCCCACCAGCGCAGCCGTCGATCGGGTCGCGGCAAAACTTGGAATCGACTGCTACGAAACCCCGACGGGCTGGAAGTTTTTTGGCAATTTGCTGGACGCTGGGAGAATCACACTCTGCGGCGAAGAAAGCTTCGGCACTGGCTCAAACCACATCCGCGAGAAGGATGGACTGTGGGCAGTGCTGTTCTGGCTCAATTTAATTGCCGTACAGCAGCAGTCGGTGGAACAAATCGTACAGAATCACTGGCGCACTTACGGACGCAACTACTACTCACGGCATGACTATGAAGGCATTGAAACCGATCGCGCCGAAACCTTAATTGCCCAGCTGCGATCGAAACTGCCCAGTCTCAAAGGAGAAAGATTTGGACAATACGAAGTCCAGTACAGTGACGACTTTGCTTATCTTGACCCGATCGATGGCAGCATCAGCCAACAGCAGGGCATCCGAATCGGATTCACGGACGGCTCGCGCATCGTGTTCCGGCTATCCGGCACAGGTACTCAGGGCGCGACACTGCGGGTTTACCTGGAACGGTACGAACCCAACATCAACTGCCAGAGCTTCGAGGTACAGCAAACGCTAACGGACTTTATTGAGATTGCCGATCGCCTTGCCCAAATTCGATCGCTCACAGGGATGGCTCAACCCACAGTGATCACTTGAAGGAATATCCTTATCCCATCAAGCCGCAGGTTCGTCGCGCTCAGGCTTAGGCGATTGGGCTTGAAGCAGGCGCGTCAGGCGATCGGCAGACCACTGCTCAGACGGATAAGCCACTGCAACAATTTGCGATAGGCGGATCAGCCAGGTGGTAGACAGGCAAGGTTCACTGGAGGATTCGGTTTTATCAGGGGTGTAAATGCAAAGCACCTCGACAAATTCTGAATCCAGATAAATGGGTCTTCCTGCATAGCGATCGCCTGGAACTTCGATCCAAACCTTGCTGCCGCTTTGCAGGGCTTCGTTTAACCGATCAAAAAGCCGATTCGAGAGCCGATTCTTTTCCAGCATAGTTTTACTCCTACCTATAAGGAGGCATCAGCGACTACAACGGATGCGATATGAATTTCTGAACAATATCACAGCCTGCTGACGTAATGTTGCCCTAGATAGATGGCAAATCTTCTGTATGACCAGTGGATGACCCAATTGATGACAAAGAGGCGATTAAGCGACGACCAGCGTAAAATTACGCCTCCTGTCTACTGCGGTTCTGCCCTGATACCGATTCTCAAGCCAAACCGCTCCTGATCTCCGTCAATTTGCGTAAGTCCATGTTCTGAAAGTTGCGTGAAGCTTTTCTAATTGCGGCACAAGCGGGTTATCATGTCGGGTAGCAATGTCCAATTTATTGGCATTGATGTTGAATTCTGTTTTCTCTATGGACCGAAGTCCATTCCCCCACAGTACATAGCCCTTGCACGGTAAGCCATTGCACGTCTGACCTAGCGAGTCTGACCCAGGATGAGTTTCCCGGCGCGAGGGAAATTCATAGGAGGTTCTTAATGCTTACCCAGGAACGCAAGCTTGCCCTGTCGGAATTTTCTGTGGGCGATCGGCTATCTGACTTAAACCGCCTAAAAGCAGAACTCACCGAACTGCAATCGGTAGATATCAGCGAGTATATTAGCGAACTGCCCTCAGAACAAAGAGCGATCGTTTTCCGGCTGCTGCGAAAACAGCAGGCAACCGATGTGTTTGAATATTTGCCTACCGACATTCAGGAATCGCTGATTGAGTCTTTGCACGCGGTGGATGTGCGGCAGTTAGTGAACTCAATGCGTCCAGACGATCGCGCTGAACTGTTTGACGAATTGCCCGCTCGAATTGTGCGCTTGCTCCTTCAGCAACTTAGCCTCGAAGAACGTCAGGCAACCGCGATTATTCTCGGCTATCCCGAAGGCACTGCCGGACGGATTATGACTACCGAGTATGTGAAGCTGCGCGAGGGCTTGACCGTTGGACAGGCGTTAGAAAAGATTCGCCGCACAGACGAAGACAAGGAAACCATTTACTACGCCTACGTCACCGATGACTCGCGCCGCTTGATGAGCGTTGTTTCACTGCGTCAGTTGCTGTTTACCTTCCCAGATGTGCTGATTCGCGATATCGCCAGCGATCGGGTGATTAAGGTCTACACCGAAATGCCTCAGGAAGAAGTGGCGCGGCTAATGCAGCGATATGACCTGCTGGCGGTTCCCGTGGTCGATCGCGAAGATCGCCTGGTTGGAATTGTAACGATCGATGACGTGATCGACGTGCTGCAACAAGAAGCCACCGAAGACATCCAGAAACTTGCTGGAGCCGGAGGAGATGAGGCTGCGCTGTCGCCGCCCATCGTCACCATTCAAAAACGTCTGCCCTGGCTGCTGCTCAACATTGCGCTTTACGTGGGGGCTGCGAGTGCGATCGCACCGTTTCAGTCAGTGATTTCGCTGGTTCCGGTGCTAGCAGTCGTGATGCCCATTCTGTCTAATACGAGCGGCAATGTGGCAATTCAGGCACTCTCGGTGACAGTACGCGGCTTGGGCATTGGAGAAGTTACTCACGCCGATACGTTCAAAATCCTTCGCAAAGAGCTGCTGGCAGGACTGGGAACCGCTGCCGGGCTGGGACTCGCGCTGGCGATCCTGTCGCTGCTCTGGGCAGTTCCGGCAGAAAGATGGGTGTCGTTCGTGGCGGGTGGCGTCATGATTGTGAATGTCTTTATTGCCGCTAGTCTAGGAACCTTACTGCCGATGGGACTGAAGCGAGTTGGACTCGATCCGGCTCTGATTAGCGGTCCACTGCTGACGACCACCCTGGATGCTGTCGGATTTTTCACCTTTCTAAGTTTGGTCTCGATCGCCCTTAAGTTCTTTGGTTAGAGGGATTCTGGGAAGTTGGGTCTAGCGGGATTGCTGAATAAGTGTTTGAGGCTTCCAGCTCCCCAAATATCCCTTAATGCTGGAGGACTTTGAAATGAGCAAACTTGCTTTTGTTTGCCAAATTTCTTGTCACGCACCAAGTGCAGGATTTACAGTTTCCTATTTCTAGCAAGATTTATGAGTTTAAGATAGGTGATTAAGTATGAGTTTAGATTGATACATCATTAAGCAACGATCGCGCTAGCTCACAAAATCCTTCTGCTTCTTCTGCCTGCGTAATGTAAGTGGGTTTGTGAGTGAGGCGGTCGCCATAGTGACCAATATTTGCCACACCAACAGAATGCGGGAAGAAACAAGCATCAAACAAGCTCTCGTCGTTGGGACTATCGCCGATCGTGATCACCTGATCAACTGAGATATCGGAAAACTGCTGACGAAGCACCTGCAACAGTCCGGCTGCTTTGTTCTGCTCCAACGGCAAAATGTGACACTGCACGGTGCTGTAGGTAAATCCCCAGCCTTGCTGCTGACACCGATCGCTTAACTGCTGAAGCTCTGCCTCGGATAACTCCCCGATGTCAAACGTCCAGTCTGTTATCCGAAACCGATTGTCTGCAGACTCTTGAATGTGAGGCACGATCGTCTGCAACTCACCAAACATCTGCGCTAATTTTTGCCGATGCAGCGCAATCTCAGGAATCGAAACGATCAGCTCGAGTTTTGGATGATCTGCCTTGTAGAACAGCCCTCCGTTCTCTGCGATCGCAGCAGCCACAGGCAAATAGCTCACGATCGCATTTACCCATCCTGCCGATCGCCCAGTCACAATCACTACTGGAATTTGAGCGTCTTGTAAATCGGTCAGAACTTGCAGCAGGGGGGCAGTGAATTTGCCCGATCGGGTAAGAGTTCCGTCCATGTCGGTTGCAATCAGGCGAATTGATTTGGGGGAAGGAAGGGAAAGCATCGGAGTTAAGTGGATAGGTAAGCGTTTAGGTAATTGTTGAGGCGATACGAATACAGGTTTACGAATACAGATTGTAGAAGAGACGATAACGTTAGAGCGGGTTGGGATGGAATGAGCCGCAAGTTTGAGAACGTATGGAGTTTGCTTTGATGACGCTGCCAGAGGAACTGCTTTCGATCGACCCCCTCAAGGAAATTGCTTTGCAGTCACCCGTGATGAGTCTCCTTGTTCTCATAGGAGCAGCAGGGCTGGATTGCTGGATTGGCGATCCGTGGGGCTGGCTTCATCCGGTGCAAGTGATGGGTTGGGGAATTCAGCAGTATAGCCGATGGGCGTTGGGGTTCAAATCCACGATCGTTCAGCGATCGGCAGGGGTGGGCTTGGCGATCGGGATAATAGGTCTGAGTGCGCTGACTGGCTGGCTGGCAATCGCAGGAGCAATCTGGCTGCATCCGCTGTTTGGGGCAATTACGGCGATCGTTCTTCTGGCAAGCTGTTTTGCGGGGCGTAGTCTGCGACGGGCAGCAGAAGATGTGCTGGCTCCTTTACAGGCAGGCGATTTAGCAATGGCACGATCGCGGCTCAGTCTTTATGTCGGGCGAGAGACGGCTGATCTAGATGAAGCAGAAATTTTGCGAGCCGTGCTGGAGACCGTGACTGAAAATGCGGTGGATGGCGTGCTGGCTCCTTTGTTTTACGCGATCGTCGGGTCGTTTTCCCCTATTGGGGCTGTTCCACTGGCACTGGCATACAAAGCGGCAAGCACGCTGGACTCGATGGTGGGCTACCGGGAAGCCCCCTATCAAGATCTGGGCTGGTGCAGTGCCCGATTAGAAGATGGCTTAACCTGGGTTCCCTGTCGGCTGACAGTGTTGACGCTGGCATTACTGTCGGGTCAACCGCGAAAAGTCTGGCAGATTTGCTGCCGAGATGCGCCTCAAGATCCAAGTCCTAATGCAGGCTGGAGCGAATGTGTTTATGCGGCAGTGCTGGGGGTGCAGGTGGGCGGCAAAAACCAGTATCACGGTGTAATCAAAAACAAGCCGCTGTTGGGAGATCCCATTCATCCCATTACGTACGATCGCATCCAGCAGGCGATGAACTGGACAAGACGAGTTTTTCTGCTGTGGGTGGCGATCAGTGTCGCTGCCACGCTATGCGTCACGAACCTTCTCTAATCCTCTACGAGCATGGAGGGACTCGAACCCCCGACCCTCAGAACCGGAATCTGATGCTCTATCCACTGAGCTACATGCCCTCGAACCTTCCCTATCATAACAGCTCAATGATTCATCAGCAAACTTTGTGGTTTCAGGAATTGGTGATTAAGCAAATTAAAGCTTTCGTCGCTCCGAGCTTGAGCTGCGAAGGTTTTGGGGATGCCACTGCATGAAGTCGAAATTGTTGATGCCGATCGGGTTCCAGTTCGCCAAACCCGGCAATCACGCATTCTCATCCGCAACAATTCTCATCTGCAACAACGGTGAAACGTTGAAGCCCTGATTAACGGTAGCCTAAACTTCTGCGATCGTCGCTGACAAATTGCTATGCTCATCAGGTGATTGACCCATTTCCATTCCCATCATTTCGGGTGAAAGTCTATGTCTGTACCTGCTTGTGATTTGCTGTTGCGTCGGGGCAAAATTCTGCGGCAAAATGCACTGGCCGAAATTGCCGATATTGCGATCGATCAGGGTCAGATTGTGGCGATCACGCCTCAGCTGAACCATGCCGCGCAGCTTGAGCTAGATTTGCAGGAACAGATCGTCAGTCCGCCTTTTGTGGAGTCGCACATTCACTTAGATTCTGCATTGACTGTTGGAGAACCGCGCTGGAACCAAACCGGAACCCTGTTTGAAGGCATTGAAATCTGGCGAGAGCGCAAGCAGAATTTGACGATCGAAGATGTAAAGCAGCGGGCGATCGAAACCCTGAAGCAGCAGGCAATGCAGGGCGTTCTCTTTGTTCGTTCTCATGCGGATGTCAGCGAGAAAAATCTGGTTGCGCTGAAGGGCTTGCTAGAAGTGCGCGATCTGGTAAAGGATTGGATGACGCTTCAGGTGGTCGCTTTTCCGCAGGACGGAATTTACGGCAGTCCAGACAATGAGGCGTTGATGGAAGAAGCCTTGAAGCTGGGCGTTGATGTGGTCGGGGGTATCCCACACTACGAGCTGACCCGCGAGGATGGCGTGCGATCGATTGATCGAATTTTTGAATTAGCGCAGCAGTACGATCGGCTGATTGACGTGCATTGCGATGAGATTGACGATGATCAGTCTCGTTTTTTGGAAGTGATTGTGGCAAACGCAATTCGATCGGGCATGGGGTCGCGGGTGACCGCTAGCCACACCACTGCGTTTCATTCCTACAACAATGCCTATGCGTTTAAGCTAATGGGCTTTCTTCAGCGCACATCGGTTAACTTTATTGCCAATCCGCTGATTAACATTACGCTTCAGGGACGCACTGACACCTACCCCAAACGGCGCGGCGTGACGCGGGTAAAGGAATTGTGGCAGCAGGGGCAAAACGTCAGCCTCGGACATGACTGCATCTGCGATCCGTGGTATTCGCTCGGTACAGGAAATATGCTGGATGTGGCAAGTATGGCTCTGCACGTCTGTCAGATGACCGGAACCGAAGAAATGAATGCCTGTTACAACATGGTGACGTGGCACGGGGCAAAAACGCTGCACGTTGAAGACCAGTACGGCATTGAGGTAGGCAAACCGGCAAACCTGATCGTGCTGGAGGCTGACAGCCGCTATGATGCAATTCGCCGCCGTGCTGCCGTCCGGTATGTCATTTCACGCGGTAAGCTGCTCAGCATAACGGAGCCTGCCCGATCGCACTGGAAGGGCGAAGCCTAAGCAATAACTGCAAAGCGATTTCTGGCGTTGCTGAATAAGCGTATGATACGCCCCCCTAGCCCCTCAAAGTTGGGGGAACCAGAATTCAAAGTCCCTCAGTATTGGGGGATTTAGGGGGCGATGCAGAAGCTAAATTTGCACCCTTCATATCCCGATTCAGCAACGCCAAAAAAGGAGCCACAGGCATCTTCAAGGGAAGCATGTCGTGACTCCTAAATCACTCTCATTAAAAAGCAAAGCGGTGGATAGACCGCTCACCAGAAACGATCGCCGACTTTAGCAAAAGCTGAAATCGTTAATGTTGCGATCGCAGAACTTTTTACCACAGTCCTCGAACAGGGGCAGGAGTCTGGGTAGTCGTTGCTCTGGTGGTTCCGGTGGTACCAGTGGTTTGGGTTCTGACGGTTCCGGTCGTGCCAGTGGTTTGGGTTCTGACGGTTCCCGTGGTCTCAGTCGTTTGAGTTCTGACGGTTCCCGTGGTGCCAGTTGTCCCCGTAACGCCAGTCGTTCCCGTTGTGCCACTAGTTTGGGTTCTGGTCGTTCCGGTAACTCCAGTTGTCCCCGTAACACCGGTGGTTCCGGTCGTGCCGCTGGTTTGGGTTCTGGTCGTTCCGGTAACTCCGGTAACTCCGGTGGTTCCCGTGGTTCCCGTGGTTCCCGTGGTTCCAGTAGTTCCCATTGTGCCAGTGCTTCCAGCAGTCTGAGTTCTGGTGGTTCCAGGGGTTCCGGCAGTTTGAAGGCGGTCGCTCAACTGAGAGGCAATCGATTGTGGAACGAGAACTTCATCGATCGCATGAATCACGCCATTGCTGGCTTCTACATCAGGAGTCGTCACCGTTGCGTTATTCACCGTAACGCCAGAAGATGCAGCCTGAATATTGAGTGGGCCGTTGAGACTATCCACTGAACCACTACGAATCTGGCTGGTAGGTAGCTCACCCGAAACCACATGGTAGGTAAGAATCTGCGTTAGCAAATCCCGGTTTTGCGGCTCAAGCAATGCCTGGAGCACACCAGGAGGAAGGGCAGCAAACGCCTCATTGGTTGGCGCAAAGACGGTAAGAGGTCCGGGTCCAGATAGGGTTTGAACTAATCCTGCTGCCTGCACCGCTTGAACCAGGGTACTGAAATTAGGATTGGCAGCCGCTACACCCACGATCGTATTAGAAGCTTGCGTTGCAGTTGCGGGAGCGGAGGGCTGAGAATTTGTGGACTGAGCCATTGCCGCAACAGGGGCAAAACTTCCTGCACTGATAGCAAACACGATTGCCAGTGCCTTAGAACTGATTTTTATAGTCATCGTTCACTCCTTAATCGTGCTTCGTCCAATATTACCCGATTTGTGAAGAAAACTTAAAGCACGGCATCACATATAACAAATGACAATGATAAATAAATTAATGATTGAGGAATGATTGAGGCGATCGGCAAAGCAATTCACCCTTTGGCAATCGACCTCAGGAAGGGCTAGGAAGCAGCGGCTCCGTCTCTTTTCGCTCTTCAAGGGATTGAGCCTGATGAGACAGAGCAACAGCCGGAGATTTTCCGCTCATCCCCGTCATTAGCTTCAGTGCGAGAAATCGCAGCGGGCGGATTGCTCCCATTACGTGTAAACCTAACCGCCGCACCAGCACGATCGGCAGCACAGTATTCGAGAAAAAGCGATCGAGAAAATCGGTGAACCCAAGAATCATTAGATTTTCAAATTTGCGCCAGCGTTCATATCGCCGCAGAACTTTGAGACTGCCTACATCCTCGCCGCGCTGATAGGCCGTTTTGATCACCTGTGCCAGTGCCGCCGCATCGCGAATGCCCAGATTCATGCCCTGTCCGCCCACGGGATGACAGCAGTGAGCCGCGTCGCCCACCAGTGCCAGCCGAGACAAGGTATATCGATCGCTCTGCATCAGCTTCACCGGAAACAGGAGTCGATCGCCCAGCAATTCAATCTTGCCCAATTGCCCATCATATCGACGCTCCAGCTCTGCCAGAAACTCAGATTCTTCGACTTCCAGCCATTTTTTAGCTTCCGCATGGGGAGCAGTTAAGACAATCTGACAGCGATTCTCCGGCAGAGGCAGGGTCGCAAACGGACCACTTGCCCAGAAATGCTCGCGCGCGATGTTGCCGTGAGATTTCTCAGGACGAATTACCGCCGTAATACAGGACTGCCAGTATTGCCAACCTTGGGTCTGAATGCCTGCGGCTTCACGGAGAGGCGATCGAGAACCATCTGCGGCGACCAGGAGGCGTGTTTGCACCGTCTGAAGCTCTCCTGCAATCGAGAGCGTGAGCGTGACGCGATCAGTCTGATAATCCGCCTGCTGCACTTCCGCCGGACAAATCCAGGTGATTGACTCTGCGCCTTCCAGCCGATTCAGCAATGCCTGCACAATCACATGATGTTCGCCCACGTAGCCCAGTTCATCGGTGCCCAGGTCCTCAGGCTGCAACCTTACAACCGCAGGATAATGCTCATCGGCAAGGGAAATCTGCTGAAAGGTGGTAATCTGCGGCAGAATCTCGTCCCAGATGCCCAGCCCTGCAAAGATCTTGCCAGACATTAATGTAATCGCGTATGCCCGATGAAACTGGAGTCCTGCGTCACGCGGCTTTGCCTCAATCAGGGCAATCTTTAAGCCCGTGTCTTTGAGGGCACAAGCCAGAGTTAAACCGACAATGCCGCCCCCCACGATCGCCAAATCAAACAGAGCAGGCAGGGAGCCAGAAGAGGAAACCGAAGCAGACTGAGCCAGAATCATTCGAGACAGCAATAGAAATTACAGGCAGAAAATTACAGGCAGATAAGTCCCAAACTGATTGACTTTAGCAATCAATTCAGGTTATGAGCCGCAATACTTTTATTCTGCCGCGACCGACTAAGAGAAGCAAGGCAAACCGAACATTGCAGAATTATTGTGCAGGGGAAAGTAAAATTAGCTGCTGGGACTGGAGCGATCGCACCCCAGCCAAATCTAAATCTACAGTTTGTAGAATTTCTCGAACCGATCGCGTCTGATTGCCGTCTGCGGCTTTGAGAAACTGCCATTCGGCTTCGCTCAGGTTCACAATCTGGTAGTCGTAGTTAAATAGACAGCGACTATCCCACCCGTCCATACAAGGGCTGCGATCGGGCATGGCAGACAGCAGCGTTTCGTCGTCCGACCAGTCCGGTTTCGGAAGCGGCTCGCGTCCGAGGAAAAATTCGTAGTGGGTAATGGTTTCCGGGTCGAGCAGTTCGATCAGGCGATACCGCTGGCGATCACTAAGGTGGGCGGCACGATCAAGTAAATCTGGGGCTTTGTGAAGAAGGCGATCGAGCTGCCAGACACGAGGATTTGAGAAACCAATAAACTCTAGCCCCGAAGCGTCGATCAGTTCAAATAATGTATCGATGTTGTAATCAATCTCCTGAGGGTGAACGTACATATCTGCAAAGCATTCGTCCTTCTGGTTTTCCAGCGACCAGCGTTCTTGCTCTCGCTTCACCAAACGGTTGTTTTCTGGCAATGCACTCAAGATTTTGCGTCCAACCTGAACGCCGTCTTGATAGTTGCCGCGCTGGTCTCCCTGAAGGAGGGCGATCGCCTGCTGCATCAGCTTAATTTCCCAGCGTCCTAATTCTCCATAAACAAAAATGTGCATAATGCCACCCGGAGCCAGCTTTTTTGCCAAAGCTTGAATGCCGCGAATTGGGTCAGGCAGGTGATGCAGAACGCCAACGCAATTAATAAAGTCAAATTCGCCCGAAAGCTGCCCTACATCATAAAGACTCAGGTGATGAAACTGAACTCGACTCGCGCCGCTCCGCTGACATCGCTCCTGGGCGACAGCGAGAGTTCCGGCACTGAGATCAATTCCAGTGACTTGCGCTTCGGAATTAAGATGCACCAAATACTCGGTTCCTACACCTGAGCCACAGCCCGCATCCAGAATGCGAACATCCTGCCGGGAAGGCTTCTGTCCGGTGCAAAAGTTGTAGGCAGCGAGCCAGTTCCATCGCCAGTTGTAGCCAGGGGGCGGCTCATCCAGCAGGGGTTCCGGTGGAAAAGGGTAAGTGTCGTAGAGTTTGGCAACAGCAGCGGAAATTGCAGAATCAGACATAGCCTCAGGAGTTGCAGGGGTGAGAGGGCAGCAAATTTGAGTGTATCGAAAAGGGGGACAGCGATGGGGGTCTAAATACTCGTGATGAGAAAGTAACAAAACTTATACACATCCTCAGGTATGCTGCCTCGATCCCCTATGATTTTCTGTGTGGCACTCTTCGGTTCTCTACATGGTTCTTAATAATTTCATGTGGAACCCCGAAACGTTCTAATTTAATACTTAGCCAGTTGACCCTGGGCAGTCGTTCTGGTGAGCTTTATTGGAGGTCGTGGACGCTGTGAACCCGTAAACCGTGAACACAGTCAAGCGATATTTCATGAGCGGCACTTAGGGGCAGGTCTAAATGCAATCACTATATAAGGGAGCTTTTGAAATCCAATGAGTGTTAAGGCGAGTGGTGGAAGCTCTGTTGCGCGTCCGCAGCTATATCAAACCGTACCTGTCGCAACCATTTCTCAAGCTGAGCAGCAAGACCGTTTTCCGGGACGGGCAGAGCTAAATGAGCTTTCCGGCTACTTCAACTCTGGTTTGAAGCGGCTAGAAATTGCACAAATCCTGACCCAAAACTCGGAGCTGATTGTCTCTCGCGCTGCCAACCGAATTTTTGTGGGTGGCTCTCCGATGGCGTTTCTCGAAAAGCCTACGGAAGAAGTGCCCGTCATGATGACCATGGGCGGTACAGCACTGGATACCAAAGAAGCCATGAAGCTGGGAACCGCAACCTATGTGTCGAGCGGTGGTGGTTTCCTCGAAGGAATTCGATCGCTCTTTAGTGCATCGGGCAGCGGTCCTACCCCGGCAGGATTCCGTCCGATTAACGTGGCTCGCTACGGTCCGCGCAATATGCAAAAGTCGCTGCGGGACATGAGCTGGTTCCTGCGCTATACGACTTATGCGATCGTCGCGGGTGATCCCAATATCATTGCGGTCAACACCCGTGGTCTGCGAGAAATTATCGAAAACGCCTGTTCCGGCGAAGCAACCCTGGTGGCACTGCAAGAAATGAAAGCGGCTGCACTAGGCTATCTGCGTCAGGATGAGGCGGGTTTGGCGATCGTGACTCAGTACTTCGATGTATTGATTAACGAATTCAAAGCCCCTACGCCTTCTAACAAGGTGCGTCAGCGTCCGTCGGGCGATCAACAGGGTTTGGAACTGCCGCAAATCTACTTCAACGCGGCAGAGCGTCGTCCCAAATACGCGATGAAGCCGGGATTGTCGGCAACTGAGAAGAACGATGTGGTGAAAGCCGCTTATCGTCAAGTGTTCGAGCGGGATATCACGCGGGCTTACTCGCTGAACATTTCCTATCTGGAATCGCAGGTGAAAAACGGCGATATCTCGATGAAAGGGTTCATCCGCCGCTTGGGTAAATCGCCCCTCTACCGCAAGAACTTCTACGAGCCGTACATTAATAGCCGAGCATTGGAACTGGCATTCCGTCACTTCCTGGGTCGCGGTCCGTCTTCGCGGGAAGAAGTGCAGAAGTATTTTGCGATCGTCTCCAACGGTGGTCTGCCTGCTCTAGTGGATGCCCTGGTGGATTCGCAAGAATACTCGGATTACTTCGGTGAGGAAACCGTTCCTTATCTGCGCGGTCTAGGTCAGGAAGCGCAGGAGTGCCGCAACTGGGGTCCGCAGCAAGACCTGTTTAACTACAGCGCACCCTTCCGCAAGGTTCCGCAGTTCCTCACAACCTTTGCGCGGTACAACCAACCCCTGCCCGACCAGCACGTTTACGGCTCCGGCAACGATCCGCTGGAAATTCAGTTCGGTGCGATCTTCCCGAAAGAGACCCGTAACCCCAGCACCAGCCCTGCTCCATTTGGTAAAGACACCCGCCGGATTCTGATCAATCGCGGTCCGGGCATCAACAACCAGGTGAGCAATCCGAGGGCGCAAGGCATCGCTCCGGGAACGCTGGGTCCCAAGGTGTTCAAGCTGGATCAAATTCCCAGCTACACCGGAACCTTTGCGAAGAAGGGCAGCAACACTCAGGGCATCAGTACCAAGTTCTCGGAAAGCTCGACCCAGAAGGTGATCAAAGCGGCTTATCTGCAAGTCTTTGGGCGCGATGTCTATGAAGGACAGCGGTTGAAAGTTTCAGAAATCAAGCTGGAGAACGGCGAGATTACGGTGCGGGAGTTTATCCGTCAGTTAGCGAAGTCGGATCTGTTCCGCAAGCTCTACTGGACTTCGCTGTATGTCACCAAGTCTGTGGAATACATCCACCGTCGTTTGCTGGGTCGCCCCACCTACGGTCGTCAGGAAATCAACAGCTACTTTGATCTGTGCGCGAAGAAAGGCTTCTATGCCCTGATCGACGCGATTATCGACAGTGAAGAGTACAACAAGGCGTTTGGCGAAGATACTATTCCCTACGAGCGGTATCTGACTCCGGGCGGTCTGGCACTACGAACCAACCGGGTGGGCAGCATCAGCGACAAAGCAACGCGGATTGACGTTGAAGAAACGCCGAAGTTTGTCGAAATGGGTGCGGTGAAGGAAACTCGTACCGAACCCGACGTGCAGTTCCGCGTCAGCCAGGGGGTCAGCAAGCGGCGTGAGCAAACCAAGACCTTTAAGCTCACCACCCTTGATCCGACTGCGACAAACACCGTGATCCGGGCAGCCTACCGCCAGATTTTTGAGCGCGATATCGAACCGTACATCGCACAAAATGAGTTCACGGCACTGGAAAGCAAGCTGACCAACGGCGAGATTAACCTGAAGGAGTTTATCGAAGCTCTCGGTATGTCTCGGCTATACATTAAAGAGTTCTACGCGCCGTACCCGAATACGAAGGTGATCGAACTGGGAACCAAGCACTTCCTCGGACGTGCCCCGATCGATCAAGTCGAGATTCGCAAGTACAACAAGATCCTGGCTTCGGAAGGTCTGGCTGCGTTCATTCGCTCGATGACCAATAGCCCAGAATACGCAGAAAACTTCGGCGAAGACACGGTTCCGTACCGCCGCTTCCCGTCACTGCCTGCCGCCAACTTCCCGAACACGCAGAAGCTTTATAACCAGCTCACCAAGCAAAATGATGATCTGGTTGTGCCTAGCTTTGAGCCAGTGAAGACTCGGATGGACATCACAAAGATGCCGCTGATGAGCAAGGCGATGGCTGATCTGGAGAAGCAGGCGCGCCAGCCCGACCTCAGCAAACCGAGATTTGTGGAACTGGGTCGATCGTTTAGCAACGGCAACGGTCAATCCGTCGAAGTGGGCGTAGGAACGGCTCGCCGTAAACCCTCCCGCATCTTCCGCCTGAACCCAGAAACTAGCGGCTCTGAGAAGGAACTGGTAATCAACGCGCTCTATGTGCAGGTGATGGATGTGTTTAGCGGTCAGGTGCCGTCCGAAATCCGTCGCTCTGACCTGGAAAGCAGGCTGAAGAACGGTGAAATCTCGGTGCGCGAGTTTGTCAAGTCTCTGGCTAGCTCGGACATCTATGTACGCCGCTTCTACACCCCGTACCCCAATACGAAGGTGATTGAGTTCCTGTTCCGTCACCTGCTGGGACGCGCTCCGGCAACCCAGGCTGAGATCCGCGAGTACAACAAGATTCTGGCGGATCAGGGTCTACGGGCTGCGGTAGACACAATGGTTAACAGCGCAGAGTACAGCCGCTACTTCGGTGAAGACGTGGTTCCGTACAAGCGGTATCCGTCACTACCTGCCGGAAACTACATTGGTAGTGTGAAGGCAGAAGAGGATCTGGTGAAACAGTCCTGGTCAGGCTACTCGCCTTCCTATCTCACCGGACGGAGCTAAATAGTTGCGCTAACAAGAGCTAAACGGTAGAAGGTTCTGAGTCTCATCGTCCCTTGATTGGCATCTGCGATCAAGGGACTTTTTGTTGGAGCTTGACTTTTTGTTAAAGGATCTTTGAGGAGAAGGATGTTTGGAAGTGCAAACGCAAATAGTAAAATTCCCTCATCTATACAGACAAGGGAATAAAAACTTATAACAGTTCCCCGCAACGCCGTCTTACCTCAGTTTTTGACCTGGTATAAACCAGGTGGGAACTACTCGCCCAGTTTAAAGTTTCCGAGTACAAGCCCGGTCTACTGCCACTGGAACTCTTCGGCTCCCTTATTCAAAAAGCATAGATCATAAAACATTATTGGCAGTCACCAACGTTGCAGTAGAACCTTCCCTTATTCTAACGATCGATCGGCGATCGATCCACTAATCTTATAAGACTCAATCCAACTAAGCCGTTTCAATCCCCTTCCCCTTTAACTTAATTCCTCCCTGCACACTCCACAAACCCCGTTAAACGACCAACTTCCCCACTTACCTCCAAACGAACTACAAAACCCCTCCCCAGCCCTATTTCTTCATCTCTTCATTCCCCATCCGCCCCTCTACCCCCTGTCACCCACCCACCTTCACAGGCGATACTGGAATGAATCCTCCATTACAGTCCTGCAATCGTCCGGTTTGCAATACTATTTTGCGAAATCATTATCATTATGCTCAGGTATCCGTTCTCCAAAAAGAAAGCTCAAAGGGGTCAGACCAATCTGCTTCAGGAATCGCCTGACCTGGAAAAGTTGGCGCAGTCGCTTCAGCCAGTGCTTCAAGCTCAAATCATGGCGTCTCAGCTTCAGGTACGCTGTGCGATTCGGCAGAGAACGCTGTTTATTTTGATCGAACATCTGCTGCATGTTGAGCCAAGCCCCCAGCAGGTCTTTGTAGAGCTTGAAGCGATCGTTCGGAAAAATACGGCAGAGCACGTTCAAGACCCGTCTTTTGCAGCGATTCAAGGAACCAACTTACCTGTGCGGCTGTTTCTTCGGATTGCAGGGCACCAGCAACCTTATCAGTTTCATACGTTTTCGGTCAGTTTGATCTCAGTCGATCAGGGAAGGTCGATCGCTACCGAGAACGATCGCGGCATCCAGCAGATTTCTGCCTTTGTTGAGCCGTCTACTGTGCAAAGCAGGTCTTCTGACTCAGTAATCGAGGAAGGATTGGCAGCAGAAGCCGCACCCGTCAATGCATCAGGGGAAGCAACGACTGCCGTGGGTGAAGCAGCTCCCGAACCTGCGATCTCAAGCAATGAACCGATCGAACGATTAATCGCAGCAGCAGTTGAGGCTGTACCCGAAGTTAAATCCGAGGTTAAAGCAGTTGAGGCTGTACCCGAAGTTGAGATTGTACCCGAAGTTGAGGCTGGGTCAGAACCCGAGGTAGAATCTGTCGCGATCGAGTCTGCTGAGATTGAATCTGTCGAAGTGGATTCAGTAAAGGTTACCTCTGCGGAATTGGTTGGGCTGGCTGCGATCGAATTGATTGAAGTTGGGTCAGCCCATGTTGAACTCGAAGCTGAACCTGAGGCGACTGAAGCCCATTTAGTTGACGTTGAAGCTGAAGCGACTGAACCTGTTTCAGTTGAATTGATAGAGATCGATTTTGTTGATGTAGAACCTGTCCCGATCGAAACGATTGAAGCTGTTGCAACCGAACCTGTCGCGATCGGATCGATTGAAGACGATTTTGTTGACACTGTCCCTCAAGCGATTGAAGCTGGCTTAGTCGAACCTGTCTCAGTCGAGCCTGTCTCAGTCGAACCTGTCTCAGTGGAACCTGCCGAAGTTAATAGCACTGAAGTTGAGCCTGATGCCGAGGTTACGGTTTCCACGATACCGCCTGGAGCAGAGGTTGCTGAAGTCGAGTTAGTTGCAGATCAAGAATTGATATCGATCGAACCTGTCGCAGCAGTTCCTTCAGCGAGTGAACCACAGGAAATTATTGCAGCGGATGATATAGAAAGCGATCGACAATCTGAAGCGGCAGGAAGCGAACAAACTTATGCAGCGATCGAGTTCACTCATCCTGATCTTGATAGTTCTAATATTGCTAATATCGCTACGGATTTACAGCAGGATACTGCAATTTGTGAAGATCTTGACGAACCGTTCTTGGATGAAGTAACCGAAATTAAACCTGATACCGTTAACGCATCTGAGTACATATCTGAAAACGCTGAATTTGCAGCCGAGACCGAATTTCTACAGTCTGAATTTGGGGTGGAACTGGAATCCGATCGATCAAGTCTTGTTGAACCCATCTCAGAATTAATTTCGGAACCTATCTCTGGACCAATCTCAGAACCGATTGCGGAACCTATTTCTGAATCAGTCTCAGAATTAATTTTAGAATCTCCGGTTGAGGCATCTGTAGATGAGCTGACCGAAACAGAACTCCAGGAATTGGAATCATCTGTCGCCTTGTCTGAGGAGTTTTCCTTAGTACCAGAGCCATTAGCACCAGAGCCATTAGTACCAGAGCCGATCGAGCCTGTGGTTTTGCAAGCTGCTGAGCCTGCACTTCCAGAAGCGAGATTAGTAGAAACAGAAGCCTTTGAGCCTCGTTTGCCTGACAAGGCGGATGAGCCGCAGGACAGAGCGCAAACGATCGACGAGGAGAACGAGAATCAATTTGCTGAGCAATCTTTAGAATTACCAACTGAATCGATCGCTGCTTTATCAATCGATCAAGCAAATGATCAAGCAACTAATTTATTTGCAGACGAATTCTCTGATGAGTTTATTACTCCATCGACCGACAGACCAGAGACACTATCAGATAGTTTGTCTGAACAATTAGGGAGACTAGAACACCAGGAACCAGAGATTGCTCCAGAAACCATTGCGATACCAGAGACAGCAGAGCCGTACTCGATCGATTCTTCTGCAACCGTTGCCTTTATAGAAGACACTGCTTTGCCGCAAGCGGATACGCCTTCTGCGATCGAATCAGAAATTCAAGAAGATATTTCCCAAGAAGATATCTTGCAGGAAGATATTCCTCAAGATGATCTTTTCCAAGAAGAAGTAATTCAGGAGAACGTTTCTCAGGAAAATATCTCGCGGAATGCGGTTGATGATAGAGCTGAGAATTATATCGATGAAAATTATCAATCTCAAAGTTCTGCACAAGTTGTTAGTCCAATTGTTAGCTCAATTGTTAGCCCAAATTCCACGTCACCAGATTTTGCGGCGGTAAACGACCCAGCCCCGAACCGGGCCGCTGCCGAGACAAGCCCTGAAACCAAAGGCCTCTCTTTCTCGGAAGTGTTAGAGCTAGAAGCGTGGAGCGATCGGCAATCGTTTCTAAGGCGGATGTCGATTTCTGCCTGGATTTTTGCAGGCACTGTGGGAGTGTTTGGCGTTGTGACAGGCATTTACGCACTGACTCGTCCCTGTGTGATTGGAGGCTGTCTACCGGTTGAGCAGGCACAGCAAATCAGCGATCGGGCACTGAATACGATCCAAACCACTGAGTCTGCCCTGGCGATCGTGGATGCCCATAATCAACTTCGGGAAGTTAATGCGCTGCTGAGCCCGATTCCGTTTTGGTCGCCGCACTACGAGTCTGCTCAGCAAATTATGAAGGTGAGCGAAGCCAGAGCCAGCCGAGTTGCCCAGATTGTGAACGCGCTTGAGAAGGCAAACGCAGCAGCCCAGAAAAGCCTGAATCCGCCGCATCCGCTGGCGCAGTGGCGTGAGATCCAGTGGCTCTGGCGGGATGCGATCGCCGCTCTGCAAAAAATTCCGCCGGATAGTCCTGTCTACGACCTGGCACAGCGCAGGCTTCAGGAATATGAGACCAGTTTAAATGGCATCAATCAGCGGGTCGCGACCGAGCAGAACGCCCAGGAGCGGGTGAATGCAGCTCGTAGAACGGCAGAAGTGGCAGAGGCACAGGCAGGCATTGCAAAATCTGCTCAGGATTGGCAGCAGTCTTACGCCGCATGGCAGGCAGCTGTGAAGGTTCTCGATCAAATTCCGCAGGGAACGGCAGCGTATGCTGAAGCCGAGCAGCTTCTCGCACTGTATCAGCCGCGCTTGCAGGAAGCCAACCAGCGCCAAGGGCAAGAGACGATCGCCGAAAATGCCCTGCGTCAAGCCAATCAGTTGGCAGAGCAAGCCCGCAGCCTGGAGCAGCAAAACCAGTGGATCGAAGCAAAAACGATATGGCAGCAGGCAGTTACCAATCTTCAGCGGATTCCTCAAGGGAGCGTTTACTCGATGCAGGTGCAGTCTACGCTTCAGTCCTACACCGCAGCAATGACTCAAGCAGAAAAGAATGCCGCCCGTCTCACGGCAATGCAGGCTGTCCAGCCAGATCTCGATCGTACCTGTGCCGGGATGGTTCCACTTTGCACCTATTCCTTCGCGCCGCAGGCAATTCGGGTGCAGATTACCCGCAGCTACGACCAGGCGACCGAGCGCGTGATGACTTCCACTCAGAGCGGTTCGATGCAGGCAGTGATCACCACTCAGGTGAACAATCTGCTGCGATCGCTTGCTGCCATCAGCGAAACGGCTAAAGTGCCGATCGAACTTTACAATGCAGACGGCTCCCGTTTTGGAACCTACTCCCCGGAAGCCTCTGGATTTGTGGCGCAGTAAGGCAACTAGCTCAGCAAGTTGGGCTGAAACGCCTTATCCACATGGCTGAGAATTTTCTCAATCCGGTTCTCCCAGGAAAATTGCTGCACAAAGTTAATGCTGTGGGCATAGCCTTCGAGCTTCCGGGGATAGACTGCCAGCGTATGAGCAATGCAGTTGACCAGCGCAAAGGGACAGTCGGGCGCACACCAGCCTGCGATGATGCCAGCCAATTGAAACAATCGCAGCGGGGGAATCTCAGTCGCGACGATCGGCGTACCGGAGGCTAAATAGTCAAAAAACTTGAGCGGAGAGGTGAAGGAAGCTTCTTCGCCCGATCGATGGGGATGCAGCAGGACATCAGCGGCTTGAAGCAGGCTGGCAAGCTGGTCGTGCAGCACATAGCCCAGAAAAGTCACGTTTTGCAGTCCCAGCTCGATCGATCGCTGCTGATAGCTTTGCACTTTTGCCTCAGACCCGCCCGCAAACGCAAACCTAACCTGGGGCATCTCCTTTGCGACCTCCAGCAGCAGATCTACGCCCTTAAACGCATTCAGCCCGCCAGAATAGACTGCCAGAGAAGTGCAATCGCCTAAAAGCTGCTGTCGCCATTGTGCCGCTGCATCGGGTTGTCGGGTGGCAAAAGACTGGTTAAATCCGTTGTGAAGTTGAATTACTTTATCTGGCGGCATTCCTTGAGCGATCATGCTTTCCCGTACTGGATCGGCAACCGTGACCGCAAGCTGAAACATCGGATGATGGACGATTTCCGGTTCAAACTGTTTCTGCTCGTGGTGATGATGCTCATAAATTGCAGGAATCCTATTTTGAACGGCAGCTTTGATAAAATTCCAGTCGCGGCTATGAACAATCTGAACACGGGAACGAATATGAAACGGGAAATAATATTTTGAAACGATCGTACTCGGATGCGTCCATTTCGACTGACCTTTGAAGCGATCGGGAATCGGCAATCCGGCAACTTTTAGCCTGCGGTGCAAATTGTAAAACCGGGTCAGCTCCCCATCAGGAATCTGTGGACGAAAGGGCAGTAGCCAATCGATCGGCGAACTGATCTGGGGCTTCAGGTAAGTGAGAACAGCAGCATAGCCCAGATTTGCGGCAGCATTGGCACAGTTTGCCACCTGCACCAGATCGGCTCTGGGTTGAGGCAGTGTGTTGCGCGTAAAGAAAAGATAGTGTCGATTCATGAGTGTTCCTCGATCGCTTCAAGTTGCTTGACTAGATCCAGAGCTGACCGATAAGCCGTTTCGGTGTATTCCTGTTGTTCTTCGGGATACTGGACGACTTCATGCACAATCAGCCCTAACGAACCAATCACAATGTTGAGCAGCGATCGGATGTGATAAGAGAAATTCGCCGTTCGTTTGCGATGGTTGGGCTGCGAGAGTTCTGCAAACTGCTGGGCAAATTGCTCGGTAAACTGCATTTGACAGAGCCGAGCATAGTGACCCTGTTCTGCCAGCAACGATTGATGAGTGCCCAGTTCGACCAGTTTGCCCTGTTCTAAAACCGCAATTTGATCCGCCTTTTGCACGGTAGACAGCCGATGGGCAATGATAATCGTGGTTCGGTCGCGGCTGAGTCGATCGATCGCTTCCTGCACCAGTTTTTCAGAAACGGTATCAAGGGCACTGGTCGCTTCATCTAGAATTAGAATCGGCGGATTTTGGAGCAGTGCTCTGGCAATGGCAATGCGCTGTCGTTGCCCCCCAGAGAGCATTACGCCCCGATCGCCAATCACCGTTTCAAACCCGTGCGGCAATTGCAGAATAAATTCTTCGGCGTTTGCCTGTTTTGCCGCAGCAATAATTTCATCATCGGTTGCAGCCGGACAGCCGTAGGCAATGTTGTCTCGCACCGAAGCGTTAAACAAAAACGTCTCCTGGCTCACAATACCCATTGCCCGCCGCAGCGATTGATAGTCAAATTCGCGCAGGTCTTGCCCGTCTAGCAAAATGCAGCCCTCGCTGGGGTCGTAGAGTCGCGGCAATAAATCCACTAAGGTCGATTTTCCTGCCCCTGATGCTCCCACGATCGCCAGCGTCGTCCGACAGGGTAAATCAAGGTTGATATCGTGAAGAACGTATTTTTGTCGTCCTGGATAGATAAACGAAAGATTGCGAAGCTGAATTCCGGTTTGCAAAGTTTGGAACGGCAGCGTTCCGTTTTGCATAAATGGTTTATTATCACGACGGAGAAACTCGCTGGCAATTTCCAAACTGGGGGCAATACTTGCAAACTGACTGCGAGCGTTATTAAGCTGACCAATCAGGGGCAACGTCCGAAACAGCAAAAAAAGATAGGTGAGCAATACCGCAGAGAATGCCTCGAGCTGCGCTGCCAGAAAGGTACGCCCGATCGCCACAATTAGCAGCAGTGCAATTACGCCCGCCATTTCGTTCACAGGCTCAATCAGGGCAGAAACTGCCTGCGTTCGGAACTCTGCCTGCTCTCGATCGCGAATTAAACGAATCATTTTTTCATAGGCGGCGGGTTCGGTGGCAGTGGTGCGAACGAGCCGCATTCCAGACAGCAGTTCTAAAACACTGGTCGAATATTGCTTTGACGTATCCGAAAGCTGCTTGCCAAACTGCTTTGCTTGATGAATGCTCGACTGATTCACTAGCACAACGATCGCTAACAGCGCGGTTGAAGCCAGCGTTAACTGCCAGGACAGTGACACCAGCAATCCCACAAACACCAGCACCGTAATGACAACTGTGACCGATCGCGTAATGCTGCTAATTGCGCCTGCGGCACGAGAGACTTCGTTATTGAGCCGATTCACAATATCGCCAATTCCCGTGCGGCTAAAAAAATCAAGGTCAACTTCCAGCAAAAGCCGCAGTCCCTGCTCTCGCAAATCATTGGTGAGGATGCGCTTCAGGCTTCCGGCAACCAGCGCATTGCCATAGCCCGCCAGGTTTTTGAGCAGCAGCAGCAGGATAATTGCCCCCGCGAGCAGCGCGATACGAGGACGACCATCGATTTGAAATGGAGACAGCAGCATTCGCAGAACGGGCACTTCGCCCTCCAGTGCGATCGGCTGTCCCAGAAAGCTGAGCAGAACGGGCATGATCAGAGCGGTACTGACCCCGTTAAACAGCGCACCCGAAAATCCCAGCCCAATATTAAGCAGGATCAGAACAGGGTGTCGGTGAACCAGGTACAGTAACAGTTGACGCGGAGAGCGGAAATTTGACATAGCATCAGGCAGCATATTCGATCGCGTGAAGCGTTTTCTTCCAGCAGGAAACGTTCTCCTGTAGAGTGCCCGAAGCGATCGGCTGTCCAACATCACAGGTGGAAGATTTGCAGTTCGATAGGGCGATCGAAATGACTATTCTTCGATGCAAAAACATCGCGCAGCTTAACTTTCTACTCCTTTGGGGGTCTGTCTTTAGGAGCTAACAGAAGCTTGAAAAATTCTCTAGCCTTGTGAAGAGCAGTCAATCAAGCTTGAAGGAAAATTTTATGACCACGAGTGTTTCGCCGGACATGAACCGGAGTTCGAGGAATAGCCAGCTTTGGAGCGCAATTCTGCTGATCGCGCTGGGTCTAATTGCCATTATTCTGCCGCGTGTTTCAACGCTGGTCGCAGAAACCTGGATCTCCCTGATTCTGATTTCTTCGGGAGCCACCAAACTCTTTAACGCATTCCAGACTCGCCAGCAGGGCGGCTTTATCTGGAAATTGCTGCTGAGCATCCTGTACATCGGCACAGGGATCATGCTGTTTGTGAATCCGTTCGGCGGTACGATTACGCTGACTCTGCTGCTGGGTAGCTTCCTGCTAACGGAAGGCACGTTTGAGCTGATTCTGGCATTCCGTGTACGTCCCCAAGAAGGCTGGACTTCGGTGCTGGGCAATGCACTTGTGACTCTAGCACTGGGAGCAATCGTCTGGTTCCAGTGGCCCTTCAACGCACCCTGGCTCTTGGGAACTGCCGTCGGCGCAAGCATTATTTCCACCGGACTTTCGCGTCTGCTGCTGGCTCAGAACTCGCAAGCAAAGATGGCTTCCTCGACGGGAACACCTGCCAATACTGCTTCCAACCCTTCAAGCTCCACCAACGATCCGGCGGCAACGGTGTAGGTTTCCTCTATTCCGCGGCGGTTCCTCGTTCTGTTAATAATCCCCTGTCTGCCGATCGATTCTGGGCAGCCAGGGGATTTGTTGTTGTAGGATGCCTGATTGATTTGTTTTGGAACAAAATGCAGGGATGAATCCAGGCAATATTGCTCTCTGCGGTGCGATTTCATACGCAATATCAGTATGTTAAGTTGTCCAGGATTTGCGATCTTGACGAGCAGGAGAGTTCCTGAGATGCAGAAGAGATGGTGGAAAGAAAGCGTCGTCTATCAAATCTATCCGCGCAGCTTTAAGGACAGTAATGGCGACGGGGTTGGCGATCTCCGGGGGATCATCGAGAAGTTAGACTACGTGCAAAAGCTCGGTGTTGACGTGGTCTGGCTCTGTCCCGTTTATCAATCCCCTAACGATGACAATGGTTACGACATCAGCGACTATTACGACATCAACAACGAGTTTGGCACCCTGTCCGATTGGGAGGAGCTGCTCGCAGGATTGCACGATCGCGGCATCAAGCTAATGATGGACCTGGTGGTTAACCATACCTCCGACGAGCATTCCTGGTTTGTCGAAGCGCGCAAATCCAAGGACAATCCGTATCGGGATTACTATATTTGGCGATCGGGTAAGGAGGGTCGCGAACCCAATAACTGGGCGTCCTTTTTCGGTGGGTCAGCCTGGCAGTACGACGAGGCAACCGATGAGTATTACCTGCACCTGTTCTCTCGCAAGCAGCCCGATCTCAATTGGGAGAATCCGAAGCTGCGTGCCGAGATTTATACCATGATGCACTGGTGGCTGCGGAAAGGCATCGACGGCTTTCGCATGGATGTCATCAATGTGATCTCGAAAGTCCCTGGC
This sequence comes from Leptolyngbya sp. GB1-A1, assembly GCF_039962475.1. NCBI lineage: Bacteria > Bacillati > Cyanobacteriota > Cyanophyceae > Leptolyngbyales > Leptolyngbyaceae > Leptolyngbya > Leptolyngbya sp. GB1-A1. Next base: position 287,568 of record NZ_JAMPLI010000002.1, on the reverse strand, counting down.
TTGCCGGATGCTCCTGTAGTGACGAGCGATCGCTACCAATTTGGCGGACAGTATTTCGTCAACGGACCGCGTCTTCACGAGTTTCTGAGTGAAATGAAGCAGGAAGTGCTATCTCACTACGATATTGTCACCGTCGGCGAGACACCGATGCTGACCACCGAGCACGGCATTGCACTCACCCATGAGGAGACGGGGCATCTCAATATGCTGTTCCAGTTCGAGCACATGGTCATCGACGAAGACCCCAACAGTGCCTTACCGCACCGGAGCGTTCAGCCGTGGCGACTACACAATCTCAAGCAAGTGATGACACGGTGGCAAAAGGATTTGGAAAGGAAGGGCTGGAATAGCCAGTACCTCACGAACCACGACACCCCACGGGCAGTCTCTCGGTTTGGGGATGATAGTCAGTACCGGGTTGAGTCAGCCAAATTGCTCGCCACGTTTCTGCATCTGCTGCATGGCACGCCCTATGTCTATCAGGGCGAAGAGATCGGGATGACCAACGTCAGGTTTGAGTCGATCGAGGATTACCAGGACATTGAGACGCGCACGGTCTATCACGAGTTGGTGGAGGAAAAAGGCATTGCTCCCGATGCTGCAATGGAAATTATTTATGCCAGAAGCCGTGACAACTCACGCACACCGATGCAATGGGACGGCACCCTGTACGCTGGATTCACCACTGGCACTCCCTGGCTCAAGGTCAACCCCAACTACCGCGAGATCAATGTTCAACAAGCACTGACTGACCCAAACTCGATCTTTGCCTACTACCAGCAGCTCATCCGGTTACGCAAAGCTCATCCGGTCATCGTTTACGGCACGTATGACCTTATCCTGGAATCGCATGAGCAAGTTTATGCGTTCACGCGAACCCTGAAGGACGAGCGTTTGCTGGTTTTGCTGAATTTCACCCAAGACACGCCCGTTCTTACCCTGCCAGACGAAGTATCCTTTGACAGCCAGGAACTATTAATTAGCAACTATGGAATGAACAACGATGAGGTAGAGGGGAGCGAGGAGATTCGCCAACTCACGCTGCGTCCTTTTGAGGCACGAGTGTACCGATTGCAGTAGTTTGCTGAGGAACGCGATCGATTGGGTGTCCGTCGCCTGAGAGCAAAAAACTTAGAGCAAGAAACAACGTTAAGCCCCAGAAGTTAAGCCCTAGAAAAAGAAGGGGATTCGATTAACGGTATAAGCTTTAAAGGATTTAGCGAAAGACAATCGAGTAATCCCACTATTCGTAATAGGAAAAATCCGATTACCTGCAGATTGCAGAGCCAAGAAAAGAGCTAGCTAAACAATTACAAATCTAAGCTGACGGAGTTCGTTACACAATGGACTCTTCTTATAAATTCCGACTAAGGTTATTCCGAGATATCTATCTTGGGATAGAAACAAAGCAAATATTCAAGATACGTAATACATAAAGGATTTACTTTTCTTAATGTATTGCTATATCCAATAGCAGAGGCGATCGCGCCGCAGAGCTTGATAGATCTAAAAGTCAGGTGAGGTTTGTATTTCTGAAAACAATCCTGCAATTCTCTTTGCAAACATTTGTGTTTCAGGAATTACGAAACGGTGGAAAAAAGGGCTTGCTTCTTTATTAGCACTCTTTTGTCCAATGATTGCATGGACAAGATGACTAAAACAAAGGGTAGTCAGCGTTGTCTTCTCTGAATTCTCCTCAGACATAGAGCAAGCTTCACAGTCTAGCAATCGAGAAGTTCAGGGTCATAAGCGCAAGGCGGAGGCAAACTCCAGCCGGGTCTTTTGCTTTCTGTGCTTTGTTCCTCGTTCTGTAAATCTCTCTGTAAATCTCTTTTCTCTCGAACTGTTCGATCTCGTTGTTTTTGTGCGAACTGTCAGCGAACAATGGCAAACCTGTTTTGTTTAGTTTCTTACTTAACTGTTTAGCCCCGTGACCCTAGCATTGATCGATAATTCAAACTTTTATAACCCATGAGTACTGATTCTTCAACTCACAACCTGCATCACTCTTTTAATCGCTGGTTGCTGCGTCGCTGGCGATTTCTTGCTACGGCGATCGTCGTTTGTCTAGGCGTGATTTTCTACAGTGTGATGGCACTGTCGCAGCAGCCAGTTCACATCGCAATGCTGATGACTGCACTGGACGTGGCACAGGAGCAACACATTATTGAGGCATTTGAAGCCCAAAATCCCGATATCAAAGTCGATGTGATCGAAGGTCCGAACGCCACGAATCTGGTCGAGGATTTGTACACATCCTCTTTCTTGCTGGGTAGCTCGCCTTATGATGCCGTGATTATGGATGTCGTCTGGCTACCTAAATTCGCTGCTGCGGGCTGGCTAGTGGATTTGACCGATCGCATTCCAGAATCCGAGCTGAAAGACTTTATTCCCGAGACCGTGGAAGGGAGCCGCTACCAGGGAAGACTTTACCGAATGCCCTACCGCACCGACTCCGGGTTGCTTTATTACCGGGAAGACCTGTTGCAGGCAGCAGGCGCACAGCCCCCCGAAACCTTTGAAGACCTGATCAATATTTCCAAGCAAATTCAGCAGTCGCAGGGTGCAGACTGGGGCTACGTCTGGCAGGGACGGCAGTATGAAGGACTCGCTGCGATGTTTGTCGAGGTGCTGGAAGGCGCAGGTGGGTTCTGGGTCAATCCCCAAACCCTCGAAGTGGGACTCGATCGCCCCGAAACGCAGAAAGCCATTCAGTTCCTCAGAACAACGCTCGATCAGGGCATTTCCCCTCCTGGCGTCACGACTTATCAGGAAGAAGAAGCCCGCCGATTGTTTCAAAGCGGACAGGCAGTGTTTATGCGGAACTGGCCCTACGCGCTGCCCCTCGCCAATGCTGACGACTCTGTGATCAAAGGCAAAGTTGGATTTAAGCCGATGGTTCACGCGCCGGGTCAATCCAGTGCCGGAGCATTGGGCGGCTGGGGGATTGGCATTGCCAAATCTTCTCCCCACCCTGAAGAAGCATTGCGGTTTGCTCAGTACTACGCCAGCGAAGAGGCACAGCGTAACCTGGTGCTGAAAAATGGCTATCTGCCCACCCGTCGATCGCTATACACTGATCCGCAGGTGGTAGAAAAATACCCCTACTTCCCCCGGATGCAAGCGGTAGCAGAAAGTGCAGCCCTGCGTCCGCCGATCGCCCAATATGCTCAGGCATCGGATATTCTTCAGCGATACCTGAGTGCTGCCCTGACGGGTCGAACCGATCCAGAACAAGCAATGCGTGATGCTGCCAAGGAGACGCGCAATTTGCTTCAACGCTACTCTGCCCGCTGAGCCGTATCCCATTAGGAGTCTTTCATGGCTGACACAATTCGTTCAAGAGAACAGCGCACGGGCTGGCTGCTGCTGCTTCCGGCAATGCTGGTGCTGCTGCTGGTTTATGCCTATCCAATCCTGCGATCGATCTGGCTAAGTCTGTTTACGCAAAACCTGGGAACGCAGTTACAGCCCGTGTTTACGGGATTGGACAACTACGGACGCATGGCACAAGACGGTCGCTTCTGGCAGACGATCGGCAATACAACGGTCTTTACTCTCTCGTCCCTGGTGCTGGAGCTGATTTTGGGGATGGCGATCGCGCTGGTGCTGAACCACGCCTTTCGGGGACGGAGTGCGGTGAGGACGATCGCAATTTTGCCCTGGGCACTGCCGACGGCTCTGATTGGCACGACCTGGGCATGGATTTTTAACGCCGAGTTTGGTGTCTGGAACGACATTCTGCTGCGGCTCGGCATTATCGATGCGGGCGTCAACTGGCTGGGCAATCCGACCCTGGCGATGATGTGCGTGATTGCGGCGGATGTCTGGAAAACGACTCCGTTTATCTCAATTTTGCTGCTGGCAGGCTTGCAGTCGATTTCGGGCGACTTGTATGAGGCTCATGCGATCGATGGCGCAACGGCATGGCAGAGCTTCCGCCAGATTACCCTGCCCCTGCTGATGCCCCAAATTCTGATTGCCGCGCTGTTTCGATTCGCCCAGGCGTTCGGCATTTTCGATTTGATTGCGGTGATGACGGGCGGTGGTCCTGGTGGCGCGACAGAAACGGTGTCAATTTACATCTACGCCACTATCATGCGCTATCTGGACTTTGGCTACGGCTCTGCGCTGGTCGTGGTGACCTTTGTGGTGCTGATTGCGGCAGTGGGGCTGGCTGCCTGGCTGCTTTCGAGAACTCGTACTGCTTTGAGAGGAGGTTAAGCCATGACGACGATTCAGCCGCCCGCTCGATCACAGGAAGCTCCACCCAGACAAACGCCCCAGAAGCGATCGGTTTCAATTCAAAATATTTTGTTTTTGATCGCCGTGCTGCTGGTGATTTTGTTTAGCCTTGCGCCGATTCTCTGGCAATTGCTCACCTCGTTTAAGGTGAATCAGGACATTGCCGCCATTCCAAACGTTTATTTTCCCAGTCGCTATACGCTTCAGCACTACATTGAGATTTTTAATCGCCGCCCGTTTTTGAACTATATGCTCAACAGCGCGTTTGTGGCGATTAGCTCCACGCTGCTCTGCCTGGCATTGGGCACCCCTGCCGCTTATGCACTGGCACGACTGAAGGTCAAAGGCGAACGGATTATTCTGGCGATCGTCCTAATTGTGACGCTATTCCCCTACATTCTGCTGTTTATTGGTTTGTTAGAAATCGTTCGCACCTTTGGACTCGCGAATAACTATTTAGCGTTAATCATTCCGTACACGGCAATTAATATTCCGCTAACCATTCTGGTGATGCGAAGCTTCTTCCAGCAGTTGCCTCGCGATCTGGAAGACTCCGCTAAGGTAGACGGCTACAACACCTGGGGAATGCTGACGAAAATTCTGCTGCCCCTAACCACGCCTGCCCTTGTCACCACCGGAATTCTCGCCTTTATCGCCGCCTGGAACGAATTCATTTTTGCTCTCACGTTTATCACTCGTGAATCAATGAAAACGATTCCGGTTGCCGTTGCCCAGATTAGCGGAACCGCTGTATTCGAGATTCCCTATGGAGCATTAGCCGCTGCTACGGTGATTGGTACGCTGCCTCTCGTCGCCCTGGTGCTGCTGTTCCAGCGTCGAATTGTGCAGGGCTTAACCGCAGGCGCAGTCAAAGGCTAACGACTTACCCACTGATTTACTTACCCACTGAATCTACCCCACTTAACTCTCCCAACAAAACCATGCCAAAACTCGAACTCATTCACCTCAACAAAACCTACTCGCCTAAAGTCGTCCCCGTGCGCGATCTTAGCCTGGGCGTGGACAACGGCGAATTCCTCACACTGCTGGGTCCGTCGGGCTGCGGCAAATCCACGACGCTGCGAATGATCGCCGGACTGGAACAACCCACCCGCGGCGAAATTCGGATTGCCGATCGCAATGTCACAAATAAAGCAGCAGGCGATCGCAATATTGCAATGGTGTTCCAGAGCTACGCGCTGTATCCGCATATGAGCGTGTATGACAATATGGCTTCCGGGCTACGGCTGCGCCACATGAAGTCAGACGAAATTCGGCGGCGGATTCATGAAGTCAGCGGCTTTCTGGGTCTGGAAGAACTAATGGAGCGCAAACCGGGACAGCTCTCCGGCGGACAGCGGCAGCGCGTTGCCTTGGGACGAGCACTCGTACGCCAGCCCGACGTGTTTCTACTCGATGAACCGCTCAGTAACCTAGATGCCCTGCTGCGGGAACAGGTGCGAGCCGAGCTAAAAGAAATTTTCACCTCGCTGAATACGCCCATAGTCTACGTGACCCACGACCAGACCGAAGCCATGACCCTTTCCACGCGAGTCGCCGTCCTGAATGGCGGCATTTTGCAGCAGCTTGACCCGCCCCGCCGCATCTACACCCATCCCGCAAACCGATTTGTGGCAGGCTTTATCGGCAGCCCGCAAATGAACCTGCTTGATCTGAAGTGCGACGGGCGATCGGCGGTCTTCGGTAACTATCGCATTCCCCTGCCCGATGGCTTTGTGCCGCCGCCAGAAATCACGCTGGGCATCCGTCCAGAACATGTCCATCTTGCCGATCCTAATCAGCACAGTGCTTCGACGGTGCAGGGCAGAGTCGTGCTGTCGGAAAACCTGGGCATGAGCGAACTGATTACCGTCCGAGTCAGAGGCGCAGAAACGATGATCTTCCGTGCTTTGATTTCCAGCGACAACCCCTTCCGGGGCGAAGAAATCACCCTCACCCTGCCGCCCGAACACATCCACTGGTTCAATACCCAAACGGGGGAACGTCTCCCCGCTAAAGTGCTTCAGTCTGTGGGCGATCGAAATCATCTGGGGTAAGCCCCAGTAAGCGTTAGTTTGAGAAGTCGCCAATGCCCTAGATTACCTCCTGAACCCCCTCCCCCATCCACTCACCACCCCTCTACCCCTCCACCTCTCCAGCCCCCTGGAGTTTTTTTTGCATTTCCGGGAACGCTTTGGAATCGATCGCAGTCCTGTGGAGGGTAGGCGAAAAGAATGCAATTGAGCCATGCGAATGAGTACCCCTTCGGGTTATTGATTCGTGAAGGTTTGCAGTGAAGGGAGACGGGTATGATTAACTGGATTGCGCTGGGTCTAAGCTTGTTTAGCGGTGGTACGATCGGTGGCATTAAAATTGGGGATGTCGTCAATGGCGTGAAGTTTATTGGGGATGTCTTTGGCTTTAATAGCAATGAAAACAAAAACATTCTGGAAGATCCTAGTTTTGGCAGTAACCTGCTAGGAAATCTGTTTAATACTCTCAGCAGCAGCAACTTTTTAGGCGGTATTGATCTGGGAGATGTTTTCACTTCAACGATCGGCGGAGGCACTTCTGGCTCATCGGGTTCAGGCGACGGAGGCTTTAACTTAGGTGATATCTTTTCGGGCTTAGGCAATAATAGTTCCTTTGATTCGATCAATCTGGGAAGCTTGCTGAATACGATCGTAGGTTCGGGTTCTTCGAGTTCAGTGAATAGCTCTTCTCTGGGCGATCTGTTTGACAACCTGGGCAGCCTATTTGGCAATATTGATCTCGGTGATCTGTTTGGTGGGCTAGATGACGATTACTATTACGTTTTTAGCCCCATGCCTGTTACCAATCTCTTCCAGAACTTGAGCGGTAACGATGTTCTCAGTCGCCCTGCTAGCAAGTTTGATGAAGTTGATTTATTAGACGGATTGGGCACATTTCTAAACGTGCTGGGTGAAGCAAATGTCCTGAATGGAATGGGCGTGCAGGATGTGACACGCGGCAATGTCGTGAACGATGCGCTGACGGGTAAAGCGAACAACGATCTGCTAATTGGCTTAAACGGCAACGATCGCCTTGCGGGTGCACTCGGTCGCGATATCCTCAATGGCGGTGAAGGAGACGATCGCTTGAATGGCGGCGATAGCGATGATGTCCTCGTGGGTCGCCTTGGCAAGGATATGCTGATGGGCGGTCGCGGCAAGGATGTGCTGATGGGCAACGAAGGCGCAGATACAATGATCGGTGAGCGGGGCAGTGACCTGTTTGTGCTGGACTACAAGTACGGCATGAAAGACAGCACCGACCTCATCCAGGACTTCAAGAAAGGCATCGACCTGCTGGGATTGCCCGAGGAAATCAACTTCAAGCGGCTGAAAATTACCCAAAAAGAAGACGATACGGTAATTAGCCTGGGTCGGACTTCGATCGCTGTTCTGAAAAATGTGGATGCCGATCGCATTGGCGCATCTGATTTTCTCAGCTTGGTGCAGCAGTCAGATCGCTAAAAGGTTTCAGGCTTACTTCAGCTAGTGGACTCCAGGCTTCTCAACTCCTAAAGCTTCTCAACTCCTAAAGCTTTTTAACTCCTAAAGTTTGCGGGCAAAGTGTGTGGAGGCTAACATTCAGGGTGCATCTTTATCTGAAAATTATCTGAATATTGCACGACAATCTTATTTTCTTATCGTTTCATTTCCGCTTCGGTTTTCTAGCATTGCCTCACAGCACAATTCACCCCTTCAAGATTCACCCCTTCAAACTGAGGAGCGCAGATTCACTCAACGGTGGGTTCAATATCCTCTGTGCCTCCTCAGTTCCCCAGTCATTCCCCGATCGTGAAGGACTTTAAATCGATCGTCAGTCCCCCCTCTGAGAAATTGAGAGAAATTGGGGGACTATCAGGCTTTTAAAGCACGCCCTAAGCCTCTACGAGCACCGACAGCAAGCCCTTAAACAATCCTAGCCCGTCCGTGTTGCCCAGAGCCGGGTCGGAAGCGCGTTCTGGGTGGGGCATCATGCCTAGCACATTGCCCTGTCGGTTGCAGATGCCTGCAATATTATTGAGCGAGCCGTTTGGATTTGCATCCGGCGAGGGGTTTCCTGCGGGGGTAGCATAGCGAAAAAGCACCTGCTGGTTGTCCTCTAGCTCTGCTAGAGTGTCGCGATCGGCGTAATAACAGCCTTCTCCATGAGCGATCGGCAACGTAATGACCTGTCCCGACTGGTAGTGCTGCGTCCAGGGCAAATCATTGCGTTCAACTTTAAGCGGCACTCGATCGCAGACAAAGTGCAGATCCCGGTTTCGCATGAGTGCCCCTGGCAGCAGACCCGCTTCGGTCAACACCTGAAATCCGTTGCAGATGCCCAGTACAAATTTTCCCTGCTTCGCGTGTTCAATCGTGGCTTGCATCGCTGGAGAAAATCGAGCGATCGCCCCACAGCGCAAATAGTCGCCGTAGCTAAATCCACCCGGCAGGATCACCACATCCAAATCAGATAAATCGCTGTCTTCGTGCCAGATCATCCGCGTCGGCTGCTGAAGCAAATCGCGGCTCACCATTGCTACGTCACGATCGCAGTTTGATCCGGGAAAGACAATTACGCCAAATTTCATGCTGCTGCTCCTGATTCTGCTCTTGATTCTGCTTTTGGCTGTGCCCCTTTTATCATGGTATCAAGGCGAAGCGGCATCCCGTGATAGGAGTTCGTCATTTGGAGTTCGGCATGCGGAATGACAAATTAATTTGCGGATGCACGCGATCGGTCAGAATCAGAGAAAGAGATCTAAGCAAGCAGTTTCCAGCATGGACATTAACGACGGATTTGTTGGTGCAGTCGGCAATACTCCCCTGATTCGGCTGCACAGTCTCAGTGAAGAGACCGGGTGCGAGATTTTGGGCAAAGCAGAGTTTCTCAATCCGGGTGGTTCCGTAAAGGATCGGGCAGCCCTCTACATTATTCAAGAAGCAGAAAAGCAGGGCTTGCTGAAACCGGGCGGCACTGTTGTTGAAGGCACGGCAGGCAATACCGGAATCGGACTGGCACACATTTGCAATGCTAAAGGCTACAAGTGTCTGATTATTATTCCCGACACTCAATCCCAGGAAAAAATCGATTTGCTGCGGACGCTGGGGGCAGAAGTTCGCCCGGTTCCGTCAGTGCCCTACCGCGATCCGAATAACTACGTGCGGCTGTCAGGCAGAATTGCGGAAGAGTTAGAAAACGCGATCTGGGCAAACCAGTTTGACAATCTGGCAAACCGTCGCGCCCACTACGAAACCACCGGACCCGAAATCTGGCAGCAAACCGAGGGCAAAATCGATGCCTGGGTTACAGCCACAGGAACAGGCGGCAGCTACGCAGGCGTTTCGCTTTATCTGAAAGAGCAAAATCCAAACGTGCGCTGTGTCCTGGCAGACCCGATGGGCAGCGGACTGTATAGCTATGCCAAATTTGGCGAAATTAAAATCGAAGGCAGCTCCGTCACCGAAGGCATCGGCAACAGCCGGGTCACTGCCAATATGGAAGGCGCACCGATCGACGACGCTATCCAGGTACACGACCAGGAGGCACTGCGGATGATCTACCAGCTTCTTCGCAAAGATGGCTTGTTCATGGGTGGTTCGGTAGGCATCAACGTGGCCGCAGCCGTAGCCTTGGCTAAACAACTGGGTCCAGGACACACGATCGTCACCCTTCTGTGTGATGGGGGGGCACGCTATCAGTCACGGCTGTTTAACCCAGAGTGGCTGGCAAGTAAAGGGTTATCGGTTCCGGCTGCTTAGGAGCGCCTGTCGTATCCCCGATCGCATTCAAGGTTTTGCAGCCCCCTCAATCCCCCCTTGTGACTTGCCGCTCCTAAAAAGCGAGGGGGGACTTTAAACAATTTGGGAGTTTCCCCTCTGTAGAAGCTTGGGGCGATCAAAATGACGCTTAGCCACGGCTGAACCCAGAGTGAGGGTGTTCTTACTGGCCTGGAGAAAATGCCCATCCTACAGGCTCCCTGCATTGCCATCATCAGCGATTAATCCCGCCGCCCATCATCCCGCAGCACAAACGTCAGAACAGCCGCCAACAAACAAACGCCCGCCAACCCAACTAAAAGGGGCATAACGCCGATCGACGTTTGCAGAATCGGTAAGCCAAAGGTTCCCAGAACGGCTCCCGCTTTGGCAACGGCAGCAGCAAACCCGGCTCCACTTGCCCGAATCGACGTGGGAAACACTTCACCCGACAGCAAAAATGTAGTCGAATTCGGTCCAGCATTCATCGTCAGGTTAAACACAAAAAAGCCCAGAAAGACGATCGCCGTATTCCAGGCACTGGCTGAACTGCTCCAGCCCGAACCCGCCAGAATCAGTAGCCCGATCGCCATTCCCACAAAACCCAAAATTTGCAGCCGAATTCGCCCCACCCGCTCGACGCAAACCACCGCAATCAAAAAACCTGCAATCAGAAACAAATCCACGATCGCAGACCCTTTTGCCGATGCCAGTTCCCGGTTGAGCAAATCGGTACGATCGGCGTAGGCAAGGGCAGCAATAATCGTCGGAGTAAAAATGCCGATGCCGTAAGTGGCAATATCCTGCAAAAACCAGGGAATCGAGGCAAGTAGCGTACGGCCACGATAAGCGACCGAAAACAAATCGCGATAGGACAGGCTAGATTCGGTCTCCGGTGGATTGGTTTCGGGCGTGAGGACGATCGGGGTTTCGAGCAGGGTTGAGGCTGCCTTCGATGCGGCTTCATAGTCTCCTCGTGCTAGATAATAGCGCGGACTTTCCAGCAAGAAGTTGAGCCGCAAAATTCCAACGCCGATCGCCAAAATTAGCCCCACACCCAGCATCCCTCGCCACGCATACTGAATTGCAGGCTGCACGATATCAGGATAAAAAGCTTGAAACGCCGCAATAATGCCAATTCCGGTGAGTGCACCTAGCAGTGCCCCAACTGCCTGAAACGTAAACGCCCCAATTACCATGCGTCCGCGTAGCCGAGCCGGAACGTTTTCGGTAATGTAAGAGACGCTAATCGGATAATCTGCCCCGATCGCCACCCCTACCAAAAAGCGAAACCCGAGCAGCGAAATCGCATTCCAGGCAAAAGCCGTTCCTGCCGTCGCAATTACAAACAAGGCAACGTCTACCAGCAGCATTCGCTGTCGCCCAATCCGATCGGTTAACGGTCCCAGGGTAAGAGAGCCGAGCAGGGAACCGACGATCGCCGCCACTGCCACCGCGCCAATTTCAGCCGACCCCAGGTTAAAGTCACGCTGAAGAAAGGGAAGCGCAACGCCAATAATAAAAAAATCAAAGCCATCCAGCGCGATCAGCCCTGCCGATAGGCCCCACAGAAGCCACATGACGCGGGTGAGATTAGATTCATCGAGCTGCTGTTCAAACGATCGAAGCTGGGGCGGGGCAACCATAGAGAAATAATTTTCGAGCGGCGGAGCGTCTCTTTTATGTTGTAACAAAGAGTGTTGCTAACAAGAAGCAGCAAAACAATGTTTTCGCAGATTATTCGTTGAGACATCTTTTATCGTTCATGAGCGATAGTCAGGCTCATCATCCTGCGTAAATAACACATCTGGTTGCAACGCTCAATGTGTATCTCCGTATCATGCCACCTGTCGTGAGCGATGGAGCAATTCCAAAACAGCAAAGCTACTGCCATCAACAACAAGGGCACGTTTTGGCAACTAGCGACGGAGTTGTTTGCCCATTTGCCTTGCCCAATAGTGATCGTTTTATAGGGTTGTCCCTACTATTGGTGATAGCGTTCCGAGAGAGCCAGAACCTCATGGTGTGACTTCCTGGATACAGAATGACTCCCACAATGACAATCTGGACATGTTGCTAAATTCGATGGGAAAATAAACCACAAAAGCAGGACGAGATGGTAGCAATCGGTTTTGGTACAGAGAACACAGTATTTTCAGGGGCGAGATAAACTGGATGCCTCTCACCCCATTTTTTCTATGTCAGGTACTACCCTGCCTCAAATTGGCAGAATCGAGCTAAGAGAAACTTTGCTTTATCGTTGCTTTGGAAGCTTCTAACAATGGGAGCTTTAAATAGACTCCGACAACAAAGTTTCTCTTTAGATCTTATTTACAGTATGTTCGTTCTGCTAGCGTAGAATCTAACACAAACGGATTTTCATTACCCTGGGCTGTTCGAGCGATTGCACGACTGCGTGCCACCTCACTAGTATCAATTGGATCATCCGCCTGCCACTTACAGAGAGTACCTTGTTGGGTCTCAAAAAAGCTTTCGTCTGCTAGCTCCGGATACACGGTGCGGAAATAAAACATCACCCGTGCAACGTCGCCTTTCTTCTCCTCACGGGGTTCAAAAGCTCCCCGTTTGAACTCACTGTACTTGTCAATGTCCTGTAAGCTTGGTTTGACTGGCAGTTCTTCATCATCGAGATACCAGGACGTGGTTTGATTATCAGGAATCTCTGCGAATGGATAGTTTGATCGATCGCTATTGATTTCTATCCGTGAAGCAAAAAGGTTGTGTAAATCGCTTTTTGCTGAACCCTGTGCCCCCATGCTTTGAGGCCAGACATGTTCTGCGTTAATACCCTTTTGCCCAGCTTCCTGTCTCGGTTTAGCTGAATTTTTGCTGATCGAGACAGTGTAGCCACCGTAGATATCTGTAACGATCCCGCCCTGGTTATCTATTTGCGTGTAAAGCAAGTCACGAGCACTGCCATAGCCGAGGGAAACACGAGGAGAGTAAAGCTCATCTAGTTCTTTCAGTAAATCATCTCCAGTCACACCCGAAAGGATTGTGCTTGATGAAGCGGCTGAGTCAGGGCGAGTGAGTCGAACAGGAGTCGCTGTTCCAAGAGCAGGTAGGGTGAATCTAGCAACCACAGGGTCATGATCGCTAGCTGCTCTAGAGATACCTGCATTAATATGAACAGCGTCTATTTCAGGATTCCCATTGCTAGATAAGTTTGGAGTAATCAAAATTTGGTCAATTTGCTCCTTGCTTCCTCTAAAGACAAAAGAGAATCGGTCTGATGATGGAATATCATCGACTAAGTTTTTCAGCTCATTCCCCTGAAGAGTTTTGATCGCTAAGGAGTTTGGTGTGTCGTTGAGATCACCCAGAACAACAATATTTGCATTGGGTTCAGCCCGCAGGCGATTGACGACAAATGTGTTAACAATTGCTGCCTGTGATACTCGTTTTGTATCGGAAGGTGCTCCCCCCTTCTTGGAAGCAAAGTGATTGTTGATTAAGGTAACGGGGATGTCATTGAACGTAAACTCACCCACGAGTGGCTTACGGCTGTCGGCAAAGGCTGGATCATCGGCAAAACGTTCAACCTTCTGTAGCTTTACTCGTTGGGGGTTGTACAAGAAACTTACCCGGATATTGCCGCCGGGTTGTCCTCCATCTTGTCCCTGTTTGGGAGAAATTTCCTTATGTTGATAAGTAGGACCGCCTACAGACTCAATTGAGTGAATCAGAGTTGTGGCAGTGAAATCAGCATCAACTACTGAAGACAACTCAGCTCCGTCATTGTCTTGTACTTCCTGTAGGGCAACAATATCCGGTGCTTTAAGATTAGTCACAATCTGACCTGCTAAAGCTGTAAACTTACCGCTTTTGACGTCATCGTCGACATTTCTAGCTGCCTTGCCATCCACCTTGGAAACATCTTCTTTTTTAGCATCAAGGTTTTCGACATTGAAAGTGGCTATCGTCAACTGCGAAGAACTTCCTACAAGGGGTGTAACTTCTGCACCATAAGCGATTCCTGCGGGAAGGCAAAATGCAAGCAGGACAACCAGCCATATTGTCTGTATTCCTTTTCGTATAACACACATAAACTTTTTTCCTTAAGCACAATAGAAACTGAATTCAATCCAGTAAATAGGAATGGCAGCTTAATTAAGCTCCTCTAACAATCCCGTCGGATATATCAACAGAAGGCGCAACTTTTCCGCAAGAAATGATATTTACTTCGGAATTAAACGTATTGCCTTAAATAAGCATTTCAACTGAAGCAATCATTCCAAAGATTGCCTCAACGAACTTTGAGTCGTACTGTTTCTCGATTTAGTTTCCTTTTCTTGGCCTCTGAAACTCGTTGCTTTATATGGGCGTTTTCGTTCGCAAAAATCCTTCTATGAAATCTGCACCAGAGTATCCTACGGCGACCAGCGTAAGTAGAAATTCTTTATCTATCTCGTTTCCTAATAGAGAGATTGCGCCTATGCCTCCTGCAACTCCACCAATCAAGAGACTCACAGCCAGTCTCTTAAGATCGACTATCCCTTTCAAGCTCTGCTGAGCTAGGGCAGCTTCGTCACTTGCTTTCTTCAATCCAACAATCACTCGCGTTCCTTGACCTAGAAGTCCTAGCAATATCCCTAGTGTTACGTAGGTCACTGATTGATACACATTCATAACTGTTTCTCTCCATTCTTAAATTTCAAGCGTTCTACAATCCCTACGGTAGGGGAAAGAGAAGATCGCCAGATTCATTAAGTGCCGACAGCGCTGCGTCTTCTAAAACGGATTTTCTCCTAGCGATCGCTAAATCATAAAGCCGCTGCAATTCAGCTTTCCTTGCGGCAGGATTGCTTTTATCAAGGCTAGTCGCTAGTCTAAAGCGATAGGCTTTGACTCGTTCCTGCAAAATTTCTCTTGGGTCACTGCTTTTTAGGATTTCAAAAAATTCGGCTTCAGGAGAATTGCTGGATGGACTAAGACGCTCTAGTTCGTCAATCACTGTTTGAGCCAGTTCGTCAGGATGACGCTTCACTGTCAATGGATCATCCCCTGCATCAAGCGGTTTGAAACGAAACTCATCAGGGATTAAATCTAATAGCTTCTGCCGCTTCTCAGATAGGATTGGGTTTTCCAGATCGATAGCCATGACTGCCGAAACAAACTCAGGAGTCACAACTCCTTGTCGCATCAGTTTGTCGATTAGATCATTGTCAATATAACTGGGTTCTGGAACAAGCCATGCAAAAACGGCATCCCCAGGTTGGCGCCCACCTAATTTTGTTTGCGATTGAACTATTAAGTCTTTGTATTCATTGGGGGTTAGCTCTGCAACATCATCAAAAGTTTGGGGAGTTAGCTCTGCAACATCATCAAAAGTTTGGCGATCGCGAATTTCTAGCCCTTTGAGTGGTGGTACCACACTACCACTCATCAAATTTGCATTCAGGAAAAAACTATTAGGAATTTTGACATTCTGACTGGGACCATCTGTAGTGATAGTAGGAAAAGGATGTAAACCAGATTGGGGGCGATTGGCACTAATGATATTAAATTCAGTTGTGGTGAAGAGTGGCTTTAGAAGCGTTTTACCATCAATAACTTTTTGCAATCCATCACCATCAGTAATAGGTCGCCCATTGTTATCAAGTTGAAGCTTTTTTGAGATCCTTGTACTATTAAATTCTTGAATTGATGGAATAATTGTTAATTCAAGCTCCTCAGCTCCCTGGAGTCTGCCGTCTATCTTAATATCCTTTGCAACCAGCCAGGGAACAATTGAGCTGGCTTCCAAATAAGTTACTTTAAAGTCTAAAGAGTCCCAATTATTCCAGGGGCGTAAAAGTTCCTTCATAATCGGTGCTCCATTAATATGGCACTGCATGCAAGTCCCCCCCCGTTCAGCAACAGTTAACCGATCGGCATTATCAGATGAGCCTCGAAACTTCCAAGAGGGGCTACCCGTTCCCTGTTCGTCCAATCTGTAGTAGTTATATCGCCCTCGCTTCCCATCCCAACCCCAAGCTTCTACAGCCTGTTGCTCGGGAAATTTATTAGAATCGAAGGAAACTGAAAGCATCACATTTGACTTAAGATTTTCTTTTCCATTGCTTCCGGAATATGTAAGTACAGATCTTCTCGATTGACCTACCGTTGGATCAGCAATCCTTTCATCAACTACAAATGTGTGTCTCTCCTGCTTAAGGGGTTGTATTAAATCTTCTATAGCGGATAGAGTAGTCACATCTGCATGATCCTTCAAAACTAAGTTAAAAAATGGATCGGCTAATTCATCTCGAAGCTGAGATTTCAAAGATTCAACAGAGCTTAAATTAGACTTTTGATGCAATAGAACTCCTGTAGAAATCTGGGCAAAAGCAGGCTCAGAGGCTAAAACAATAGCCAAAAGCAAGCTTAGAAAAAATGTAAGAAACTTGAACATTGCTAAATCTCCTATGACTAAGGTGCCCGCATCGATTCATTTCCTGTTTTTGCCCAGGTCGGCAAACTGGCATCTGGTGCAGAAATGACATCTGCTTCTACCTGCAGCTGGTTTGAAACCTCTGCTCCACTCGTAATAGGAAAGCCCCCAAGCGTTACGTCTTGAGTGAGGTCTAATACAGCACGGCGACCGTTACGGCTAATAATCCAGACTCCCTGATTATTAGTCTCGTCATTAATATCAACAGGAGCTCCCGCTATTTTCCAATTGCCAAAAAGTTCTTTTATCCGAATCCCAACTGGATCTACTAGACTAATAGCGCGAGAAGAGCGAATCATATTCTGAGAGGCTTGGCAAATCACTGGATCTGAATTGCGTCCTGAACCACATGCACCTCCCACCGCATCACAGACTGCGCCTGAAGGAATACCTATCTTTTGGATGGAGCATTCGTCTACTAAGTGAAAAAGAGCACCCGCAGTATTAAATCGCTGAGTCAGGCAAAGAATTCCTTTTTCACCGTTATTCCAAGGGTTTTGAGTTAAATTTTGTCTGAACCGTTGGGCACGCTCCTCACCATTATCAGTTCCAGGATCAAAGCCTGAACCAAAGAGTTCATCTAGAGTTGGATCAGCTCCAGGAATAACATCTCGGATGCCTGCAATTAGCGCATCGGCACTTACCCTTGCCAGAGCTTGATAATACTCTGGAAACTCGGTTGTAAAGGTAATTCGTGTAATTTGACCTGTTGTAGACCTTTCAACTCGCCATTCAACATACTCGTCCTGCCAGCTAAAGCGATCCTTATCAATTTTATCAGGGGAGGCTGAAGCAGTTATCGGAAAAGCACGCCAGGGAATAGAATCTATTTTGCTTGTGCCAGGGGGAAGGTTCTCGAAAGCATCAAGTAACGTGAAACCAGACTTTGAAACACTCGCTGAGTTTCTATAGAAGCGATCGATTATCGCTCTATATTCACCTAAAGCACCTTGAGCATCCAGAAGATTTGTTCCTGTGGGATCTGTGTATTCAAACATTTTGACAACCTATCTAATGGAACTAAAAACCTTTACCTGCATCTTCAATGGCATACAAGTGCCTAGAAACTAGAGGAATTGCATGAAAACGTCCCTATGTATAAAGCAGCTTATTGAGTAGTTAATGATAGATTTGCAATTCCGCAAACAGCTCTACTCATTCTGCTTCAACGGGATGGAAGACAGTGTTCAAAGTCTCTGAAAATCTAAATTTTTCTACCTGGAAAAATTCACCAGCCCATGAATTGCTAACTACAATTAAACTTCAACTCCCTTATTTCCGTCTCCTAATGAGCGTTAGGAATTTACGTTAGAAGTTTTTTGGTAGATAATCCATGAAAAAAACTAAGACATAATCCTATAGCTTCATAGGACTAGCAAATCGCAAGTTGTGCTATCTGCGCTTGCACACCCGTAAATCATTTTGATGCACTGGGCTAGAAGCTTAGATAAACTTTGAAAAATCAGATTCCTAGTAAGCAAGAATACCCATTAAGCGGATCTAATTGTTCCTACCTTGTAGGTATATAAGCACGTCGACCGTTAACTTATATTTAGTACTCCACCTATTCGAGCATTTAGCTATAGTAAGACTATAAAATACGTTCCACCTTAACCCTAAACTTGTAACCAAGCTTCAGATTCAACAAGCTAAATTTGTTCGACTTCTCGATTGATGGAGTGAGTTAGCTTAGCCTAACGTTACGTAGCTCCTCTAATTAATCATTAGTTCGATCAATTTCTCGTATAGTAATTCCGGTTCTAGAAGTTATTCTGAATTCTTAAGAGTTTCTTCAGTTGCTTTCCCTTGCATTGCGCTTTAACAGTGCTGCTTTCATCTAGATTCTTTAAGAGAGGGAATGTAAAACAAGAATACTTTCTAACCTCCTTCTATCGATGCACCTGACTTAGATCGATCGCCGGATGAATCGAGGGAAAATACTGCCCGTGAAACTGAAATGGAATCACATGGGGAACTTCTGCCCGTGCCAGTTCGCTCATGGATTGAGCATCGAGCATGAGGAGAAAAGACTGTTTGCGATCGGCATCCAGCACCACAGAAAGCAGAATTCCTTCGTCTTCGGCTGAGGCGTTGGGCGCAGAAACAAAGACAGGTTCACCGGGATAGCAGTTTTCGTCTGACCAGAAGGCAGTCTTGCCCGTATTCGCATTGATTTTAACCAACTGATCGTTAAAATTATTCAGAATTTGATTGCCGACGCCATACACAAACTGATAGGGTTTCGCGTTTGCCTGTCGGTAATGGATTCTCGGAAGCTCGATCGTTTCATCGGATAAAGTTTCACCGATCGCATCACCTGAATTGAGATTGAGGCAATATCGCTTCAATTTTCCGGCGGCATTGCCCGATCGTCCGGTTCTTAACAGCTCTAAATATAAATCATCAATAATTTTGCCGTCGGGATAAGCGATCAAATCGATCAACAGTTCATTACCCTGCTCAAACGCATTTACGTGATGAAAGGCGAAAAAAGGTTCACTCTCACAGGTTTTTATAACTTCCCCAGTTGATTTATCGACTACCGTGAAATGGGTGCCGCGATCGGTCTTCCAGCGATAGTTTTCAATAATCGGTTTGCCGCTAGTTAGTAGACCGAGCAAATTCAGCCGCAGGGGAAACTCGGTGAGAATAATGTATCGATCGCTCATGGCGAAGGTGTGCATATAGGCGGGTTCCTTCACCGGAATCGAGGCGACCAACTCGCGGCGGCTGTTGTGGAAACCCATGCGGTAAATGTTGTATTTGCTGGGCGAACCAAAGGCAATTAGATAGTTGAACAAACACTGGCGATCGAAATCAAAATGCGGATGTACAGTCGTTGTCTGTCCCAAAATGCGATCGTCAAACGGAAACTTATCCAGCGTTTCTAGCGTGTCGGGGTTAAACACAATCGGCTGCGGGACTTCAGTGGTACTAACAAGTCGATCGCCCAGCGGCAGGATATTCACGTTGGCGTTATCGGTCGGGCGCGGCAGCGGATCGCGCAATCGTTTCCAAAAAGAAGTCCGAGCAGTTGTGCCAAATTCACCCCGGCTAATTTTGCCTTTCTCGTGTGCCTCTTGATAAGAATCACTGGCAAGGAATCGATTCACATAGCTCACTCGCCCCGCCTGAAACGAAAATCGCGACAGCATCGCCAGTCCATCAAACCAGTGGCGATAAGGCTCTCCGTCAATGTCAAACTGAGCCGGACCCGTGCGAATCAGCGTTCCCGTTAGCCATTCTGGCAGCGTTCCGGTCAGCGGCAAAGCATCGATCGTCGCTTCTTCAGTTGCCGTCTCAAAACCGATCGCATAGGGAGGAGTGATTTGCGCCGCAGGTTGGGCTTCAGGCTGAATTCCGGGGCGAGTGTGCATAAAAGACGCTCAAACAGAAACCTTTTTATTGTGCGAACATTCGCGATCGTTTAGACCCGTCCCAAGAGAGAAGCTTCTACTGTGCTGCCGCCTTCTGATAAATTGGCTCACCCGCTACATACGTTGCCGCGATCGATCGATCGTCTCCCAACATCATCGTGCCAAAAAGCTGTGACTCGAGTACATCCAGCGATCGGGCAGGAACGGCTCCGTTTCGGAGTGCCAGGATTGGCGTGGCGTGGAGATCCAGCACTGTAAAATCGGCTTCTTTGCCAGGGTCGAAACTGCCGATCTTTTCTGCAAGCGAAAGCGATTTTGCTGCGCCCAAGGTTGCCAGATAAAAGGCTTGAAAGCTAGATAAATTTTGTCCCTGAAGCTGAGCAATTTTATAAGCTTCGCTCATGGTATGCAGCATCGAGAAGCCAGTGCCGCCACCCACATCCGTCGCCAGTCCCACACCCACGGGAGAATGAATCGACTTCGCCCGATGCAGCTTAAACAAACCGCTCCCCAAGAATAAATTCGAGGTGGGGCAATAGGCGATCGTTGCACCTGCCTGAGAGAGCCGCTCAAACTCAGACTCGCTTAAATGCAGCCCATGAGCAAAGATCGATCGATCGCCCACTAAGCCGTACTGCTCATACACTTCAAGATAATCGCTAGTGTTGGGAAACAGTTCCGAGGTGTATGCAATTTCCTGTGCATTTTCCGACAAATGGGTATGCACATAAACATCAGGAAATTCTGCCTTTAGTTTTCCGGCAAACTGCAATCCGGCTTCTGTTGAAGTAATCGCAAATCGAGGGGTAATCGCATAAAGCTGTCGTCCTCGATTGTGCCATTTTTGAATTTGTTCGCGGCTTTGGTGATAAGTCTCGATCGCATCATTCAGCAAAAAATCCGGCGCGTTGCGATCCATCCACATTTGTCCGGCAATGATTCGCATATTGCGGCGATCGGCTTCCTCAAACAGGACTTCGACCGACTGCGGAAAAATTGTAGTCAGCACGACTGCCGTGGTTGTGCCATTTTTTAGCAGTTCATCCAGAAAGAACGTCGCGATTTGCCGGGCATAGTCCGCATCCTGAAACTTTGCCTCGGTGGGAAAAGTGTATCGCTCCAGCCACGTTAAAAGCTGCTCCCCGTAGGCGGCAATCATTTCGGTTTGCGGATAATGAACGTGGATATCGAGAAAGCCGGGGATGATTAATTGACCGGGATAGGTCGTAACGGGAATTTCCTCGAAGCGGGGGGCGATCGTTTCATAGGCTCCAAAGGCTTCAATGCTGCCGTTTTTTAGCACCAGTAGCCCGTCTTCGAGGTAGCGAACGCTGTCCCGCTCGTTGCCGTAAAACGGATCGCCTACAAAGTCTAAAAACGCGCCCCGAATTGCTTTAGCTTTGCTGAAAGTTTGCATTTGGTTTGCCTGCATAATTTGCCCCTTGATGAGGTTAGCTGATTAATCTCAGAGATCCTGCATTGCCCCCTAAATCCCCCATCAATGGGGGACTTTGAAACTCCTCGAAAGGCTCGGTTTCCCTCAGAATTGGGGGGTGGTTCGGAGCACAATTCAGACTTCTCAAACGTCTTCTAACCCAAATACCAATATAGAATCCCTTTCAAGAAGGCGATGACACTCACCCCAATTAATCCTTCGCTCGCTCCCAGTGTTTCGCCCGATTGACTGCCTCTTGCCAGATTGCAAAACATTTGATCGCACGAGCAGAGCTGCTCCCAGGTTCAAACACCCTATCGACCTGACGGCTTGAGGTCTGGAAATCTTGACCAAAGCCGATCGTCTGACCCGCAGCAAAGGCAATGCCCTGAACGGTCGTTTCCTGCACCAGGGGACGCTCAACCGGAATGCCCAGCACATCCGCCTGAAACTGCATCAGGAAATCATTGTTACACGCGCCACCGTCTACCCTGAGCCGATCGATCGACACGCCCGATTCTTGAATTGCCTGCACTACTTCTTTCACCTGAAAGGCGATCGACTCCAGCACCGATCGCACCAGATGGGGACGCTTTGCGCCGCCTGTAATCCCGAAAAATGCGCCCCGTGCAGTCATATCCCAGTGAGGTGCACCTAAGCCGCTCAGCGCAGGCACAAAGTAAACGCCGCCGTTGTCCGGCACTTGCTGAGCCAGCATCTCGGTTTCGGCAGCGGATTGGATCAGCTGAATGCCGTCGCGCAACCACTGAATGCAGGCTCCCGTCGTGAACATACTGCCTTCCAGCGCATAGCCGCAAGCTTCAGAATCAGCTTTAGTCCAGGCGATCGTGGCGATCATTTGCTGGGGCGATCGAACAATCTCCTGACCGGTATGGGCAACCAGAAAACAGCCAGTGCCATAGGTGCATTTCACCAGCCCCGAATGATGGGCAGCTCCGCGATAGGGAGAATCGCACCCGTGCCCGAACAAAGAAGCCTGCTGATCGCCCAGAATTGCGGTTACAGGAATCGCTGCACCTAGAATTCCAGGATCGATCGTGCCAAACTGACTCAGACTCGGCTGAATCCGCGGCAGCCAGTGAGCGGGAATCTGAAACAGATCGAGCAGAGCAGCATCCCACTGTCGCGTTTCAAGGTTATACAGCATTGTGCGGCTGGCGTTGCTGTCGTCAGTGGCGTGAATTCTGCCCCCGGTGAGGTTCCATAAAACCCAGGTGTCAATCGTCCCGGCTAGAACGTTCGCCGCATCAATCCCTGACGGTTTAACAACATACTGATGCAGCCAGGAAAGCTTCGTGGCGGAAAAATAGGCATCAATCACCAGCCCGGTTCGCTCAAAAATCTCTGCGCTGTAGCCCTGCTGTTTCAAATCGTCACAGTGGGTAGCCGTGCGCCGATCCTGCCAGACGATCGCTCGATGAAGCGGCTCTCCTGTCGTTTTATTCCAGACCAGACAGGTTTCGCGCTGCACCGTTAGCCCGATCGCCTGAATTTGATTCGCGTGAATCTTTGCCTGCTGAATCGCCGATCGCATTACCTCACAGGTTGTCCGCCAGATTTCGATCGGATCATGCTCTAACCATCCGGGCTGCGGGTAGTGCTGCGTGAGTTCCCGATATGCCTGACTGACAATCTGCCCTGTCGCATCAAATACAAAGGCACGGTTGCCCGTCGTTCCTAAATCCAGTGCCAGAATGTAGCCTGATGCGGTCATAGGCAATACTCAGAGTCAGTACTCGGAATCAATGCTCAAAATCAATGCTCAAAATCGTATTCTCACTGTACATCGGGCGCGACGAGGAATAATTTTTATCTGTCCAGGAATAGGAATGCGGAATGCGATTGTGCAGAGCATGAATTCTGGGCCTATGCGGGGGTGAGCATTTTTGAGAAATGGGAAACAGGGTAGAGTAAATAGACGAATGAATTGAACGCTGAACCACTAAGATCAAAAACAGATCAAAAACCTATGAGTAGCGCGATCGAATGGACGACTGAAGCAGAAGCTCGCCTGAAAGAAATTCCGTTTTTTGTGCGTCCGGCGGCTCGCAAGAAGATCGAGAAGTTTGCTCAGGACGCAGGCTTAACGCAGATCACCGTGGAAGTTTACGAACAGGCAAAGCAAAAATTTGGCTCGTCTTGATTTGGTCTCTAGAAACACGGTTAACAGATGACGATCGATCGCTTTGCTGTTTCCCAGGAAGGTAGCTGTCTCCAGGTCGGTACTTTACGCAATGCTGCGCCTGCCGATGTGCCTGCGATTCATGCCATGACCCAGATCGCCTATGCTGGCTACCGCGATCGGCTTCCCTACAGCAGCCTGTGGCAGGAAACCGAAGCCGATGTCGCGCAGGAGTTAGCCGCAGGAATCATCGTGCTCTGTGAAACTGCAGGGCAGATTGGGGGCAGCGTTCGGTGTCAGGTGCGGAACGATGTCGCAGCGTGTCAGCCGTTTGTCTATGTTCATCGATTGGCGGTGTTGCCCCAGTATCAGCGTCAGGGCATCGGGCGGCAATTAATGCAGGCAGTTGAGGCATTTGCTCAGGAACATCAGGTGAATTGGGTGCGGCTAGAATATCGGCTGGCACAACCTGAAAACGCGCTGTTTTACGATCGATTAGGCTATCACATGGGGGAAACCAGCCGCTTCTTTGCTGATGGAAGCCCGCGATCGAGGTGGATGTTTAAGCAAATTTCGCTGCCTTAAAGCCAGACGACAAGAGGCAATTCACTCTTTCACACCGTTCTTTCACACCGTTTCAAAACACCCTCTGAAAAGGCGAGCAGTTGCTATTTTGTTTTAAATAACTTATTTAAGTATTTCAGTATCGCTTCACAAAAAAGATTTTTTGCCAATCCTTTTACAAGGCTTAATATCACTTCATGAACCTGGCTTGTATTGAATGGGAATCAGTTTATCCTCATTCTGAATGATGTCTTTTTTCAGCGGAAGTGACTAAGCTGAATTGCTATTGAAAAACGCAGGATTTTTATTCTTGTAAAACGCTTCTTAAAGAATAATGAAAAGCTCTGAAGTTAGAGTATTTCGGGTTGTTTTTAATAGGTTCTTCCAGAGGAAGAAAAACTTAACTCCCTTTCGTCTCTTCATATCTCGCGTCGCGTAAAAGTATACCCCTATGTTTAGAAGAAATCAGTCTTTAAGTAGATTTTTTGCATTCTTCTTAGGTAGCTTTCTTTTCTTCAACGCGTTGACTGCCTGTAGCCAAAATGCGTCAGCTCCTAACGGAAATACGGCACAAAATCAAAATCGCCCAACCACAAACGCCTCGACTGCGTTTCCTGCTGCCCAGGGCTGTAAGAATATTGGAATCTTGCTGCCCGAAACTGACACTTCAACCCGCTGGGAAAGCTACGATCGCCCCCTGCTAGAACAGGAAATCAAAAAGGCCCTTCCTGATGCTCAGATTCAATATGCAAACGCCAACAATAACGCCGATGCCCAGCAAAACCAGGCAGAATCCGCTTTAACACGAGGAGCCTGCATTTTAGTAATTGGTGCGAACGATAGTCAAAAAGCTTCGGCGATCGTGCAGTCCGCGAAAACCACTGGCGTTCCGGTGATTGCCTACGATCGACTGATTCAAGACAATGACCTTGCTTACTACGTTTCGTTTGATAACGTGCGCGTCGGTGAAATGCAGGGGCAATACATTATCGATCAGTATAAAAAAGGAGCCTACGGACTGAAGCGCGGTGCAAACGTGGCAATGCTGAATGGCTCCCGCACCGATAATAATGCGTTGCAGTTCCGTGAGGGTGCGCTGAAAGTCCTGCAGCCGTATTTCGATCGGGGGGAGTTGAACCTGGTATTTGATCAGTACACGCCGAACTGGGATCTGGCAAAAGCGCAATCGCTCACCGAAGGCGTACTGACCCGCGAAAAAAACAACGTTCAGGCAATCTACGCTGCCAGCGATATTCTCTCGACGGGAGCGATCGCCGCACTGCGCGCCCAAAACCTCAACGGTAAAGTGCTGGTGACAGGTCAGGATGCCAATGCCTCCAATATTCAGGCGATTCTGGCAGGCGATCAAAGCATGACCATTTATAAGCCGCTCATTAATATTGCAACAGCAGCGGCTCAAATTGTGGCGGCTCTGAGCAACGGCACGGATACTGCCTCGTTGACCAATGCGACGACGAAAACGACTGAGGGCGGTCAAATTCTCTCTGCGCTCTCGAAGCCGCAGCTTGTAGATGCCAGTAATATTCAAGACACGGTGATCAAAGATGGCTTCCTGACTAAGGAACAGGTTTGCCAGGGATTGCCGACAGGAGCGGGTAAGGATCTTTGCTCCTAAAGCGTTTGTGCGGTGAGTGTCTTATCTGCGGGTGGGGCACTCATCGTTTTTAAAGGCGATGTAAAACTTGAAACACTGCTCAAACCATCTGCGGGGATAGGGGAAGGCAGTCCCCATGCTACAGAATTCGTTAGGACAAATACTTATTCAAAAAGGGCAAAATTCCCTCAATCAGTTCCTCTGGATATTCCTCATGCAGTCCAAGCGAACCGGGCATCCGGTAGACCTGCACAGCGGTAAAGTGTGCCAGCACTTCCATCTCGGCTCTTGATTTAGGTGGCGTTTGTTCGCCGATCACCATCAGTACCGGGACGGGCGGCAAAGGCTGAAAGTAGTCCATAAATTTGCTGCGGTTCTTAACCGAATCCAGTGCTCCCGTAACGAAAGCAACCGAGGCGTGTCTCGCTCCCCAGCGTTGCGTCGTGCGCCATTTCTGCCCAATGAGCTTCCGGGTGACATTTTTGCCGTTGCCGTAAACGTGGCGACGATACATCAGTGCCAGAAAGGGCGGCAGCGTATTCAGAAAATAAAGCAACTGTCCCAGCAGCGGCAGGCGAACGATCGTCTTAAGCAGCTTATAAAACCAGCGATGCTCACCAAAGGCAGCCGGCAGCGGTCCGCGCCACGTAGGGGAAACCAGCACCACCCAGGACCAAGGCGGATTCGGCTGCTGGGTCAGATCCATCACGTATCCGGCTCCATGTCCTGCCGCAATCACGACCACGGGTTCCAAGAACATCGATCGCACAAAGTCGCGCAGCAGTGCCCGATAGACCGGGGGCGTGTAGTTCAAAAACGGACGGGAAGATTCGCCAAAGCCCAACCAGTCGATCGCCACCACCTGATACTGCTGGGCAAGCCGTTCAGCAATTCCCCGCATTTCGCCCCGCGATGAAACGCTGCTGAGGGCAGGCAAGAGCAAAATCGGTTTGCCCTCTCCCATCACTTCATAGGCGATCGTGACGGACTTTTTCTTCCAGTTCCAGTGGTACTCTCTGGCAGCACCACCGATAGTCGAGGTAGGGGTAGATCGTGACACAACACTTGCTCTAGACGCTGAAGAACTTTTCTGCCCTGATATTAAATCACCAGCCTAATAAGAGCTTAGGTTAATCTGGTTCCGCTTTAGAAAATTCGCGAAATATCGGTTACTTTGCAATATCTTCTGCTAGAGTTTTTTCTGCCTGCCACAATTCAAGATAGGACAAATGTTCATCCCTCACCACGCTAATTCATTTCATGACTGATCTGATTCTGTTCTGGCATCGTCGCGACTTACGAACGGTTGACAATATCGGACTGGCGGCTGCCCGTCAGAAAACGCCTAGAGTCGTCGGGGTCTTTTGCCTCGATCGCCTGATTCTCGATCGTGATGATGTTGCTCCTGCCAGAGTCACTTATTTGATCGAAAGCCTGCGAGAGTTACAGCAGCAGTATACCCAGGCAGGCAGCCAGCTCTTGATTCTGGAAGGCAACCCGATCGAGCGAATTCCGGCACTGGCAAAGGCTCTGAATGTTAAAGCCGTTCACCTGAATCGCGATGTCGAACCTTACGGACGGGAACGCGATCGAACCGTAGCAGCCGCTCTGCGCGAAGCGGGCATCGAAGTTCAACCCTTTTGGGATCAGCTTTTGCACGCCCCTAGGGCAGTGATCACCGGATCGGGACAGCCCTACACCGTCTTCAGTCCGTTCTGGCGCAACTGGAGAAGTCAGCCCAAAGCAGCTCCGGCTCTGAATCTGGAAGGAGCAACGGGTCTGACCGAAGCTGAACAGCAGGCCGCTCAAGCCGTCGGGACGATTGCCTCCGGCAACAGCGAAGCTACCGCCCTACCCAGCGCGAAGGATCTGGGCTTTGTCTGGGATGTAGACGTTCTTCCCCTGGCTCCGGGCACGAGTGCGGCAATGGCGCGACTAGAAGAATTCTGCAACGACTCGCTCACGGAATACGGCGAACAGCGCAATTTTCCCTCGGTGCGGGGCACGTCTCAGCTCAGCGCGGCGTTGAAATTTGGCACGATCGGCGTGCGAACCGTTTGGGCAGCAACCGAGCAGGTTTATGGCCAGAGCCGCAGCGATGAAACGCGGGAAAATGTGCAGTCCTGGCAGCAGGAGATTGCCTGGCGAGAGTTTTATCAGCACGCGATGTACAGCTTTCCGGAACTGGCAGACGGTGCATACCGAGATTCGTTCAAAAACTTTCCCTGGGAAAACCGGGACGATTACTTTCAGGCGTGGTGCGAAGGGCGAACCGGATACCCGATCGTCGATGCTGCCATACGTCAAATGAATACGATCGGCTGGATGCACAACCGTTGCCGCATGATTGTTGCAAGCTTCATGGTGAAAGATCTGCTGCTCGATCCGCGATTGGGCGAAAAATATTTCATGCAAAAGCTCGTAGACGGCGATCTGTCTGCCAATAACGGCGGCTGGCAATGGACGGCATCGAGCGGTATGGATCCAAAGCCGCTTCGCATTTTCAACCCTGCAAGCCAGGCACAAAAATTTGACCCGGAAGCCGACTATATCCGCGAATATCTACCGGAACTGCGGAGCATCGACACAGCCGATTTAGTCACAGGCAAGATTGGCTCCTACGATCGCGAACGCTGCGGCTACCCAGAACCGATCGTCGATCACAAAGTGCAGCAAAACCGCTTTAAGCAAATTTATCAGCAGCAGAAAGAAGTGACTGCACTGAGCTAAAAACTCGATTCGATCGAATTTCGTAGGATGTGTTAGGCGTAAGCCGTAACGCATTGAGCTTTTGTAATGGGAAAGGCGATCGTTGAGATGCATGAATCTCTGAAACTCATGTGTCACGTTGCGAAATATCTTACGCTTGCGACTTAACGCCTTAAGCGCAGTGATCTTCTCTTCGGTGCAGCCTTTTTGTTTCCTGAATATTTCTCAATTAACGTATCAAATACGCTATCTACAAATCGATCGCTAAAACCAATTAAAAACGATAAAACCAAAATTACATTATTATCGGAAATTACATTATTATCTTGGCTTGAACCGAGAGATTGTCCATTTCCTGATATTAAGAATAATCCAGAAACTAAAACTAAATAAAAAGCTGAGCTGAGAACAACTCCTTGAACATGGCGCGTCAGCATCCACTTAACAAGGTCATTAAAGTAATAAACTGAGTTTCGATTAAAGCGATGGATCATTGCAGCAAAGCTACCAATGAAGCTCCAGATGATTACAGATGCAGGTATATTAAGGAGTGGAACAGTTTGAGTACTAATTGTCCTACTATCAAAACTAGTTGGAAAATTTAATTTCAGTTTAAAAAGTTTAGAAAGATTAGAAAGAATCGCTTGCAACAGCCCAGGAAAAATAGCTTCAAGTGTAGGAATAAACAGAGTAACGATCGCAACTACAACAATATAACTTGTAGCCAATCTAACAGTCTTTTGTCTTTTCTTCTGATCCTGGAAAAACAGCTCTTCCATTCGTAACCTGCGTAATTCTATTGCGGTCATTGCACCAATAATTGACTGCGCCTTTGGGTGTAGAATATCTAGTTTTAATAGCTTTTCGATGTCGATAGCATCTACACCATCATTTTCCTTTTGTGACTTCTGTTCCTGCTGACAATCCTCTTCATCAGTAAGCAATGCTTGAATTGAAGCTAGCAGCTTTCTGATGATTTTGTAGTTACTTTCTGCTTCTTGAATCAATTCTGGATGTCCAATCTTAGGCATTAAAGTTTGAACAACCTCACCCCTAATAGAAATAGGTAGTAAAGAGTGATTAAAAAGACTATTCAGTTTCTTGTGCATCAAGTTAATATCACTAATAATTTCTCTAATTTGTTTTTCTTTTAGTAGAACTTCATCTCCAGAATTAATCTTTGTTACGTCATGCAATAGCCCGGGCAATCGTTTCTGATGCTGATTTAGCGGAGTTTCCTTCAAAGATTCTGCTAATTCAAAAAGAGGCTCAGGCTCGATTAGGGCTTCCTGAATCACTTTAATTTTCGTTTCTTTTTTCTCACCCTTAATGTATTTAGGACGGTAGAGTAATTCTGCATGGAGTCTTATAGATACTGCTCTCAGGTTTATTAACTTGACTAGTAATTCTGAAACAGTAATTAAATCATTTAGCTTTTTCTCTAGTTCAGAAGGTTCTCCATTGTTTTTAGAATCTACTTCGCTATTTTCTCTGAAATTTATAGGAGTCGTAGCGTTCATTGAAACCTCTATGCGTTAATCTTTAGGGGAAAATAACGTAGTGTAAATACATAACTTAAAGTAGCGGTTCCGAAAACCAATTTACACCTAACGATCGTTAGAAAATTCCTTAAGAAAGATTAAGCAAGAGTTCAAAAAGATATGGATAGGATTGCTCCTTGCCGCGACAGCCTCTAGCAGTGCCTTAGCTGATGCAAAAACATCCGAGACAGACCGGGCAGAAATCTTCTACGCTAAAGCTATCTGTTTTAAGTAGACTCAGGGAAAAAGATGGCGCAACCGCTTCAGGAAACTGCCAAGTTTTGGCGCGATCCTGCGTTGCAAAACTTAGAGATGCTGCGCGCAACTTATGTGACGCATACCTTCTCACGCCATACTCACGAAGGGTATGCGATCGGCGTCATCGAGCAGGGCATCGAAGAATTCACCTATCAGGGCGCAACTCATCAGGCTCCGGCAGGCAGCATTGTGGTAATTCACCCTGGCGAAGTGCATACGGGACACGCCGCAAATTCTGATGGCTGGACTTATCGAATGCTGTACCCGGATGTCTCTCTGATGCAAAAGGCGGCAGCCGAATTTACCGGACGACTAACGCTTCAGGAAAGTGCAAAGCAACCGATCGAAGTGCCCTACTTCCCCAATCCCGTGATGGATGACCCCCAGTTAGCGGCGCTGCTTCGGCAGCTTCATCAAACAATTGAGCATTCGCGATCGGTTTTAGAGCGAGAGTCACGCTTTTTGTGGCTATTTGCCCAGCTCATTGCCCGATATGCCGATGTTTGTCCTCGCTTTACTCCCATTGGCAATGAGATCCAGGTTGTCCGGCAGGTTCAGGATTATCTGAAGGCAAACTATATGCACAGTATTACCCTGGAGCAGCTTGCCCAGCTTGCCCAACTCAAACCGCTCCGGCTACTGCGTTTGTTTCAGAAGCACGTTGGTTTGCCGCCGCACGTTTATCTGGTGCAAACCCGCGTCATGAATGCGAAGGCACTGCTGCGATCGGGAGTTCCCTTAGCGCAAGCCGCTGTCGATACCGGATTCACAGATCAAAGTCACCTGAATCGCCATTTCAAACGACTGGTTGGAGTTACGCCAAAGCAGTATGCGATCGGCTGCAAAAACGTCCAAGATTTGCCAGAAGCAGTTTTCCTAGAATAGGACGGTTGTAATTCATTCAATTAGGGTTCACTCACAGGAATGCTTCACTCTACTTCCGTTTCGGCGGGTCTACCCACACCTCGATCCGAGTTTTGGGCAGGCAGTCGAGCCATGTTTCCGCTCGTGGTCGGGGCAACGCCGTTTGGAATCTTGTTTGGAACGCTGGCAGTCAAGAGCGGACTCTCGATCGCCGGAACGCTGGCAATGTCTGCTTTCGTGTTTGCCGGGTCAGCGCAGTTCATCTCGCTAGGCTTACTGGCCGTTGGAACGCCTTTACCGCTAATTTTGCTCACGACGCTGGTCGTCAACCTGCGCCATCTGCTGTACGCGATCGGGTTGCTTCCTTATGTGGGAAAACTGGCTCACCGATGGCGATTGGCAATGGGCTTCTGGCTCACCGATGAATCCTTTGCGGTGGCGATCGCCCGCTACTATCAATCTGATCCGTCGCCCTACAAGCACTGGTATTACCTGGGAGCCGCCCTGTTTATGTATGGGAACTGGCAATTCTGGACGGCGATTGGCATCTGGCTCGGTCAGCAGCTTCCTGATGCAACACAGTGGGGTCTTGATTTTGCCATGTCGGTCACGTTTATTGGCATGGTCGTTCCCTACGTCATCACCGTTCCCATGCTCATGACCGTTCTGGTTGCAGGTGTAACTGCGTTGCTTGCCCATTCTCTGCCGCATCAACTGGGCTTGTTAGTTGCCGCTTTAGCAGGGGTAGCCGCCGGATTCGCTGTAGAGCAGTTTTTTAGTCAGGAGACAAAATGAACGAATTTTATTTAATTGCTGGCATGGCGGCAATCACGTTTGCAATTCGCTATGGGCTGCTGGCACTCTGCGGACGGATTCGCCTGTCCTCAAAACTCACGCAACTGCTGCGATACATTCCTCCGGCAGTGCTGACAGCGATCGTGGTTCCTGCGGTGCTAATGCCGACGGGGAATGAGCTGCAAATCACGCCAACCAATGCTCGACTGGTCGGGGCAATTGTCGCGGTTCTGGTCAGCTACAAAACCAAAAATCTGTTGCTTACGATCGGACTGGGAATGCTGTCATTTTTCCTATGGCAGTGGTTTTTGCAAAGCAGCTTTCACTGACCCGCTCATTCTTTTATCTCCCTTTTGTTAGTTCCTATGTACTAGAATCAATACCCTGAGATAGACGGCACATCGATCGTTGCTGCTTATAACAGGAAGAGTATGGATTCTTGAACCGGGAAACCGATATGGCACTCGAAGAACTTCGGAAAAGCGAAATGATGGCGCATCTGCTGGATGCCCTCAATGAAGGCAAAGACATTGGACATTACGGCAGACTGACCTTTGCCATGATTGCGCGTCATTTTATGACAGAAGACGAGCTGATTGAATATCTGCAAAAAGACTCCGATTTCAGCGAAACGGAAGCTAAGGCACTGGTGAAGCAGGTCGAGGGCAAAGACTATAATCCGCCCAAGCGCGATCGCATCTTAGACTGGCAGCAGCAGCAGGATTTCCCCATTTGCCCCAATCCCGACGATCCCGATAGCTGCAACGTTTATCGCGACCTCCAGTTCCCCGATGAAGTCTACGAGCATATCTCCAGCTACTACGAACACAAAGTCAGCTAGGGAATTTATAAGGGTGATTTAAAACATTCCCTTGAAAGTACCAGCATTCCTGCATTCGCCCCCAGTTCCCATCCGTAGGAGACTTCCGATCAAAGGTTCAGTTCAGAATTCCTCAACCCAAGGACTTCAAACTTTACTCCGGCTCAAAGTCTCCCCTGAATGTGGGATTTAGGGGGCGGTTCGATCGCCCTTTCAAAACCTCTGTATGATTCCAACACCCTTTATGAGCCGCAGGGAGAACTCCCCTGATACAGCTTCAGCGTGCCAAAGTTAAGGCTTAGCGCGATGTTAAGGTTCTCGAGCGATTGAATCAGCCAGGTTACAGCATCGCTGGCATAGGTTTCATAGTGCTTAAACAAAATCGCCAGACGTGCTTCCAGGCAGGGCTTCACCTTGCGGCAAATCAAGACAATCTTCAGCAGCAGCCCGATCGTCGTTGTAATGCCCAGATTGCCCGTCAGATCGACAAATAAACTGTGGTTGAGCTTCTGAGGACTGTCTACGACCAGGAGGTTCAGCAGACGGCGGCAGGTTTGCACCATCAGCACATCGGAAAACGGGTCGGCGTGATGCTCTGGCAGCGTTTCCTTTAAGAACTGGTGCAGGCGCGAATTAAACTGGCAATTGCCATATTTTGGATCGATCGACTCCACCAAATACTCGTAGAGGTCATCCTTAAACGATCGATAGGACGAAGTGTGACTGGTATAGGTAACAAAGCGATGTGCCCGATCGCGGTAAGTATTAGAACCATCGATCTTGCCGCCGAAGTGGAGCAGTGCCCGATCGATCTGGCGATCGCTAAGTAGGGTCGGGTTTTGCAGCGATGCACAAGAGCCATTGGGCTGGGGCAATCGACCATCCTGCCGCACATCAGGCTGAACCTCATTGGATTGAAGGCTGAAGCTGTTGCCGATCTGTCGATGGGTAGCATAGCAGGCGAGGTCTCGCTCAAACTGACGCTGCACTTGACGGCGAATCTGGCGCACCCGACGACGCTGCTCGTCTGAACTGTCCCTAGTCAGCAGGTTTGCTTCGTACAGGCAGGGATAGCGGCGAATCAGCGTTCTCAAGGGTCTGGAGCCAGTGTAGTTATCTGGCGTTTGACTAACCACCTGTGCCAGGCGTTGCAGGGCGGCATACTGCTCGGTGGATTTAAACTGCTTCACAAGCTGCCGAAGGCGAAGGGTTGTTCGCGATCGAGCATGACTGTTTGAAACGCGATCGAATTGGTTCACTAACTCCGAGATCGCACTGTGGAGCCGGGGCTGCATTAGCCAGTGGTTAATCAAAATGTGACAGCTTCGATTGAGAATGAACTTAAAATCCTTCTCAACGTAGGGTGAGTCAATCACGCACTTAAGTGCCAGCCAAATTTCATGATTTGGGTAGCCTGCGCCATCAATGAACAGCATCCAAAAGCGCTCGATCAGCGCATCGGGTGATTCTACCCTGGCACAATCGAGAAGATGGCTGTAGAGTAACTGCTCCTGCAAAAGATTGGGCTGAACTTGGATGGTCCGACGCTGATAGTAATCTGACCAGGAATCCATCATGCTTGACGACTTCCTAAATAGTGCTATGAACGTAAGCGAAGCGCCTGAGGCGATCGGTTTGTTTAAGGCGATCGAGTGAACTGTCGAACAGTTGTACAGTCAGCTATCAGGGGCAGGACAGCAAACAGCACGATGAAGCAATCCAGGGAAACACGGCACAGGAGACACAATGCAGGGGATACAACACAGGGAACACGATGCAGAAAACAATTCCAGGTAACACCTGCAGCAGAAGTATCACATTTATACTCTGACTACAAGTGCCCAAGGACAGGTTCCTGCGATCATTTTTTCTGCGATCGGTTTTCCTGCAATCTTTTTCCTGTAATCTCTCTTCTTCCTATGGTTTCCTAAGACTCCTATTTATGAATCCCAAAAATGAGTATCGATATGAATCCTAAAAATGAGTATTGATTAATTTTCTCAGTGTCTCTCTTTGCTGAAGTGGCTTATTGGCACCTGATCTTAATCTAGCTTCTCAGTGAAATTGCTGAAGTTAGTGTGAAACTTTAACTTCATTTGCAAAGCTGGCTCGTCGAATAAAGTGAAATGGTCCGGCAATCGATCCCCACACTAGCTCGTTGGTGTCTGGATCAAGCCCGCGATCGAGGCTGATAAACTTCTGCTCGTCAATTTCAAATTCGCTGTCTAGATAAGTTGCCTGCCCTTTACGATGCACAATACAGGCTTTGCCGGGTTCCACCGAACCTTTAAAGCTATGCCCAGTCCATTGGACAATCATGTTACAGCCTGGAAGCTTCTCAAGCTGGTCTGGTCGCAGCGTTTGCAGCCGATTCAAATCGCGAGACGCACCATATAGAGCCGTTTCGTCTTTGACGACATAGTTTTCGATTTCAATGCGATCGCCTTTCGCGATCAGCTTGAGAACGCGCACCCGGTAAGGATCATTCAGCATATAGTCGTATGCCTGCTCAACAAAGAGGCTCGTACCCGACAACAGATCAACGGGTAGCGGACGCATACAAACTCGAATGTGAGCAAAAAAGGGTGGATTTTCAAATGCCTGCGCCTGGTTGCTAAAGTCAGCTGCCATCCAGCGGGCAAGCGTCGAGATGTCGGTGGTGTGGGTCATGCCAGAATTAATACAAAGAGATGTAATTAAAAGATTCAGACGATAATTTTCCCTATTCTATGAGTTTTTGAACGAGGTTTAACCCAGCAGGATCAGGAGAAACCCGCAAAAGTTTCACCTCGCTTCAGGAATTGTACTTTCAGCGTTCTCCCAGAGTTCCCGCCATATTCTCTTTGAGCAATGCTACTGAGCAGGTGCGGCAACTTTCCTTAAACCGTGCAAAATCGGCATTGCCAGCAGTCCCCAACCAACGCCTGTGATCAGTCCAAACAGGGTCATGACGCCCTGGTTGACTTGCCAGCCCGCAAACATCTGCGCTCCGTACTCAAATCCATAAGCCATCATCAGCCCACTGGCAAAAATCGCCCCGCCCCAGCCGTACTGATGCAGCCAGTAAAATCCTCTGCCTTTCGTCATGCCATAAAGTAATCGCGTTACGAATAAACCCAGAACCGTACCATAGCAGCGCATACAGACTGCCATTATCCAAGGGGGCGACAGGGCAAGACCCAATTCGGGCTGCGGGCAGACGTGACGACCCATGAAATAAATAATATTTGCCACGATCGGTACACCCGACAATCCTGACCCTGCCAGAAACGGAGCCATCAGCGGACCCACAACCATTCCCGCTAGTAAAAAATCTGCCGTCCCGCCGGCCCAGTTCCGGGACGATCGCGGTTTTCTTGAGGCAATCTCCATTCAAGCTCTCCTCTGCGTCGCTGTCATTTATTCTAAAGGTCGTGGGAGCTGACTGTGAGAGGAAGCCAAACGATCGCACTCCACTCGCGAATCGATTCAGGCATGCTGAAGCAACCGGACGATCGCCCAGGCAAACCGAGTTTAAGCGCAGCCAGGCTAAGCCATGCTGAAGAAACAGCCTTTTGCTTCTACTACACCAGGGCGAAGCGGGCGTGTTCAATTCGAGTGTCCAGCACCTTCAGAAACTCTGCCAGCCAGCGCGGAGGGGGAACCAAGCGGGAGCCGTAACCCGATTGCCGTCCACAACCGTTGAGAAACCATAATTCTTGCTGAAACTGCCCTGTAAGTGAAAGAAACGGTCAAGGTAGGGTGAAACATTGCAGAATCGAAATCTAGAATTTTGGAAAAAACATTCTGACTGGAAAAGAAACGTTAAAGCAGCCCCTAATTCTCCCAAATCCTTCAAAGCAAAGCATTTTGCTTTTGTCATGAAATTGCTAAAGACTGCCTTTAACCAGTGTTACTACGCAATCGATAATATGTTCTTTCTGTAAAGACTGCCTTTAACCAGTGTTACTACGCAATCGATAATATGTTCTTTCTGTAAAGAAGCACCAAATGCGGATGTTCGCAGCTCCTAATTCTCCCAAATCCTTCAAGGCAAAGCATTTTGCTTTCGTCATGAAATTGCTAAAGGCTGCCTTTAACCAAGGATTACTACGCAATCAATAATATGTTCTTTTTGTAAAGAAGCACCAAATGCGGATGTTCACCGAGGGGGTATGAACTTAAATAATGCTGATGGTGCATCGCTTCAAGATTGTTAGCGAATTAGGGTTCTAGCGAACAGAAGATTCTTTATCCCTTGGAATCTCTTTTTTCAAGGAGCTTAGATAATGCTAGATGGTGCATCGCTTCAAGATTGTTAGCGAATCAGGGTTTTAACGAATAGAAGATTCTTCATCCCTTGGAATCCCTTTTTCCAAGGAGCTTAGATAATGCTGATGGTGCATCGCTTCAAGATTGCTAGCGAATCAGGGTTTTAACGAATAGAAGATTCTTTATCCCTTGGAATTTCTTTTTCCAAGCTTCATAGCCTTTGCTCAGCAACAAAAAGAGTATCGATTGCCAGAGCAATGATGGCTATTGATATCACCTTCTCGATTTGAGGAAAAGGACAAACCTAATCAAACCAAACCAGAGAAACGAGAGCTTTCCCAGCATGGGTTCTCTCTTGGTTTTTCCATTTCTTGCTAACTGCATTCATCTGTTTATTTTTGTACCGATGTAGCTGATGCTTCGGTGTGTTCCTGCTGCGCCTCCTAGCTCAAAAAGAGTAAAAAGATTCGGGTAAAGTTTAGTGCCTACAGTATTCTTTGAATTGGAGAATTGTATGAACAAGGTAACAGTAATTATCCCTGTTTATGGAGTAGAAAAGTATATCGCTTCAACGATCGAATCTGTTCTGGCACAGAGTTATCAAAACTTTGAACTGGTGATTGTTGATGATGGCTCACCAGATAGAAGCGTTGAAATTTGCCAACGGTTTAAAGATCCTCGAATCAGAATTCTACGCCAGGAAAACCAGGGACCTGCTGCTGCTAGAAACCTTGGAATTGCCAACTCTGACGGAGAATATATTGCCTTTCTCGACGGAGATGATTTATGGCAACCTGACAAGCTCGCTAAGCATGTAGAACATCTCAATAATGCTCCTGAAGTTGGTGTCAGTTTTTGCCGATCGGAGTTGATCGATGAATTTGATCGATCGCTTGGAATGTATCAGGTCATCACGAAGCTAGAAGACATCACACCACTCGATTTACTTTGTCGAACACCGATCGGCAATGGCTCTGTACCTGTGATTCGACGTAGCACTTTAGAAGATATCAAATACACCCTTAATCAGGGTCAAACAGAGCAAACTTGCTTTTTTAACCCCGATCGAAGCATCCATCCTTCTGAAGATGTGGAGTGTTGGATGAGAATTGCTTTGACAACGTCTTGGAAAGTTGCTGGAATTCCAGATGCACTAACGCTCTATCGAGTGAACTCAAGAGGATTTTCTGCCAACCTTGAGAAGAAATTAGCTTCCTGGGAACGAATGCTTAAAGCGGTAGAGCAGTACGCTCCAGACGCTTGCCAGAAATGGATGCGCCCTGCGATGGCTTATCAGTTGCGTCATTTAGCTCGACGAGCCGTTTCGCTACGTGATGGGCAAATGGCGATCTCTTTTTCACACAGAGCGATGTCAGCCTACAGCCCGATTTTGACAGAAGAACCCTATCGAACGTTTCAGACTTTTGCGGCTGCGTATTCAGTTCGCTTCTTCCCGATCGAGCTGTATAAAAAGCTCGAAAAATTCATGATGCAGAAGAACGGTATTGTTCAAAGCTATGTCGCAAAAACTTCTGAGTAACAGAGGAGTCGTGGCGTTCGCTTGCTTCAGCAAAGATGTCTGAGAAGATATCTGAGAAATAGTAAAAGCGATCCGAATTGCCCTCTAGCTCCCAACAAGGTGACAGACCTAGATCTCTTGCCGGGTTCAAAGTCTTCTGGAATTGAGGAATTTAGGGGGCAATGTAGAATCTCTGGCAAGTAGCAGGACATCATTCAACCAGAGATAGGCAGGTCAGCAGAATTAAAAGGCTCTTCGGAGAATGGGTTATCACAGCGTAAGTATCATCGTCAGAAATGCTGGAGATGAACGGGTTACCGCTTTGTTTAACCCATCCTTCGTTTAATGATGTCCATCCACTGACTACAAAACCAACAAAAAGAGGGATCGATCGACCCCTCGCAGCTTGCAATTTTTAAGTTAGAAACTCAATTTTTTAAGTTGAAAACTACAGATTAAGAGCGAATATTAACCTTCTCGTCTTAGAGCCGCTTCGACCTGATTAAATTCAATTTCCAGACGGTCCTTTAGTTTTTGGGGGACAGGGCGATTGGGATAGGAGCTGTAGTGACCTGCAAGCGAGTTCAGAGCAGTTCTCATCGTAGTAAAAGAGCTAAGCTTCAGCAGCGAACCGTCGCGGCGATAGCGAGCTGAGAAATCGTTAATCTTTTCACGCGCTTCTACCTGTGCTTCTATCTTGTCAGGCGAATCATTTGGCAATTCTAGTGCCCCTTTGAGGCTTTCGATCAGTGCCAGGGTATCTTGGCGATAGTTGCCGCTGAGTCCGGTTGGCGACGATGAGCAGCCCATTAACCCAACCACCAGAACCAGCGCGAGAGCAAATACACGAGACAGAAATCTGTTCATAAAACCTCAGTAGTATAGAGCGCAGTATGGATAGTATCCGATCGAACATTCAACTGGATTCGACCCGTAATGCTGATTTTATCTTGTCTGGGATCGCTTTAACCTGATCCCTTGCAGAGGCAGGTGCAGAGCAAAGCGGTGGGCAAAGACAAGGAGTACCTGAGTTTCAATGAAGCTAATTCACCCCCTGAGGAAAGCCTCTTCGCACCATCGCCAGTCCTTCTCCTAAACTGCTTTTATGCTTCTTCCTGCGTCTGCTTTTTCCGTTCATGCAGCTTTAGCAGCATCTCGGCGTGTTTCTCGCGAGTAATGGGATAGAAATAAGCCAGCACCATGCCGCAGATCAAAGCCACTGTGGGAAAGGGTCCGATCGCCAATCGAATCGCCTGCACTGCGGTTTCGGGCTGAACAGGCGGCGGCTGTCCGGGAGTGGTTGCCAAAAATCCGGCGCGATCGAGCGATTGCCCCACGAGAAATAGCCCTACCGCAAGTCCAAGCTTTTGCAGCAGCACCATAAAGCTGTAGAAAATGCCTTCCCGTCGCTGTCCGGTTCGCAGTTCATCGAGTTCGATCACGTCGGGAATCATCGACCAGGGAATTAAATAGGCGATCGACACTCCCGCACCTGCCATGACTGCCAGCGGGTAAACCAGAGAAACCTGATCGGGACGCAAGCCAAACAGTAAACCCTGAGCAATCATCCATAGCACCATGCCCATGAAGTAGGTCGCTTTTTTGCCGTAGCGATCGCTGACTCGTTGCCAAAAGAACAGCAGCACCAGAG
Organism: Leptolyngbya sp. GB1-A1; assembly: GCF_039962475.1. NCBI lineage: Bacteria > Bacillati > Cyanobacteriota > Cyanophyceae > Leptolyngbyales > Leptolyngbyaceae > Leptolyngbya > Leptolyngbya sp. GB1-A1. The sequence goes on along the minus strand of NZ_JAMPLI010000002.1, from coordinate 247,556 downwards.
CCGTCGCCTGCACGATCAGCGCGATCACAGTGAAGTTTGCCGAGGGCAGCCTGAGCGCGTCTACCACATAGTAGGGCAGGATTGAAGCCGTGACTTGAACTGCCAGCCAGGAAAACAGGTAAATGCCAATTACATACAGAAACGGCACATTGGTGAAAGTGACGAGAAAATTGACGAGCCAGCTCTTCTGCCGCCATTGTTCTCCCTGCGTGGAGGTGAGCCATCGCTGAAGCCACTGAGGAAGGGCGTTCACGGCGAGGCTGAGGTTTTGGGCGGTGGGGGTTGCTGAATCTGTAATGCGGGCAACGACTTTCGATCGCGCCGATGTGCCAAACACACACCAGTAAAGCGGAATTGTCGAAATCACAGCGCAAATGCCCCCCAGAATCAAATACTGCTGCTCTGGGTTGGGAAACGCCTGAAAAATCAGCAGTGCCAGAATCAGTGAAAAGATACTGCCGCCGATCGAAAACGCAAACCGATAGCTGTTCAAGCGGGTGCGCTCGTTGTAGTCCTGCGTTAGTTCAGCAGTCAGTGCCGTGTAGGGCAAGTTGACCATTGTATAAAAGCTATTAAACAGGATGCCGATAATGACGTAGTACCAGAACAACGCCTGCTGATTTGCGCCCGGATCTGCACTGAAGCGAGGAACCAACCACAGCAAAAAGAAAGTTATCCCAAACGGAATCGCGCCGTACAGCATCCAGGGATAGCGTCTGCCTTGGGCTGACTGCGTTCGATCGCTCAATAGCCCGACGATCGGATCATTCACCGCATCCCAGATTTTGCCAACCAGCAGAATGCTACCCGCAACGGCGGCGTTCAGTCCGGCAACGTTCGTGAAAAAGACGAGCGAAAAGAATGCCAGAACATTCGCGGTAATCGCCGGACCCAGATCGCCTGCGCCATAGGCAAGTCGAGTGCTGAGATTCATCGGCGGGGTTTGTCCAGTGGGACGGTCTGGCATCGGCGGGGAATTTGCGTCAGGAGAACTCATGGGATATGCACGTCAAACGGTAAAGTCTACTCTGCCACGATCGCAGAGGATTCTATTCAGGACGCAGGAATTCTTTAGCTGAGTTCCAGGAGGAGGCAGGGGGTCGGTTAGAAAAGTTCGAGCTGGGTAGATTGAGGCGGAGTAGATTCGTTCAGGCTGATTTGCTCCCAGGGAAGGGGCGGCACAGAGACTTTCTGCTGTGCTAAAAGCTGCTGAAATAAGCGGGCATTTTGCGGCGAGTGAACTTCGACTGGACAGTGAACGAAGAAATACACTTGCGTTCCCTGGGTCAGCCACTCGCGAACTTGCTCGGTCCAGGTGTTGAGATAAGACAGGTTAAAATCGCGATCGGGATGGCTAATATAGCGAATCAGCGTGAACGGAGCCGTCACCACCGGCTGAAGCGGAACCGGGGGCTTGCGTCGCTCCGAGCGCAATTGCGGATCATCGGGGCAGTCATAAATGGGGCGCGTATCGAGCAGAACTCGTCCGATCCCCAGATCAGTTAACAGCGCGTTGAGATGGCTAGCGTATGGCTCTTTGAACCAGTCGGGATGGCGCACTTCCAGAGCAAGGGGCGTTTGGCTGCGCGGAAAAGCGGTGAGAAATGCGGTCAAATCTTCCAGGCGAGCCGGACTGTAGCTGGGCGGGAGTTGGGCAAACATCGGACCCGATCGCTCCCCCAGAGGCTCCATGCGTTTCAGAAAGGCGATCGTCCCCGGAATGGCAGCCGTCAATAATCCTTGATGGGTCAAATCACGCGGAAGCTTCAGGCAAAACTGAAAATCAGCAGGCGTTTCGGTTGCCCATCGCTGCACAGTCGGCGAGTCGGGGATCGAATAAAAGGTCGTATTGCCTTCCACCGTAGTAAATCGACGGCTGTAGAGCCGCAAAAACTCAGACGATCGACTGCCAGAGGGAAACAGCGAGCCGACCCACTCTTTATATGCCCAGATTGCACAGCCTAAGCGGAAATTCATGTTTTGATTCTACAGGTGGGCTGCTTCTTAAAGGAGGTTTGATAGGGATGAGGGTTTCTACATCGCTCCCTAAATCTCCCAATTGTTAATCTCCCAATTGTTAATCTCCCATTTGTCACCTGCCGCTCTAAACGAGCTTTGTCACCTGCCGCTCTAAACTAGCGAGGGCGGACTTCGAATCCTTGTAAGGGCTCGGTTCCCTCCAAAATGGGAGCTAGGGGAGCAACCCAAATCGCGTTATTCAGCGGGTAGGCATAACCAGGATTGCAGACAAAACGGTTCCGATCGGTTTCAGTCGGGAGAGTTCCTCTAGGATGGGTAGAATCGACAGATGAACTGCGGACAGCAATGGTACGCTTTGCAAAAGGGCGATCGGCGTAATTGCAGTAAAAACTGCCTGGGGCATGGGTAAGGTCATCCAACGGTGGAAAGCCGGACTTGACGGAAAACCTTACCGTGTCCATCATCAGTAGCAAGATAGAATGGATTGGCAACCATTCTCAACATTTCGCATTAAACAGGCGAGGAGCTTCGCAGTTCATGGGAAAAGTCGTTGGCATTGACTTAGGAACCACCAATTCAGTTGTCGCAGTGATGGAAGGCGGCAAGCCCATTGTCATTGCCAATGCGGAAGGAATGCGGACGACCCCGTCAGTCGTTGCCTTTACAAAAGATGGCGAAAAGCTGGTCGGGCAAATGGCGCGGCGGCAGTCCGTCCTGAACCCTCAGAATACCTTTTACGGCGTGAAGCGGTTTATGGGTCGTCGCTACACCGAAGTCAACCCAGACGCTAAGCGCGTACCCTATACAATTCGCAGAGACGAAACGGGCAGCGTCAGAATTGTGTGTCCGCGTCTGAAGAAAGACTTTGCGCCCGAAGAGATTTCGGCAATGGTGCTGCGAAAACTGGCAGAAGAAGCGACGCGCTATCTGGGTGAATCCGTGACGGGTGCAGTGATTACGGTTCCTGCCTATTTCAACGACGCACAGCGACAGGCGACCCGCGATGCCGGACGCATTGCTGGACTGGAAGTGCTTCGCATTCTCAACGAACCCACGGCGGCAGCTCTGGCGTATGGACTTGATCGTGCCGACAATGAAACGATTCTGGTCTTTGATCTGGGCGGCGGCACATTTGATGTTTCAATTCTAGACGTGGGCGATGGTGTATTCGAGGTGAAAGCCACCTGCGGTGATACCCAGCTCGGTGGTAATGATTTTGATAAGCGCATCGTAGACTGGCTGGCGGATCAGTTTTTAGAGCAGCATGGAATTGATTTAAGGAACGATCGCCAATCCCTTCAGAGACTGATGGAAGCGGCTGAGAAAGCCAAGATTGAGCTATCGGGAACTACTGTCACCGAGATTAATCTGCCGTTTATCGCCGCCACCGAAGACGGACCCCTGCATCTCGAAACCCGATTGACCCGATCGCAGTTTGAAGGCTTTTGCAGCGACTTGGTGAACCGTCTACGTCAGCCCGTTAAGCAAGCCCTGACAGACGCTCAGCTATCGCCCGCTCGGATCGATCAGGTGGTGCTGGTGGGGGGCGGTAGCCGCATGCCTATGGTAAAGCAGTTGGTGCGATCGCTGATTGATCTGGAACCCAACGAAAACGTCAACCCCGATGAAGTCGTCGCTGTTGGAGCCGCAATTCAGGCAGGTATTCTCACCCAGGAAGTGCGCGATATCCTGCTGCTTGATGTTACGCCACTGTCGATCGGTCTAGAGACGATCGGGGGAGTCACCAAAAAGCTAATTCCCCGCAACACTACAATTCCGGTACGGCGATCGGATGTGTTCTCCACATCGGAAAATAACCAGACGATGGTGGAAGTCCATGTGGTGCAGGGCGAACGCGAAATGGCAAACGATAACAAGTCGCTCGGTCGCTTTAAGCTGATGGGCATTCCGCCTGCGCCACGCGGCATTCCGCAGATTCTGGTGTCATTAGACATTGATGCAAACGGGATTCTGCAAGTCACTGCGCTGGACAAAACCACCGGACGCGAACAGGGCTTAACGATTCAGGGAGCTTCAAACTTGAACGAAGCCGAAGTGCAGCGCATGATCCAGGAGGCAGAGAAGTTTGCTGACCAGGATCGGCAGCTGCGCGATCGCATCGAGAAACGTACCAAAGCAGAGGCTCTCACCTTTGAAGCAGAGCGGCAGTTGCGGGAAGTGGCACTCGATTTTGGCATGCAGTTTGCCAGCTCTTACCGTCGCCGGATCGAAAATCTGGTGCAGGAATTGCGCGGCTATCTGAAGCAAAACGACGATCGCGGCATCGACATCACTCAAGCAGACCTGCGCGACGCAATCTACGAATTGCAGCAGGAAGTCTATTCCCTTACCCGCGACGACGAAGACGAGAAAGATTTCTTCGGCTCAATTCGCCGCACTCTGTCCAGCATTGGCGATGACCTGTTTGGCGACGATGACGACTATTACTACGACGATCGCCGGGATTATGGACGCGACCTCTACGGGCGCGATTCCCGTCAGGACTACGGACGCGACTATCGCCAGGACTATCGCCAGGATAACGGCAGTCGTAATAACGGTCGCGATGCCTTTGGTAGTGGCGGCAGTGACTATTACAGTGGTCGAGAGGATTATAGAAAAGACACTGGCAAAGATAGCCGCAACAATCTCGGCAGAGAAAGCTTTGGTCGAAGTGACTATCGACAGGATGATTACCGGCAGGATGATTATCGCCGCAACGATTCAAGCAGGGAGAACTTAGGCAAGCCTGGCAGGGATGACTACGATCGAGCCGATCTCGGCAGGGGCAATCAGGGCTACCGGGATGAAAATCCCCGTGATTTAGACCCATTTTCCTCCCGCAATAGTCGGCGCGCCCCCGATGCAGACAACTGGGAGCAGCCGCGTGACCCAAGTCGGCGGGAACCGCGTGACCCCTATGGGGATGAGCCTCGATCGCCCCGTAATGCCGGACGCGGAGAGGTGGATCGACAGCGTGAGCCTTATGCTGAGAACGATCGCTATCTAGAAGATCGGTATGACGCAGATCGATCGCGTCCCCGTGACCCTTATGCTGAGGACGATTACCCTCAGGGGGAAAGTGCTTCGCAACGCTATCGCCGAGATGCCCGCCGCTCCTATCCGCCCAGCGATCCCTACACCAATGCGGCGGATGACGATTGGGACGATGACGACGAGTGGTAGAGGACACCGCAATGCAAAACTTCCGAAACTATTACGCGATTTTGGGAGTTTCCGCCGATGCCACGGTCGAAGAGATTAAAAAGACTTTCCGCCAATTGGCGCGGCAGTATCACCCGGACATGAACCCCGGCGATAAGGTCGCAGAGGAAAAGTTCAAAGATCTCAACGAAGCCTACGAGGTTTTGTCGGATACAACCAAACGCGCACAGTACGACAAATACAAGCGATTTTGGGACAAGGATGGCGGCAGCAAACAGCGCGGCTGGGGTAACTTTAATCGTGCTCCTGAAGACATGGACTTCGGGCAGTTTCGCGACTTCAACTCGTTCGTCGATCAGTTGCTAAACCGCCGAGACCAGCCTGCCGACCCCCCGCCTGCCCGCGATCGCGATCCCTTCCGCCCTGGCACAACCAAAACGACCTACACCGTTCCCCGCTCTGGACCCAAACCCCGTAATGCGGAGGCAACCCTCACTGTTCCCCTCGATCGCGCCTACACCGGGGGACGGGAGCGGATTCGCTTGGAAGACGGTCGATCGCTGGAAGTGAATATGCCTGCCGGAATGTTTACCGGACAAAAGGTGCGCCTGAAAGGACAGGGCATCAACGGCGGCGATTTGTATCTGACAATCGAAGTCTCACCCCATTCGTTCTTTCAGCTCGACGGAGCCGATATCTATTGTCAGTTGCCCATTACCCCTGCTGAAGCAGTGCTGGGCGGACCGATCGAAGTTCCCACGCTGGATGGCTTAGCCCGCATGATGATTCCACCGGGTGTGCGATCGGGTCAACGGCTGCGGCTGGGGGGCAAAGGATATTTGATTGACGGCGATCGAGGCGATCAAATTGTGGAAGTTCAAATCGTCACCCCCAAAGATCTGACCGAGCAAGAGCGAGAGCTATACGAAAAACTGCGGCAGATCGAGACATTTGATCCGCGTGCAAACTTGCCGATTTAGTCCGGTCTATCCTTCAGCTTTGTTATTGTGGTTGTGACCAAAGCCTGACTATCACAACCGAATACCTGTAGGGAAAAAGTATTAGGGACACAGCATTCGCGTCGAGATTCTTAGTGCTCAAGCCATAGCTAGCGTTCGTGAGCCAAGCTCAGAAAACTTGATTAATGGCTCGACATCAAGGACACTCCTTAAAGCACAGGTTTTAACATAACAGTACAAAGTTTTAACTTTGACAGCATGGCTAATTCGTTGAGTCGTCTTAAATCGCTTCGTCAGCCGATCGATCGCACTGCAATTGTGCTGATTTTGGCATTAACGCTGGCAATTGGCGGACTAATCATTAAAGGCGATCGGGCAATGGCACGAGTGCGCGACTTTAGCTGGGCGGGGCGGCAAGTCGGCGCAGAAGATACAGCATTTATTCTCACTTTTAGCCGTCCGATGGATCACAGCAGCGTGGAAAGTAACCTGAAGATCGATCCACCGCTGAGCGGCAAGGTAAGCTGGGCAGGCAGACGCATGGCATACACCCTAGAAACTCCGGCTCCCTACGGAGAAACTTATCAGGTGACGCTGAGCGGCATTCGCGATCGGTTTACCCCTGCCCATGATCCCCATGCCGGAAACTCGCAGTTTAGCGGCACGTTTCGCACCCGCGAGCGAGCGTTTGTTTATCTGGGTGTAGCGGGGGAAGAGAAAGGGCGACTGGTGCTGCAAAATTTGACCCGCCAGGAAAAGCGCATCCTCACGCCGCCAAACCTTGCCGTAATGGAGTTTGAACCGTATCCGCAGGGCGATCGCATCTTATTTTCGGCGACGGACTCGGCTCAGAATATGCAGAACGTGCTGGATCAGCAGCTTTACACGGTCAGCACTGGAATTCAAATCGAATCTCCTGCCAGCACCCCCACCGAACTGAAGCAGGGTGTTGCGCCTGTTGCGGTTCCGGCGAAGCCTGCGGGCACGATCAATCTCATCCTGGACAACAAAGACTATCAGAATCTCAAGTTTGACCTGTCTCCCGATGGAGAGTCGATCGTCGTTCAGCGCGCCAATCGCAAAAACCAGGCTGAGTTCGGCTTGTGGATGCTGAAAACCGGGGCAGCCCCGCAGCAAATTAAAACCGAGCCGGGCGGTGATTTTTTGATCGCGCCCGATAGCCGATCGCTTGCCATGTCACAGGGTCAGGGAATGGCAATTTTGCCGCTCGCAACGGATGCTCAGCGCCTCGACTTTCTGCCCCGGTTTGGCATGATTTTGAGCTTTTCTCAGGATGGCTCGGCAGCAGCAATGGTGAACTTTAACAGCACGCCCGGTAACCCGTCGCGATCACTGTTTTATGTCACGAATCAAGGCACTGAAAAAGAGCTGCTCAAAACCAACGGTTCGATTCTCAAAGCACAGTTCGACCGGGCAAAGCAGACACTCTACTGCCTCTACACCAAACTGCTGCCAGGAGATTTATACCTGGAAGAACCCTACATTGCCGCAATTCATTTGGAAACCGGAAAGCTCACCGATTTGCTGCGGCTGCCGCTCCAGCGCGATATTCAGGTTAGCCTCGCTCCCGACGGGCTGGGAATTCTGTTTGACCAGATTGTCGCGACCAATGACCCGAATCAGTCTGGTTCAGTTCAGACTCAGGCAGGCACGACGATCGCCAGCAGTCAGCTCTGGTTTTTGCCTGTGGTGCAGGACGATCGAGGCAATCCTGTTCAGGCACAGCCCCAAGCACTCAACATTGCCGGATTACGTCCACGCTGGCTTCCCTGAGTTCGGTATTATGGCAGGATGACTGAAACTGACAGTGAAGCTTCATTTAAATCCCTTACGAAAAGTAGATTCCATGAAAAGAATCCGTCACTTTATCATCCTGCCCCTGCTGGCTTTGGTCACGGCGGGCATTCTGATTGCCTGCGCGACGGGCGGCAATAGCAGCAGCACTCAAACTCCGATTCGGGTTGGCTCCAAGGACTTTACAGAGCAGTTTATCATCGGCGAGATGTATGCCTCGGTGCTAGAAAAAGCTGGGCTTCAGGTCGAGCGCAAGCTGAACCTAGGCGGAACACCCGTGGCTCAAAAAGCACTCGAAAACGGTGAAATTGACGTTTACCCGGAATATACGGGAACCGGACTGCTTACCGTCCTGAAACTGCCGGCGAATAGCGATCAAAAAGCGGTCTTCGACACCGTTTCCCAGAACTACAAGGAGAAATTTAATCTGGTGTGGCTGGAGCCTGCCCCAATGAACAACACGCAGGCTTTGGCGATGACGACTGAAGGTTCTCAAAAGTTTGGAGTAAAAACCATTTCAGACATGGCGGCAAAAGCCAGCGAACTCACGATGATCGGTCCGCCCGAATTTGAAGTGCGCGAAGATGGGCTTCCCGGTATCAAGCAAAAGTACGGTAACTTTCAGCTCGAAGAATACAAGGCGGTCGATGCCGGTTTGCGATACAAGGGATTGGTTGACGGCGAGGCAGATGTCACCGTTGCCTTTGGTACAGATGGCGAAATCAGTGCCTTTAAGCTGATTGTGCTGGAAGACGACAAAAAGTTGTTCCCGCCCTATCAAATTGCGCCCGTGGTGCGGCAGGCTGCGATCGAAAGCCACCCCGATATGCAGAAGGCGTTAAATCAGCTTGCTCCTTTGCTGACGAATGAAACTATGCAGCGACTCAACTACGAAGTCAGCGGCAAGCAGCGCGAACCCGCAGAGGTGGCAAAAGAATTTTTGCAGCAAGAAGGACTGCTGTGAGCCAGATCCGCTTTGATCAGGTATCCCTGCGGTTTCCGGGGGCGACTCGTCCGGCGGTCGATCGCTGTAGCGGCACGATCGACTCTGGCGAACTGGTCGTGATCCTGGGACCGTCGGGGTGTGGCAAAACCACACTGCTGAAGATGGTTAACCGTCTGTATGAGCCGACATCGGGCAGCATTTATCTGGGCGATCGCGATATTCGCCAGGTTTCGCGGACTGCTCTGCGGCGACAGATTGGCTATGTGATTCAGCAGGGGGGCTTGTTTCCCCACATGACCGTTGCCCAAAATATCGGAGTCGTGCCAAAGCTGCTGGGCTGGTCGCGTCCCCGCATTCAGGCAAGAATTGATGAGCTATTGATACTGGTCGAACTACCACCTCAGGAGTTTCGTCGTCGCTATCCGGCACAGCTCTCGGGCGGACAGCAGCAGCGGGTCGGCTTAGCCCGTGCTCTGGCAGGCGATCCGCAAGTGATGCTGATGGATGAACCCTTTGGGGCAATCGATGCCATCACACGCACAACACTGCAAGATGAAATTTTGCGGCTCCAGCGTCAGCTTCAAAAAACGATCTTATTTGTCTCCCATGATGTCGAAGAAGCGTTGCGCCTTGCCGATCGCCTGTTAATTATGCGACAGGGACAAATTATCCAGTTCGATACGCCCTTTCGCGTTTTGACCCAGCCTGCCGACTCCTTTGTGCGAGAGCTGGTGGGCGCAAACGATATAGTGCGTCAACTGGGGCTGCTGCGGGTGCGATCGGTCATGTTGACCACTGCTGAACCCTATCCAATCTCATCTGAGTTGACCCTTTCCCCAGACGATACGCTGCGCCGGGCACTCTCACTCATGCTACAAACCGGAGCGGAAAAGCTGATGGTCGTCGAGCAAGGTCGTGCGATCGGCTTCATTACCTTAGACGAAATCAGGCGATCGAGCCAACCACAACCTATCAAAGAAATGTAATTCTGGTATTGTAATTGACCTGCAATCGATCGATTCAGGCGATCGTCCCCATTGACTTAGTGCAAATGTACTTGCTATTATCGCTTCAAAGTTTAATCTTGAATCGAATCTGACGAGGGTTTATGGAAGATAGCCCCAGTATTCTTTCGCACGTTTCGATCGGCACAAACCATTTTGAACGGGCAGTTGCCTTTTACGACAGCGTGTTGCCAACGTTAGGCTGCAAACGAATTATGGAACATCCGGGCGCAGTGGCTTACGGAAAGATGTATCCCGAATTTTGGGTGCAAACGCCGATCAACGGTCAGCGCGCAACCGTCGGAAATGGTACGCACATCGGGTTTATCGCACCTACTCCAGAAGCAGTCCATGCGTTTTATGAAGCCGCGTTAGCCAATGGAGGAATTGACGAGGGTGCGCCGGGAGGCAGACCTGACTACGGTGAGCCTTACTACGGCTGCTTTGTACGCGACCCGGATGGGCATAAGGTTGAAGCGTCCTACTGGGATGAGCAGCTCATTCAAGAGCTTTATATCGACACATAATCTTTGAGCGCGGTACTACGAAGTGCTGTACAGCATTTAGAGAACCTTGAGCTAGGGGACGTTCATCTAGAAAACATTCATCTATTGGCAGTAGATCGATCTAAAATGACAGCCCCAATGAATGAAAGATCTACAAATGAAAGATTTACGAAAGACTACTTGCTTGAACGGTCAAACAAATTAGACTGAGGAAAGAACTGGGGAACTTTCTTAAATCGTTGCTTAAATCGTTGTTAACGAAAATGCTGCGGCTTTGTTCTCCAGGAGAGAAACTCAACATAACCGTCTTTGAGAATTGAGACGGATAAAGGAGTTTATACATTGGAACAAACTTTCGCCCCAGTCAATCTTGATGCTTATTTTCAGCGGATTGGCTATCGCAACAATGCAAATGGATTCTCTCTTGAGAATAATTATGCTCCGACGCTGGATACGCTCAAAGCAATTCATCAGCGACATCCCGCAGTCATTCCCTTCGAGAATCTGAATCCGCTGCTCCAGCAGCCCGTTCGACTTGATTTGCCATCGCTTCAGCAAAAGCTCCTTGAGCAGGGTCGAGGGGGATATTGCTTTGAGCAAAACTTGCTGCTGCGATCGGTTTTAATCGCCCTTGGATTTCGCGTGACCAGTTTGGCGGCACGGGTTCGGTGGAACATACCTGAAGGAACGATGATGCCCCGAACCCACATGCTGCTTCTGGTTGACATTGACGAGCAGCCCTATATTGCCGATGTGGGATTTGGCGGATTAACGCTGACTGCCCCGCTACGTCTAGTTCCTGACATCGAGCAAAGCACGTCCCATGAGCCGTTTCGATTTATCGCCGACAACCACACCTACACAATGCAGGCTAAGCTCGGCGAGGCGTGGAAGCCGCTCTACACCTTTGACCTTCAGGAGCAGCATTTGCCCGATTACGAAGTATCAAACTGGTATGTCGCAAGCCATCCTGATTCTCTGTTTGTCAATCACCTGATTGTTGCCCGACCTGATATCGACTGTCGCTATTCTCTGCGAAACAATCAGCTTTCGACGCATTATCTGAACGGACAAACCGAACAGCGCGTCCTCAAAACCATTGATGAATTACGCACTGTACTGGAGGATATTTTTCGCTTGACCTTACCTGCGATCGATTCTTTAGATAGAACGCTCCAGCAAATCGTAAACCCCGTCAACAAGCTGTAGGGCAATCGCGGATTGATTCGATGATTGATCTGAATCATCTCGCCAGTTATTGATCTGGTCATTCAGCCGATCGCAGGAGTGGATTTGCGGTGCTGCACCAGCGTCAGCAGTTCGTCTGGAGTCAGATTGCGCTTCATTTGGGTCGATCGCAGCCGGACTGCATCGAGAATCATTTGGGTTTCCTGAGGGGTCAGGGTGATGCCGTGCTGCTGCAATAAATTGATCAGCGAATGCCGTCCCGAATGTTTGCCGATGACGAGACGATGCTGCCGCCCAATTTCTTGCGGATCGTAGGGCTGATAGGCGATCGGGTTTTTCAGAATGCCATCGGCGTGAATACCAGATTCGTGTACAAAAGCATTCTCGCCCACGATCGCTTTCCAGGGTGGAATACAGCTTCCAGAGGCTTTCGCCACAAGCTGAGAAAGTTCAATCAGCTGATGAGTTGCGATTCCCGTTTTAATTCCATAAATTTGTTTCAATCCCATCACCACTTCTTCCAGCGGTGCATTTCCGGCACGTTCTCCCAAGCCATTTACCGTTGTATTCACCGAAACGGCTCCGGCTTTGACTCCGGCTAATGCGTTTGCCGTTGCTAATCCCAGATCGTTATGCGTGTGCATTTCGATATCCAGTGCAGTAGCAGCCATTAACTCCCGCACTTTTTCATAAGTGGCAAACGGATCGAGAACGCCGACTGTATCACAGAAGCGAAAGCGGGACGCACCCCACGCTTGTGCCTGAAGCAAAACATCGAGCAGAAAGCCGGATTCGGCTCTGGAGGAGTCTTCGCCGCCGATCGCCACGTATAAATCGTGATCTTTGGCATAGGCGATCGTGTCTCGCAGTCGAGTAAGCATTTGCTGACGATCGCCCTGAAACTTAACCGCGATTTGAATTTCAGACACAGGAACCGAAATATGCACCCGCGTTAAGCCACAGGCCAGAGATGCAGTAACGTCTGCAATCACGGCTCGATTCCAGCCAATCAGCTTTGCGTTAAGCCCAAGGTGACGAACGGCAGTAATCGCCTGAATTTCGGCATCGCCCATTGCCGGAATCCCGACTTCGATTTCGGGGACGCCGATCGCGTCTAAGAATTGGGCAATTGCTACTTTTTCTTCCAGGTTAAAGGCAACTCCCGCAGCCTGTTCGCCATCGCGTAATGTAGTGTCATTAATCTGGATGAGGGGCATCAGTTCACTCCTGAAGGAAATCGAGAACAGAAACAGCGACAGAATCTTTGAGAATCGCCTTGCTCCTATTCTGATTTGAGTTGCGCCCCGCAAAAGCCGCCGTCTCAGTTCTTTTCAATTCCTCTCAAAACGTCACGTTCGATCGAAACAATGGCGTTCGATTGGGATGAAGCTACTTAAACAGGTTCTTTTGCTGCAAAACTAAACCGACGATCGAACTGCATTGAGAAACAAGTCTTGCAGTCTGCGATCGTCGGCAGTGAGGAACAGGTTAATCGGCTGAATTTCAGCAGTCTAGACAGGCACTTTTTCCAGCAAAAGCTTCGATCGCTTCACATGTTCAGGCACAGCAACAGGGTAATCACCTGTAAAGCAGGCAGAACAAAAGCTTGCGGGATCCTCACCCGTCGATTTCAGCATTCCTTCCCAGCTCAGGTACGCCAGGCTATCCACGCCGATTTGCTGCCGGATTTCTTCGACCGATTTCGTGGCAGCAATGAGCTGATCTTGAGTGTCGGTGTCAATGCCGTAAAAGCAGGGATGAGTGACAGGCGGCGAGGAAATTCTCATGTGAACTTCGGTGGCTCCCGCATCGCGCAGTGCCTTCACAATCTTGCGGCTGGTGGTTCCGCGCACGATCGAATCATCCACAATTAGGACTCGCTTCCCGACCAGCACATCCTTTAGCGGATTTAGCTTCATGCGAATGCCCGACTCACGCATCGATTGCGTAGGCTGAATAAAAGTACGCCCGACATAGCGGTTTTTGATCAAGCCTTCTGCATAGGAAATACCCGACTCTTGCGAAAAGCCGATCGCCGCCGGAATGCCAGAATCTGGGACGCCCATCACCAAATCGACATCAGCAGAAGATTCCTTTGCAAGCTGTCTGCCAATCCGCATCCGGTAGGTATAGAGGCTTTCTTCGTTCATTACGCTATCGGGACGGGCAAAGTAAATCATCTCAAAGATGCAGAGTTTCCGCTTGGTTTGCGGTGCCCACTGAACCGAACTCAGCCCTGTTTCGGTGATCCAAACTAACTCTCCGGGCTGCACATCGCGCAAATAGTCCGCGCCGATAATGTCGAGTCCGCAGGTTTCTGATGCCAGGACATAGCGAATTCCGGCATCTTCAGTTTCAAGTGTGCCGATAACGAGCGGACGAATCCCGTTGGGATCCCGCGCCCCAATAATGCCCTGCGGAGTGGCAATACATAAGCTAAAAGCTCCCTCACAACGTTTGAAGGCAGCGACCGCCCCCTGAACCCAGTCACCCAAATCACTCACAGCTTCTGCCATTGCGTGAGCGATCATCTCAGAGTCGGTCGTGGTCTGCAATTGAGCATCGGTTCGCAGCAATTCTTCGCGAAGCCGGGGCGTGTTGACCAAGTTGCCATTGTGAGCCAGAGCCAGGGTGCCCAGGCGAGTTTCAACGACTGCGGGCTGAGCATTTACCACTCGGCTCGATCCGGTCGTGGAATAGCGCGTGTGCCCAACTGCCAAATAGCCTGGAAGCTGTTTCAAAATCTGTTCGCTAAACACCTGCGATACCAAGCCCATGTCTTTGTGCAGGTGCATTTGCTGACCGTCAAAGGTCGCAATTCCTGCCGATTCCTGTCCGCGATGCTGAAGCGCATACAAGCCAAAATAAGTGAGTTTGCCGACATCTTCGCCAGGAGCATAGATACCAAATACGCCGCAGGCTTCTTCGGGCTTATCGGGTCGGGGGTCAAGGCTAGAAGATGCCATTGTGGGCTGGTCGGCAACCTGATCGGCGTGATCCGCAGAATTTGGCAGCATGGGCGCGTTTGATTCCTCCGTGGATGGGGTATTAATGGGCGATTGGTAATGTCAGGTAATTTTGTTAGGTTGCGATCGCATGGAATCGCGTCAGATTGAGCGCAAAAGCCAGGGGACTTTTTTTGAACTAGGAGCTGGGCAAAGCTGAACTAGGACACTGGACGAAAACGCTGGACTAAGACTTGGTTAAAATTGCTTAATGTCCCCTTTAACAGTAGCGTACTCTTCGAGCGTCTTGCTAGCGGAATAAAAGATGGGTCATCCGAACTCCAGAGATGCAGATATCAATCCTTGAATTGGCCTTGAATTGGATTTGGGTAGGTCAGAAGGCGATCGGGGTAGGGAATCAGGAGAATTAGGGTAGAGAACAAGGAGATAGAGGAAGGGCGAGAGATCCTGCATTGCCCCTTCTGCTTCTCTTTCTGACCCCAATTCTCAGAGGCTGACCCCAATTCTGGGAGGACTGCGAGCCGCGGAGAAAGCTTAATTTCCACACCGATTAACCTAACAAATTAACCTGTACGGGATAGCTAGCCTGTCCGATGCTCAAGCGAATGGCTCAATCCTGCTGCATTCGACGCTCGATCGCATAATTCCATCGATCGCTGATTTGTTCAACCGGGAGATTGAGGAGTTCCGGGGTATTAGAGGTGGTCAGGCGCAAGCTTCCCCCTGTTTGGTTAACTTGACCGATCGCCTGCCAGCAGCCGTGGAGGTGCTGATTCAGATAGTCTTCCCAGGCTTGTACGTGATCGGGGGCGATCGAGACAATGATTCTGGCTCCGCCTTCGGCAAACAGCAAATGATCGAATCGCTCCGACAAAGCATTTGCAATTTGAATCTCTGCGCCCCGGTTGCCAGCAATACAGCACTCAGCTAACGCAACCGCCACCCCTCCCTCTGAGCAATCGTGCGCCGATCGCACCCAACCTTGCTTGATCCCAGTACGGCAGGCAGTTTGAACCTTGCGTTCCAGGTCAAAATCCACGATCGGGGGAAGTCCGGCGATCGTATTGTGCAGTGTTGCTAGATATTCCGAGCCGCCTAGCGTTAGTGCGGGAGAGGCTTCTGTCATGAGACCCAGCAGATAAATGCGATCGTCTTCCGCTTGCCAGCCCTGCCCGGCAATTTTGCCTAAGTCCTGGACGAGCCCGACCATACCCACCACCGGAGTGGGATAAATTGCTTGGGGGTTGCCTGCGGGGTCGAGGGTTTCGTTGTACAGCGAGACGTTGCCCCCTGTGACGGGCGTACTGAATTCCTGACAGGCTTCCGCGAGTCCCCGGCAGGCTTCTGCAAGCTGCCAGTAGCCGATCGGCTTTTCGGGGCTACCAAAGTTGAGGTTATCGGTAACGGCAAGCGGTTCTGCACCCACACAGCTTAAATTCCGGGCGGCTTCAGTCACTGCCATTTTTGCCCCTTCGTAGGGATGAAGGTAGACATAGCGGGGATTGCAGTCTACGGTGGCGGCAACACCCTTGTTGAACGCGGCAGGGGCGTTGAGGGAGAGACGGGAATCAGGGGAAGCAGCAGGAAGTTGAGGACGGAGGCGGACGATCGCGGCATCTGCTCCACCGGGAAGCAGGACGGTGTTGTTTTGTACCTGATGGTCGTACTGGTGATAAACCCAGCGTTTTGAGGCGATCGAGGGCGTATCCAGCAGCGTCAACAGAACCTCATTCCAGGTGTAATTCTTGCTATCGATCGTAATGCCTTGTGCGGTGCAGGGCGGCAGCTGAGACTCGTTCCACTTCCAGGCGGTTTGGGCATATTGGGGCGGTTCGGGCGGCAGTTCCCGGTGATAAATGGGCGTGTTGTCTGCCAGTGCCGTAGCGGGAATTTCGGCGGCAATTTCACCTTTGAAGAGGATGCGGACGATCGGCTCCTCGATCACGGTTCCAGCGACAACCGCATGAAGTCCCCAGCGATGGAAAATATCGATGAGTTCCTGTTCGCGTCCTATGTGGGCAACAAACAGCATTCGCTCCTGCGACTCGGACAGCAGATATTCGTAGGGAATCATGCCTGTTTCGCGCACTGGAATTTTGTCCAGGTCTAGCTCAATGCCAACTCCACCTTTGGCTGCCATTTCCGATGTAGAGCAAGTGATTCCGGCAGCTCCCATGTCCTGCGCGGCAACAACTGCCCCAGTTTTGAATGCCTCCAGACAGGCTTCAATCAGGGATTTCTCCAGGAACGGATCTCCCACCTGCACGGCCGGGCGATCGTCAATCGATTCATCGCTTAATTCTGCACTGGCAAAACTCGCACCGCCCATGCCGTCTCGTCCGGTCGTAGAACCTACATACAGCACCGGATTGCCACTGCCATTCGCGCCCGATTTGACGATTTCCGGCGTTTCCATTAAGCCGATCGCCATTGCATTCACTAAAGGATTGCCCGAATAGGCGCGATCGAAGTACACTTCACCGCCGATCGTAGGAACGCCAACGCAATTACCATAGTGTGAAATTCCCGCGACCACGCCGCTAAATAGCCTTCTCGTCCGGGCATCTTCTAGATCGCCAAACCGCAGCGAGTTAAGAACAGCGATCGGACGTGCACCCATCGTGAAAATATCACGTAAAATGCCACCCACTCCGGTTGCAGCTCCCTGAAAGGGTTCAACGGCAGAGGGGTGGTTGTGTGACTCGATCTTAAATGCCAGATGCAGCCCGTCGCCCATGTCTACTACGCCTGCATTCTCACCAGGCCCCACCAGGATGCGGTCACCTGTAGTCGGGAAATTCTTGAGAAGAGGGCGCGAATTTTTATAGCAGCAGTGTTCTGACCACATCACCCCAAACATTCCCAGCTCTGCTTTGTTGGGATGCCGCCCCAATCGCTGCAAAATCTCCTCGTATTCTTCGGGCTTAATGCCTTCGGAGGTAATTTCTTGCAGCGAAAAAGGAGCGTTGGCGATCGAAGGAGCATCAGACATGAAGGCTTGCACCGTAGGGCGAAACAGAACAAGCTTTATTGTATCGGGTCGATCGGCTAATTGAAGTCCAGGTGGTGATTGAGATGCATCAGGTGGGGCGGCTGCTTGTGGTTAATGAGTTGGCGCAGAAAGTTGCGGGCGTATTCCAGCGAGAAATGGCGCGGCTTGCCTTCATAGATGATTTGATATTCATTGCTGGATTCTCCGTTGCCGTAGCCGGAGATTAAATGACGATGAAAGGCTTCCTCTGCTAATCGCTCAATCTCGTTTTTCAAGTTGGCTTGAGGACGGTTTGTCATAATTGACATTACTTAAAACTCAGCACTCCATTAGTTATAGAATCTTGATGGTTTTATTGCACCACTCATCGGTCATACGCCGATTGATAGTGAGAGAATCATTAGGATGAAATTGCCTTGGAAGATTAAGGAAAGCTTGAGAATCCTTTATAAGGAAATGCTAAAAGAGTGGGTTCAGAGAATATTGAAAGAGCGATCCCTGTGACTGGAACTGCCCCGCGCTGCGGCAGAAATCTAGCTCTCCCCATGATTTCAAAGTGTCTGCTTCTCTTAGGACGAAAAGTTTTGTGTCGTTCCAATGGGATTAGAACAAAAGATTCATTTGTGAATTTGCGCGTTTAACACTGCTCAAACAGCCTTTGAACTCCGATATTTTTATGTCATCGGATCAGGGAACGGCTTATCTAGAGATAGAGGTAAGTCCCGCATTCCCGTTATAAAGTTTCTCATGATGTGAAAGAGAAAACGATCGCCTCATGGTACTCAACCCAAGCCGGGGTTACAGTCAAGAACCTCATTTCGACCGTGGCTTCGATGCTTCCGACCTGTCTCCCGTGAATGCACGCCGAAGCGATGCCTTTGATATCTTTAATTTTCGTCATATTGAAGGTCCAAATCCTTATTTAGAAACGGCTGCTTTTGTCTTCGATTTTGCGCTAACCGGAGCGGGTGAACCGCTTGCGATCGAAGACTATCTGGATGAACTGAGCCAGCGGTATCCGCACCTGCGCGACGAGCACTATCCGTCCCATGCCCATTTGTTTGCACGGACGGCAGCCGAAGTGAACAAGCTGGAAATGGGTTTGCACTTCGAGCGCTGGTCGGTCCTGCTTCAGGACGAAAAGGCGCAGGGCGACAAAGCAAGAATCGCAATCGAGTGTCTTCATGCTCGCACTTGTCGGGAAGTGGTGTACTGTGTCTGGGACTGGTTTGAGGCAATTCGCCAGGACAAGCCTTTCTCGCTCGACGATTCGCTGGAAGTGATGCAGGGGTTATTCCGGCGATCGGTGTACGGTGGTCCCACCGTGTACGCGCTGCTGCGGACAGCTCATCAGAAGGGAATTCCTGCGTTTTACCTGTGGGATGAGGGCTTAATGCAGTACGGCTACGGACGCAAGCAGGTGCGAGGCATCGCAACCACCTTTAACCACGATAGCCATCTGGATTCTGACTTCACCACGCGCAAAGACGACTGTAAAGCTTTTCTGGAAACGCTGGGCTTTCCTGTGCCCCGGGGTCAGGTGGTGCGATCGCTGCAAGACGCACTCAGAACTGCTGATCGCATTGGCTATCCTGTAGCGGTAAAGCCTGTCAGCGGACACAAAGGCATCGGTGTGACGGCAGATGTGCAGGACGGCGCTGAGCTAGAAGCTGCCTATGAGCGGGCGGTACAGGCAATCGAAGAAGATCAGCCCGTGCGAATTATTGTGGAAACCAGCATTTCGGGACGCGATTATCGCTTGCTGTGTGTGAATGGGCGATTTGTGGCGGCAACCGAGCGACAGCCAGCCTCGGTGAAGGGCGATGGCAAATCCACAATTGGTGAACTGATCGATCGCGAAAACCGGTCGCCCCTGCGTGCGGATACTCCAACTTCACCAATGGGCAAAATCCAGGTTGATCAGGCAATGCACCTGTATCTGGAGCAGCAGAACCTCTCGCTGGACTCGGTGCTAGACCGCGATCGCATCGTGTATCTGCGAAAAGTGGCAAACCTTTCGGCGGGCGGAGTCAGCATTGACGCAACCCACAGCGTCCACCCAGACAATATCATCCTGGCGCAGGATATCGCCCAGCATTTTCAGTTGACCTGTTTGGGAATTGATGTGATCGCGTCGGATCTGGCAACGTCCTGGCGACAGGGCAATCTCAGCATTATCGAAATCAATGCGGCTCCGGGCGTATATATGCACCTGCGTCCGTCGATCGGCTCCAGCGTTGATGTAACGTCTCCGATTCTAGAAACGTTTTTTGAGTCAGGCGAAGCGGCACGAATTCCGACGATTACCTTCAACCGGGTGTCGGTGAAGGAGTTGGAGGAACTGATCGATCACATTCTGCTGCATCACCCCAACTGGACGATCGGGGCAGTCTGCCGAGAAGGTGTGTTTGTGAATCGCTCCGAAAAGATGATGCACTCGGATTACAACACTAACCTGATGAGCCTGGTGCGAAATCCGCGTCTGGATCTGCTGATTACAGAGTATCCGGGCGAAGTGCTGGAGCAGCAGGGAATGTTCTACTACGGCAGCAATATGGTGATTCTGGACAATCCTACCGAAGCCGAGAAAATGCTGAGCCGCGATGTATTTCATGAATCGATCGTCGTCACCCGTGAAGACAGCACGATTTCGATTTACCGGAATGGATTAATCGAGCAGTATCATCTCAGCCCAGAAGAGCCGTTTAGCCGTGTCTTCCTGAAGGAGGTTGCTGTAATTCTGTAATCAGACGATCGGCATGGGCTGGTTGTTCGAATCCAAGGCGATCGATTCTGCCCGCTCCGGGTAAATCATGCCTGCCGCTCCTAAGAAGGAATTGGAGGCTTGCTTATCCCTCCTCCCCTATCCCTTATCTCGTCATCCACTTACCGAGAACGGCTCTGCCAGACCTGGATCTGCTGCTGCGCACTCTCATAAATCGATGAGCTTGACGGAATGCTCTTGGCAATGCGAATTGCGCCCGTCACATCATAAAGTGCCTGGGATTCAGCCCTTTGCAGAATCTCCTGGCTCCACTGGTCGATCATCCGATCGGCTTCTGCGCGGGCGAGGCTACCGGAGGGGATGCGGTTTGCGATGCGAATGGCAGAAATCAGCATTCGGGTGCTTCCGGCACTGGCGGCGCGGTATGCCTCCTGCATCTCGCTTTGTCCCTGCGATTGCTGGCTCCACTCTTGAATGTCAGACTGTGCCTCGTCATAAAGCGACCGACCGCTGCCGATCTGGGTGGCGACCTCGATCGCATCTCCGTATCTGCCCTGGTTCGCCAACTGCCTTGCCCGATCGAGCAAAGGCTTATCTATCGAATCTTCAGCCCGATCGCGCCAGGTACGAATTTCGTCCTGAGCTTCAGCGTGAAGCGATCGACCATTGCCGATCTGACTGGCAACCTGGATCGCGCTGTTCCAATCGCCACCCGCCGCCAACTGCCTTGCCTGATCGAGAATTGGTTGATCTTGAAACTGCTCGACCCGATCACGCCAGCCACGAATGCGATCCTGTGCCTCGCCGTAGAGTGCCCGACCGGACTGGATTCGACTGGCTTCGTTAATGGCAGCCTGGAGCGCGGCAATATCACCATCGTTGGCAAACTGGTCAGCGCGATCGAGAAAAGGCTGGTCTTCGGTGGTTTCAATCTGCGTTCGCCACTCATTGATCTGATCTCTGGCTTCCGTGCCACGCGGGTTGCTGCGGGGAATCAGCTGCGCTTCAGCAATAGCAACTCGCAAATCATCGAGGGTTCCACCTGCCGCCAATTCTTTCGCGCGATCGAGAATGGTGACATCTTTGATTTCAACCTGCCAGCGGCTGATCCACTGTTGTGCTTTGCTGTAGAGCGGGCGATCGGACTTGATGCGCTGTGCCCCAATGATCGCCGCTTCCAGATCGTCCACTGTGCCGCCCCATGCCTGAGACTGAGCCATTGCCAGGGTATTGAAGTCCTGCACTTCCGACTGTAATTTGGCAGATTCGGGAATCAGACTGGTGATGTTCATTGCCTGACTGTAATCCCGGCGATCAAGGGCGGCTTCTGCCAGCGCAAACAGTTCGCGTCCCAGATCGGGCAACATTTGCTGTGCTTTGCCGTAGACATAGCTAACAGGCTTGATTTCCTCGATCAGCTTCAGAGCAGCCAGAAGGTTATCCACACCGCCCCGATCAATCAGTCCTTTTGCCCGGTTGAGTTTGCCGATGTCGTCACGGGTAATCGTAATCAGGTTGCTGAGTTCCTGATATTTAGTGGTTGCCCAGTAGCGATTATCTACGTCCGACAGACGACTAGTCAGCAGAAATGCCTGCCGCACGTTTTGCTGCTTTAGCGCGGCTTCTGCCTGCTTGTATAGGGCTTCTGCCTTAGACCAAACGGTTTGCCACAGCTTGACCCGATCTTCGACCAGCTTGTGCGCTGCTGTGTTCGATGGAATTTTACGGGCAGCATCAACAGCTTCATTCAGTTTTCCCGCCTGAAAAGACCCCTCCGCTAAATCAAGAATTTCGCTTGCCCAGGCTTCAATGCTGCGATCGATTTCGGGACGCAAGGGGTGATCCGCAGGCAAGGCATGCACCAGATCGATCGCTTCCAGCAAATCCTTCAGGGTTCGCTTCTCGGCGGCGACCTGAGCGCAGTAGAGCCGTAAAGACGCAGAAGCCGTCGGCAAAAACATTTCCGGACAGTTGGGCAGAGAGGGCAACCTCAGCAGGGCGATCGCAGACAAAATGCCAATTCCGCTCAAGCCAAAAACCAAGATCACTGCCCACCAGTGCAAATGGCGAGCCGAAAGTTTGAACCAGAAGGGGCGGGTCGTCACTGGCTCCTTGCTAGCAGGACGGCTCGATCCGTTTACGAAGGGAACGGCTGAAGAAACGGTCGATGCCAGGATGTTTTCCTTAAAGCCGTCTTCTTTTAGATTGTCTGATCCGGAATCTGAACGATGATTTAAATCTGAATCATTTTCGATCGCCTCGGCTTCATCCCAAAGCAGCGAGTCTGGCTCCTGTACAGATTTTGCCGGAATCGGATCGCGCGGCAAAGGGGCGGCTGAAGAGGGATTGGGCAACACGGCTCTTGCAGGAGAACTGCTCGGCGCAGGCTGAGGCGGCTTGCTCGGCGGAGCAGCATTTTGCGGCACGGGCGGCAACTTCAGGGGTGGAATTGTTTTGGGCGGCACATGCCCCGGTCGGCGATTCGATCGCTCTGGCGGTTCTGGCGTGCCATAAGTTCTCGTCATACCTTACCCCACACGACGCTAACCCACTCTACCGCATCTCGGAAAAATCACTCTATCTTTTAATACCAGAGAAATCAATCACGAGCAGGTAAAAATCATATCAAATCGACTGAAATCTCCCGAACGGAGAAGAACGATCGGTTTCATTCCCCTATGCAGCTTACCCGAACGAAAGATTAGCAAAGATAAAAGACTACCCTGCACGAAAGAACGGATTCAGGCTCACTGACCACCCTACTACCAGCCCTGTAAAAGAAACGAGCGTCAGAACGATTAACGACTGCACGCGATTGCACCCCATATTTTGCAGATCAAGCCGCGCCAAAATTTCTGCTGCAAGCACCACCAGGCAATAGCCAAACGCCCGAAACCAGACGAGTGCAAACGTGACGCTAATCGCCGCGATTAAAACTAGGCAAAAGTAGCCCAAGTCTGACTGAAGCCACCGTCGCGCAAACAGCCGCAGCCGCGCAAACAGCGTGGTGAGCAGAAGTGCCTGGAGCAGCGTAAAGGTAATCGCCAAACTCCAGGTCAGCCAGGAAACCGTTGTGCGGGCAACAAACCAGCTAAAAGACGTATAGGCAATAAACAGCAGAAAAAGCGATAACCAGGGCAGCTTTCGCATGAAATTTATAGGGTTCATCCAAAATTCTGAGCGGGCAGCAATATCAGACTGCGCTAGCTCATTCTTTAATATCCTGACCCTTTTATTATGAAGTCATCGAAACTGCTTCGCCGCACACAGAGCACAGGCAGACCAGCGAACCAACTCGCCTTCTGGGGTGGGACAGTGGCAGGTGGGGCAAAGAGGCAAATGCTGCGATCGGCTTCGCATCTGTTGTGCCCAGCTTCGGAAAGCCGTTTGCGGATCAGTCGCGGCAGCGGAAGTAAACGGAGTCGGATTCTTGAGGCGGCTGGGGTGGCTCTGCCAGAGGGAAAGGCTATCGGTTTTAAACAGACGATCACCCATTTGCCACTGCGCCGCCGAAAAGCGGATATCTTTTAGCCCTAGCGCGAGGCGATCGTTGAGCTTGGTGAGAATTAAGTGCCGCTCAAAGGCAAGGTTTTGCGCCCAGGCAGGACTGGATGTGGCGACCTGCAAAACTTTGCGCTGAATTTCAACCGGGCGAGTCTGGGCAGCGACAGCAAGCCCCACCACCTCATTCCAGCAGGCAAGCAGCTTTTGAAACTGACGACGACTTTGCCAATTTTCCTGATGCTCGATCGCACCCAGGACATGATTCAGCGAGTTAAAACGATGACTCGGCATTCACTCATCCTTCTTCTAAAACAGCAGGCTGAGAAAATTTAAGACGGAAACAAGTATTTTTTCAAAAATTGGTTATGATATGCCAGTAGAAATCTGGCAACCGCTGTAGACTCTACTGATAGAGTTATATCAGCAGATTAACTGGATCTCAACTCCAAATCTAGATACTAGATAAATGTTTTCCCTCTAGATCGGGTTGTCCATCGCTTGAGCTATAGGCAACCGGAGTCAAGCTCAGTCGCAGTTGCATGAGTAGAACAGGCGATCGTGTCACGATTGTATCCCTAAAATCTCTGCAAATCTCTGTCCGCAGATTTATAAACTGAATTTTTTGTTTGATTTGATTTTTGTTTGATTTGTTGTTTTGGCAGGAGTACCGCTATGAGTCAACAATCCCAGAGGGGGAACTGCGTCGCACCGTCCTCCCAGACGATTTCCTCGATCGCTGCGTCATCCGCTTCTTCGCTGCATCCGCTCTTGCAGACTGCCCTGGAGAATCTTGATGTGCAGCTTGAGGAAGAGTTGACTCGCTATCGGCGACAGCAACGCCTACAGCCAGAAACCAGTCGGCGTAAATTCAGTTTTGCCAGCTCGAAACTGCTTCAACAGCCAGCAGGTCTTCAGCTTCCGCAGGTTGCTGCCCCAACGCCGGCATCGCCCGATGAGACTCCTCTTGTACCAGACCATTCGCCCATCAGCATTGCCCCATCCATTCCGATCGACCCCGCTGCTGTCGACCCCGCTGCCCCGGAATCCCCCACTGCTCCCTCAGCAGAAGTAGCTCAGCTTGCGACCTTAGAAGCAGGGTTGAGAATCGATTCGCTCCAGTTGCCCGATGCAGAGCCAGCCGCCCCCGAAGACTATCTCGCCTCCAGCGAAGAACTGCTTCGCAGCATTGCCGAAGAAGATCCACAGCAGCGCGTTGCTCAACCCGATCGTCTGCTAGATACCCTGCTCACGCCGCTGGGCATTGGGTCACTGCTGCTACTGCTGCTCTCCACCGCGACGCTGGGCTATCTGGTAATGAACCCAACCAGTCTCGGCTTTCTCTCGGCTCAAAAGCCAGCCGCAGATTCACCTAATGCTGCCCCTAATGCTGCTCCCGCCCAGCCGTCTCCGGTTCCCGGCGTAATTGTCGCACCCTCTCCAAACCTAGCTGCAAAAGAGTTTGTTGAACTGAACCTGAACACGCTCAGCACACTACCCAAGCCTAGCCCAACCGCCCCGCAGAAACCGTCTGCCAGCCCTTCTCCCCAGGCTGCAAACAGACCCTTAGAACCGCTCATTCCACCTGCAACAAATCGCTCTGGGACAGGCAGCTCTGGGGCAAGCAGCAATGAGCTAGCCACAGTCATCGTTCCACCTGAGCCTGCGGTGATGGCTCCTGCTCCCGCTGGAAATTCTCGTCCTGCTGCACCCAGCCCCCGGCGATCGGCTTCTGCGCCATCCCAGTCTTCCGGGCAATCATCGCTTCGGGAAACTGCAGAGCAGCCGACTTCACCTGTTGCCCAACCCGCTGTATCGGCTCCTGCTCCTGCTCCCGCCAGTGAACCTGCCCCCCGTGCTGAAAGTCCGGCTCCTGCGGTGGCAGCCAATCCTTCGTCCGGGCAATCGAATTACTACTATGTTGTGACTCCCTACCGCAGCGACTCTGACCTAAATCAGGTACAGGAAGCCGTTCCCGATGCCTATGTGCGGAACTTTTCTGATGGAGCCAGTGTGCAAATGGGGGCGTTTAGCGATCAGTCTAAGGCACAGGAGCGAGTTCAGGAACTTCAGCAGCAGGGGATTGAGGCGGAGGTGAAAGCGCCGGAGTGAGAATGGATGGGTAGGATAAGGGGCAGTGTAAAAGCTTTCACGCTATTCAAACTGTCTCTAATATAGGGGAAGTTTTTAGGTCGGCGATCGTCCTCGTGCCGGTACAAAATAAAACGGTGGTTAGCTCTGCTTTCAGGGCTGTGACCAGTTCTTGTAGGGCAGTTTCTGAGTCGGCGGCGGCTTGCAGGAAGGGCAGGGCTAGACCACCCAGATCAGCACCCAGGGCGATCGTTTTTGCCACGTCGAGTCCATGACGGAGTCCGCCAGAAGCAATCAGGGGCAGGGTCGGAGCGATCGATCGGACAGCGAGAATGCAGTCTGCGGTGGGAATGCCCCAATTGGCAAAGGTTTCGCCCAGACGACGCTGAAGGGGGTCATTGGCGCGTCCACTTTCGACTTTTGCCCAGGAAGTTCCACCTGCCCCAGCGACATCGATCGCCCCCACTCCGGCTTCGAGCAGCCGCTTTGCCATTGCCGCAGAAATGCCGTTGCCGACTTCTTTCGCAATCACGGGAACGGGCAGTCTAGCGCAAAGCTGGGCAATTTTGTCCAGCAGTCCGTGAAAGTTGGTGTCACCTTTGGTCTGCACCGCCTCCTGGAGCGGATTGAGGTGCAAAATCAGCGCGTCGGCTTCCAGCCAGTCGATCGCTTTCTGGCATTCTTCAATTCCGTAGCCGTAGTTCAACTGAACGGCTCCCAGATTAGCAAACAGCAAGATATCGGGGGCAACCGATCGCACGGCAAAACTCGATCGCACTTCTGGCTTTTCGATCGACACGCGCTGCGACCCTACCCCCATTGCCAGCCCGTATTCCTGCGCGGCTTCCGCTAAGCGATAGTTAATCGTCTGTGCCAGCTCGGTTCCCCCGGTCATTGAGGAAATCAGCAGCGGTGCGCCCAGCATTTTGCCTAAGAAATTCGTCCCGAGGTCAATCTCACGGCGATCGAGTTCAGGCAGACAGCAGTGAATAAAGCGATAGCGTTCCAGTCCGGTCGTCTGGCGAAACTGCACATCGTCTTCCAGACAAACCCGCAGATGATCCGCTTTGCGTGCCTGAGTGATTTCGGCTTCTGCGGGAGCTGCACTGGGAGAAATTTGACGGTTGGGGTGAGAACTGCGAGATAAAGTCACGATCGTTGGAAACTGCGAGAAAACGTTGGCTTTCGCTAGTGTCTCACAGGATTAGAGCGATAAACCCCGTATCTTTTTTTTACGGTATCTGCAATCTTGAAAACGCTAAAGTCCGCGTCGAGTCGTCAGCTCCACCGCATCGCGTCCATCGATCGCCTGAAGATAGACCTTGACCTGCTCATCTCTAGAAGTCGGCAGCTTTTTGCCCGTGAAATCAGGGTGGATCGGCAGTTCTCGATGCCCACGATCGACCAGCACTGCTAGCCAGATTGCTTCGGGTCTGCCATAGTCATGCACTGCATTTAATGCGGCTCGAATCGTGCGTCCTTTAAAAATCACATCGTCCACCAGCACCACAATTTTTCCCGATAGGTCAAATGGGATCTCGGTTGTCTCTGGCGTTCGCAGATCGTTGCGATCGAGGTCATCCCGGTAAAAGGTAATGTCGAGTGCGCCGATCGGAACCCGCACCTGCTCCAGCACCTCGATTTGGCGCGCCAGCAGCTCCGCCATCGGCACACCTCGCGTATAAATGCCCAGAAGCACCAGCTTCGACAAATCATCTGCCCGCTCCACAATCTGAGAAGCCAGACGAGTCAGGGTGCGGCGCAGTTCGTCAGCAGAAAGAATTTCGACCAGTTCGGAAGACATGGAGGTGGGGAGTGGGGGGACTTGTGAATATTTTAAGGGGTGCGGGGATGGGGAGTAGAACCGTAAGGGAGTAGAACCGTAGGGGGCGGGTAATATTAAAACCTGGAGATTGCATAATGGCATAGTGGACTGAGACCCACGATCCCCCTTCACGCCCTCACCCACTCACCCCTGCTCACGCACCCTCCACTCATCCACCCCGCCACCCTCCAACATGACCGCCCTCCCCGATCGCCCTACTCCTGATTCTGAACCATCGCTCCAGGGTTTAACGCAGCAAGAAGTCATTGCCCGACGGGCTGCGGGACAGGGTAATGTTGCGCCGCTGAAAACGAGCCGCTCCTATAGTCAGATTCTTCGCGAGAACTTGTTTACGGTAATTAATTTCATTTTCTTTGCGATCAGCCTGGTGATGTTTCTGCTGCAGCGGGTAGGGGATGGAATTTTGGTGGTGGTGGTGATTTTTGGTGGGGTGCTGGTGAGTATTTATCAGGAAATTTGGGCGAAGCAGCAGCTCGATCGCATTGCGCTGTTAAACCGTCCACAGGCAACGGTGATTCGGGAAGGGCAGGAAGCGGAGATTGATCCGAGTGAGATTGTGCTGGGGGATATTTTGATTGCGCGTCCAGGCGATCAGTTGGTAGTGGATGGGGCGATCGTCGGTACGGGACGCATGGAAGTCGATGAATCGCTGCTGACAGGCGAATCGGATCTGATTCCTAAACAGAAGAATGCTCTCGTATATTCGGGCAGCTTTTGTGTGAGTGGCACTGCCTGCTACGAGGCGCAAAAAGTGGGGAGCGAGACGCTGGCTTATCGGCTAATGGCAGAGGCGCGGGCATTTCGGCGACGGTTTACGCCGCTTCAGGTGGAAATCAATGTGGTGATCCGCGTGTTTATGCTGATCGCCTGCTTTTTGTGGGTGCTGGTGGGCATTAGCTTTCTCAGCAGCCGCTATTCGCTAAATGAGATTGTGCAGCGGTTTGCGGTGATTGCCGGACTCGTGCCTGCCGGACTGCTGCTAGCAATCACGCTGGCGTATGGGTTGGGCGCGGTGCGAATGGTCGGGCAGGATGTGCTGATCCAGCAGGCGAATGCGGTGGAATCCCTTAGTAATGTGGATACGCTGTGTCTGGACAAGACTGGAACGCTGACCACGAATCAGATCCAGCTTGAGGAGGTTTACCTGGTGGCTTCATCGTTGGGTGAAGGGATCAGTGCTGCTCAGGGTCCCGAAGGGGGGATTGCTCCGCCAAATAAAGCCGAGCCAGATAAAGCGGAAATTGTGGCACAGCTTGCCGACTATGCTGCCAGTGTCACCGCTGGAAACCGCACCAGTGAGGCGATCGCCCTGGCATATCCCGGCAAAACCCGATCGCTGAAAGCCGAATTGCCCTTTTCGTCTGCCCGTAAGTGGAGTGCGATCGCGTTGGATGATGAGATGCGCCGGGGAATTTACGTGCTGGGTGCGCCAGAGGCACTGTCTCGCTATCTGACGTTGACAGGTGAAATGCTGGACTTTATTCAGTCGGGAGCAGAGCAGGGGTTGCGGGTGGTGCTGTTTGCCTATCATCCTGACCCGACGCTGCTGAGTGCGGATGTGGCTGAGCTGCCGATCGGGTTACAGCCTTTGGCTCTGCTGCGGTTTAGCGATCGGCTGCGTCCAGAAGCGTATGAAACGCTGGAAGGATTTGCCCGTGCCGGGATCGAAGTGAAGATCATTTCGGGAGACAATCCGCACACGGTGGCAGCCCTGGCAAAACAGGCGGGTTTACGCGAAATTCGATCGGTGTCGGGCGCGCAGCTTGCAGAATTAGATGAGGCGCAGTTTGCCCAGGCAGCCCGAGAAGGCACGGTGTTTGGCCGCGTTACGCCAGAACAAAAGGCGTTGCTGGTGAAGCATCTGCGGCAATCGGGGCGCTATGTGGCCATGATCGGGGACGGGGTGAACGATGTGCTGTCACTGAAGCAAGCAGATCTGGCGATCGCGATGGAAAGCGGCAGTAAAGCGACTCGCGGCGTTGCAGATATTGTGCTGCTGAAAGATTCGTTTGGGGCGTTGCCCCGTGCCTTTCGGGAAGGACAATGTATTCGTAACGGCATTCAAGATGTGCTGAAACTGTTTCTGGTTCGTACGTTTTGCGTCACGCTGCTGATTTTTGCAACGGCGATCGTCACCGAAAGCTTTCCGCTGCAAAACAAGCAAAGTGCGATCGTGGCTTTAATCGGTGTAGGGTTTCCCACTATGTTTCTGCCAATCTGGGCAAAGCCGGGACTGCTGCCGCGCCGGAGTATGGTGCGATCGATGCTGCATTTTGTGATTCCTTCGACGCTGACGCTCACCCTGGTATCGCTGCTAGTCTATCTCTTTTATCTGGTGGTTGCGGTGCTGAATCTGCCGCCTGGATCGGACTTAACCCAGGTGAACTATGCAATTCCGCGCAGTGCCCTGGTCACAATTTTGATTATGGGTCAACTGCTGCTGCTGCCTTTTCTGAAGCCGCCTAACCGTGCCTGGGTCGGAGGAGAACCACTGAGCCGCGACTGGCGATATTCGATCGTGTCAGGGGTGCTGCTGATAGGATACTTCCTGATCGTGTCAATCCCATCGCTGAGCCGCTTTTTTGAGCTTTATCCGCTGGGGGCAGTCAACTATTTGTTTATTGGGCTGGTGGCGATCGAGTGGTGTTTTATTTTGCGATCGATCTGGCGCAGTCGATTTTTCGATCGATTCCTGGGGATTGATTTGAGCTGAAAAAGAATTTGAGCCAGAAGAAGGATTTGAGCTAGCAAGATAAGGGGATCAAGCGATCCCACGACTTCCCTTCGCGAATCTATCGTAAAGTGATGAGTCAATCATCCCAATGGCAGAAACTAAGGAAATTTGGATTGATTAAACTGAACCCATTCAAAACTGCTTAACGGGTATCAAAAGTTCGTCAAGATACTTAATTAAGTTTCAAAGTTCTTTTGGCAGAGTGGGTTTATGGTGAGGATTGCAATTGTTGATGACAACGAGGGCTGGTGCTTTGCGCTAGAAATTGCGCTGCGTCGGCGGGGCTATGAGACACAGGCGTTTTGTGATCCCTGGCAGTTTCTTCAGTGTGCCGATCAGTTTGATGTGGCGATCGTAGACTTTTGCATTCCTGCGCCACGATATCAGCTTGAGTTAGATGGGATATCGCTGATTCGGCAGGTCAAAGAAAAGTTTGTTCATTCCCCGCTGCTGCTGCTGATTTCCTCTTATTTTCCAGATGATGCTGGCGAAACGCTTGGGGCGTTATGTGAAGAGGCGGATCGGATAATGCCTCGTCCCTCCGGGATTGATCAATTGCTGGACCCGGTTGAAAAACTGCTTGCCCAGCGGTCGGCTTCTCGCTCTCGTTCCTCGGTGGCTTAGAGCTTCTGCGGCTTAACTCCCTTGCAGCTTGAAGCCTTTGCAGCTTAAAGGCTTTTGCCACGCTACAAATGCAGCAGCTTTCTCAGGCGCGACTCTAGCTCAGGCGTAATCACTCGATCGCCCCGCTCCAGCTTGCCGATGTAGTCTGCGCTGAGGTCAAGAAATCCGCCTAGCTCCTTCCGGCTCCAGCCCAGTTGCTCTCTAGCAATCCGCACTTGATCGCCCGTCAATTCTTCTACAGGGGGCAGTTCAAGCAGTTTGGGCTTGCGGGGTTCTTTCATTTTGCCCAGCAGTTCCGGGATCGGGTGAGGCGGTTTGATCGTGAGCTTGGCTTGCAGCAGGCGATCGATCACTTTCACTTTGCGCCAGTCGTCGGGTTTGGGGGCAGTGCTGCCGGGTTGCAGCCAGTCGGGATAGGTAGCGGGATCGTATTCAATTTGCCAGCCCAGGCTAAGCAATAGTTTAATGGCGCGGTTCCAGCGGTTTTTGAGGTCGCGTGCCCGGTGTTTGTCCTGCAAAGCTTTTTCAATTTCGGTGCGAGGCAACACTTCTTCCAGCAAGCTGACCACGCGATAGTCGTAGGGATTTTGATTATGTACCCGAATCCGCGCATCCAGCGTTAATTGAATTGCCAATCGCAACGCCATCTCGTGATGATAGGGGTCGATTTTCAGAATATCTTTTGCCAGGTAGCCAAACTGATGCAGGGCTTCTTTGGCTCGGCTACCAGCACGGTTCAGAAAATGCTTGGTCCACAGTCCCGGGCTGACCGTGATATACACTTCGTCCGGCTTCTCAATCTTGCCGCTCACCCAGTCAAACTGACCGTGCAAATCGATCAAGACATCCCACATACGACCGATCGGCGTACTAGCATCGATCGGTCGTTTGCCCCGTCCCTCGATCCACACCGATTTCACCAGCAAACAGGACAGTGCGTAGGCAGTCGTCGCTACGGCATTGCGCTTATCGGGCAGGCTAGTGCTGTGGTTGCGATCCCAGCCCAACAGATGAATCATATCGCTGGCTTTCAGCGTAAAGGTGCTCTTCCACGGCTCATCTTCTTCCATGGTGCGGGCGGCAAAAATAAGCTGAAGCTTGACGGTATCAAAACCGAATTTGTTGATAATTTGCTCGGCAGCTTCCCAGGGCAGCAATGCAATATCACCAGGATTAGTAATGTAATGTTCAATGTAGTTATTCGGATTGGTTTTGCTGCGGTAGCGAAAGACAGCAAGCCGCTCAGCGTTTTCTTCCCAGAGGTCGGGGCGCAACTGAGCACGAATGCTGCTGGCGATCGGGATCGCGGTTGGAATCACCGAAATCGGGTCAAGGGTCAAACGGGTGCTGGTGATTAAAACGGGCTTTTGCCGCAGACCCAGCAGCTTATCCATTTCCTGGAGCGAACAGTTGGGCAGATTGAATCCCTGAAGAATCTTTTTAGTAATCTCCTGACAGTAAATTTGTCCGAGTAAGCTAATGCGCTCTTGCAAAAGCGGCGGACATTCTAAAAGCTGCGTTTGAATTTGTGCAACAAGCTGAGCCTGATCGGTCACGTTTTGTTCTACAAACTTATCTAGATTTTCGGCAATCCAGATCATCAAATTTGTGCCGATCGTCTTTGAAAAATCCTCCCAAAAGCCTGCATAGTTAAAAAACTCATCCAGTGAACTTTTCAGATAAGCATGAATCTTTTCCCGATTCAGATTTAGCTCAATTTTCTTTTCTCCGGTTTTGCGCTGCGTGATTCGCTTAAAGTGGGGCAGACTGCTATCGATCGCGTCGATTCCCTGCGTTTGAACTGTCACCTCAACTTTGTGCTGATACACCCGCAAAAGCTGCTGAAATAAATGCTCTGTGACTAAATCCGGCAGCGAAGATCGATCGCGCAAAATCATGATTAACTGATTCAGCGTCTCGACCGTTAACACCTCCTGCGTTAGACTTGCCCAATCAATCCCTGAGCGAACTTTGGGTAAAAGTGGCTCAATCGCGATCGCTGCTGTGCCCAGGGCGATTGGCGTAGCCTTGACTGAGACTGGTGCATCTTCAGGTAAAGTCTCTTCAGGCAGACTCTGCCGGAAAGCCAGGGGTGGCTCGTCCAAAACCGTCATCTCCGGCTCGAAGATGTACAGATTTTCCCCAAACGGGCTGACTTCTGCAAAATTTTGTGCCATGTCGATCGCCTCGCACTCTTCCAAAGGGAAAATCGCCCTGTTCTGCCTCTGAATACCTTACCGCAAGCTTCGAGCGATGAAACAAGAGTGGAACTCGATCGCGTCTGTGTCTAGCGCGTCTATGTTTAGCGTCGAGAACCGCAAGAGTCTATCGCAAGATAGCTGAATTTCACCCTGGGACTGCAACTACACTAGAGCGCAACACGAGAATACAACCTGAAACACAACTGTTGTAGAGCGTGATTATTTCAAGGGAGAACAGTGAGTATGACGGTCAACGAATCAAGAAACGTGACTGAGCAAGTTGCTGAGGAAGATTGGTTTAGCCGGGGCAGAGCGGATGCGCTTATGGGATATTCCAAACAACCGCCTGAAACCGACCCAGAGCAGTCAAGCCTGTATGACCTGGGCTACGGGGAAGGCAGTATTCAGCACTCGCTTGCCCAGAGGACGCTGGAGTCAGAAGATTCAGAATCCATTACTTCCGGCGATTCACCAAATTAGTCACTACCGTAATCAATCGGGCAGGCTCGATCGGCTTTGAAATATGAACGTCGAATCCGGCGTTGATTGCCTGCACCCGGTCTTCCTCGCGGGCAAAGGCAGTAATTGCGGCGGCGGGAATTTGTCCGCCTCGATCGCTCGATCGCTGCCGCACCTGTCGAATTAGCGCGTAGCCATCCTCGGTAGGCATTCCAATATCGCTGAGCAGAATGTCGGGCTGCGATCGATCCAGTTTTTCCAGTGCCTCCTGAGCAGATGCTGCCGTCAGCACCCGTACGCCATATTGCTCCAGAATGGTCATCAGCAGCTCGCGCACATCTGCCTCGTCATCCACCACTAAAGCACAGATGCCCTCTAAATTTGCAGCAGCGGGAATAATGCTTGGAGGCGCATCTTCGGGATTGGTCAACTGGGTGGGCAGCAGCGGCAGATACACCGTGAATGTCGCTCCCTTTCCTTCGCCATCGCTCTCTGCCTGAATAAAGCCGCCGTGCAGCTCGACCAGATTGCGAACGATCGCCAGTCCCAGCCCTAAACCCCCTTGCATTCGGGTGGTTGCACTTTCTGCCTGCCGGAAGCGATCGAATACCTGAGGCAGAAATTCTGCGCTGATGCCTCTCCCCGTATCGATGACCTGAACCTGAGCATAAGCAACATCAGGCATAAGGGTGGGCAGCTCAGAAGCGTTGTGCTGCGAGCCAGCCTGGAACTGCGCCTGCGTGACGATCGACAGCCGAGCCGTGACCCGACCAGCATTAGGCGTAAATTTAATGCCGTTAGAAAGCAAATTCCAGATTACCTGCTGAAGCCGATCGGGGTCGCCAGAAACTTTGACCGGGGAACGGACATCCATCTGCAAATTGAGCGCGATCGATTTGGTGTCTGCAGTGGGGCGGACGGTGTCGATCGCCGCTTCGATCACCTGCACCAGGTTCACCGGACGAGTATAAAGCCGCACTTTGCCGCGAATAATCCGCGAGATGTCGAGCAAATCTTCGATGAGTTGGGTTTGCGCCTGAGCATTGCGCTCGATCGCTTCCAGTGCCTTACGAGTCGTGGTTGCGTCCATTTCGCGTGTTACCAGCAGGCGCGACCAGCCCAGCATTGCACTCAGGGGCGATCGCAGCTCGTGGGAAACGATCGCGAGGAATTCATCTTTCGTACGGCTGGCGGCTTCTGCCTGTTTGCGGGCTGCCTGTTCTCGCGCCAAAATTTGGGCACGTTCCGATTCGATTCGCTTGCGTTCGGTCAGATCCAGCACATAGCCCACGCCTTCCCCATTGCCGATCATCGCGCCGCCAATTTCTACCCAGATGCGGCTGCCGTCTTTGCGAATAAACTCTTTCTCAAACGGGGTACAGGTTCCGAGCGTTCTGATTTCTGCGGCTCCGGTCTGCATCCGATCGAAATATTCGGGCGGGGTAAGTTCTGCCCAGCGCAGTTCTCCCTGTTCCAGGTCTTCGCGGCTGTAGCCTGTAATTTGCAAAAATGCTTGATTTGCGTCGGTAATAGCTCCTTCAAGCGACCCAAAAAATACGCCAATCAAATTGGAATCAATCACGCTTCGCAGGCGAACTTCACTGGCTTTCAGGGCTTTCTCTGCCTGCACTCGCTCGGTGACATCCAGCAGCAATCCATCCCAAATAATGACACCATCGGTTCGCCGTTCGGATTTTGCCCGACCCTGCACCCACTTCAGCTTGCCCGAAGGGGTAATAATGCGCCACTGACAAGACCACTCACGGTTTTGCTCAACGGCATTGGCAAGCGACTGCCGGAACGCCTCCAAGTCATCAGGATGAATTACACTCCAGGTTAGAGCTGTATTTTGCAGCAGAATATCGGCTTCCACCTCATAGAGATCGACACAGGCAGAGCTGATGTAGTTAAACCGATCGCTACTGTCTGGGTGCATCCAGTACTGATAAATCACGCCCGGAACGTTCTCTGCCAGTCGAGAAAAGCGTGTTTCGGACTGACGCAGGGCGGCTTCGGCTTTCTGACGTTCGCGCTGGGCAGCATCCTGCTCGGTGATATCCTGAATAATCACCATGCCGGCAGTAATGTCGCCCCGATCGTTCTTCACAGGTACTCCATTCACCAGATAAAGGCGATTGCCATACCAGACTTCTTCCAGCGAGGAAACTCCTTGTAGCGCGTTGCGATAGAGCGGCTCAAGCTGGTCGAAGGCTTCCGGCGGCATCACGTCCTGCATCAGCTGATTTTCCAGGTCTTTGCTGCTAAAACCTGCTTGCTCAATCGCAGATCCCTCTGCCAGGGTGTAGCGCAAATCGCGATCGAACATCAGCACCGCCCCGTTAGGCAAATTTCTCAGCACCGTGCGAGATAGCTCCTCACTGCGACGCAGGGCAGCTTCAGTTCGCTTCAGGTCGGTAATATCTCGCGTCACCCCCAGCACCGTCTCAACGGCATGATTCACGTCAAATTCTGGCACAAATCGAGCCTGATAATAGCGATCTTCCCCAGTCGGGGCAGACAGCTCAAACTCGATCGTCTGTTCCTTTCCGGTTTCAAAGGCGCGCCCGATCGCCGAGCGCCAGAGCTGAGCTTCTTTGCTAGAAAACCCTAACTCCAGATAATCTTTGCCGATAAAGTCTTCCGACTGAATTCCGGTAACGCGGGTGATCGCAGGATTGATATAAACGTGGCGCAGTTCAGCATTCAGGCGAGAAACGATATCCGGCGAGTTTTCCACCAGTGCCTTAAACTCCTGCTTACGGCGAAATAGCTCGTCTTCAGCTTCTTTGCGATCGGTAATATTGCGCCAAGTTGCAGCAATGCCATCGCCTAGCTTAACTGCACGGAGCTCAAAGGCGCGCCGCAGGTATTTGCCATTGTAGTAGTCGGCATAAACGAGCGAATCTTTGACCAGGGGTTCTCCCGTTTCCACCACATGACAATACCTGTCAAACAAGCCCGACGCTTTGTAATTGGGCAACAGCTCACATAAGCCTCTGCCAATTTGCTCTTCTTTCGTCATCTGGTTATTGTCACAGGCAGCGGGGTTCACATACTCCGTCCTGAAGTCCACAATCTGTCCTGACTCGTCCCGAATCGTCGAGTAAATGGCAAAACAGTCGAGCATATTCTCAACCGAGGTACGAAACCGCTCTTCGCTCTGCTGAAGCTGCTGGTTGGCTTCCGTAAGCGAGTAGTTGAGCTGCACCAACTGTTCTGCCAGCAATGCTCTTGCCTGACTTTCTCGGGTTCGTACCCGTTCTACTGCCAGTGCCACCTGCGCCGCTGCCCGCTCGGTCATTGCGGTTCCCACAAAGAGGCTCACCGCACACTGCACCAGCAAACTGAACTTGTGAATATTAAAAACGCCCATCAAAACGGGAAAGCTGGGCAACAGAATTACATTGGGATAGACCACCAGATAGGCAAGCAGCGTCAGGATGACACACAGGCTGGCGATCGTCATGCCACCCGTTGCACCGAACCGCGCCGCTGCCCAGAGAATCGGCACAAAGCTTAGCAGCGAGAAAAGCTGAAATGAATAGTCCGCGTGTTGACTTTCGAGCACGGTCAGCACTGCTGTAGTTGCACAGGTAAGCAGCAAAAACAGCAGCTCTGTCCAGGGGGCAGCGCGCACAATTTGAGACAAGGAAAACGGAACAGGATCATCGGAAGCAAACAGCTTGGACTCCAGCATAAAACTGGACTTCGCCAGCCAGCCCGATCGATACAAAACAGGCGTAATGAGCAGCAGTGCCGTAGGAACGATCGCCATCGTCCCGATCGCATTGCCCAACCACCATTTGCCAATAACGCCTGCAAGTTCATCCCCCGGAATGCGCCCCAGCCCCACCAGCACCGTTGAGCTAACGATCGCCGAAGCAGCGCAGGCAATCACCGGGGCACTCACCAGAAACGCAACCACATTCCGTAGACCCCTGAGAAACAGTGACCCCTGAAAAAACTGGCGATAAAGACACCAGGCAAGCAGAGGCTCGATCGCATCAATGAGTCCAACCAGCCGATACCAGCCTTCACTGCCCCACAGCGGAGCCATGACGACTGAAGTCAGCCCGGCCAAGATTGCCCCGATCGGCCCCAGCCACAGCGTCAGAACGATCGCTACCCCAGACGGCGGAAACCAAAGCGACACCGCAGGCTGTACCCGAAAAAGCAGTGCTGTTCCATGCGCCAGGAACAACAGCAGAAATGCAAAAGGTAAAGCAATCCACCAGCGCTTGGAGGTGAGAAACGGAACGCGAGACAGAGATGGCACAAAAGTAACCAACAGAATTGAGAATTTAAGGGCAAGTATAGCTGCAAATCGCCTGAGCCAGTCGCGTTAGCCCAGCCAATGCAAAGCGTTTGATTGAGATTTAATTGAAAAAAGTAAAAAAGCTTTATTTAGAGCAATAAAAACCGAATGCGTTACGGCGGATGTGTCGCGGCGAGCGCAAGAAATTGATTAATGGAAAATCAATCGGGAATCAGTAGGGAATCAAAAGTTTGTATCACTTCAGTATCACCCTCTGAAGTCGGCTTCGAGTATCCCTCCTAAGGGAGATTCGTGGAGGTTTGAATTTATGCAATCCCTCTCAAGAAACAAATCTCCGGTAAATTCTCGCTGTAACGCTCGCCAGCAATCTTCTGTTACAGAAAATGCTCCCTCTTGGGAGCGAAACCCTAGTCCCGCCTTGCTCCACTGGGAATAGATAGTGATGTGAATCAACAGTGAATAGATAACGATGCACGAATCCACTGCTGGGTCAGGAAAGACGATCGCAAAAAAATTGCCATCTGTTCCTACCCTCAACAACAATAAGAAGCGGTATCCCCTCTGTGACCCTGCGCTTGATAGACATCCTTTCGCACCGGATGGTGTAATGCCACTGCTGGTAGATGATTAGTGGATGATTAATAGTAAGAGCGCAGATGATTCAGTGGGGATTTAAGTCCTTATGATTGGAGCTGCTATGACCTTTCGTTTCAAAACTTGTGCTGCTTTGCTCACTGCGCTAAGTCTGTTTTTTCCCGCTGCCCACGCTGCGCCGACTAGCCAATTAACGGTAAATATCGATGGACTGAGAAATCGCCAGGGACAGGTCTGCCTCAATCTGTTTGCCGACGATGATGGGTTTCCTACAGAAGGCGATCGAGCCATCCAGCAGCAGTGTGTGGCATTAACAGGACAGCCCATTCGAGTGAACTTTAGCGGCTTGTCCCCAGGAACCTACGCGGTTGCGGTACTGCACGATTCCAACAGCGATGGACAGGCAAATCAAAACTTTTTGGGGATTCCAATCGAAGGCTTTGGATTTTCGGGCAATCCAACGATTCGCCTGGGTCCACCCAGCTTTAACGAAACGGCAGTAAGCGTCTCTGGCCCCGCAACAGCGATCGAAATAGAGATGCGCTATCTGCTTTAGAGCATTTTTTAGAGCATTCGTGAATTAGATAGGAATGTAGGTAGGAATTAAGCAGGAATCAGCAGTGAATCAGACGGAGATAAGCTACTCGTAATCCCATCTCCTCATCCCACCATCTCCCCATTTCCCATCCACTCACCCACCCATTCCTCCCGCTCTCCCTGCCGCACCTGATGCCCACAAACTCCGTTTGAGTCCCATTGCAGTTCGGCAATCAAATACACACTACAGCCAATGACAATGCCCGTCGTTAAGGGCTGCCAGGATGCCACATAGGGCAGAATCCCGATCGCGACTAGATGCAGCAACGCCGCCAGAAAAAACGCCCGTGAGCGCATTCCGATCGCCGTAATTAAATAGCCGATCGTGCTGAGGCTCAGCCAGAACGCG
The DNA here is from genome assembly GCF_039962475.1 of Leptolyngbya sp. GB1-A1. Classification (NCBI taxonomy): domain Bacteria; kingdom Bacillati; phylum Cyanobacteriota; class Cyanophyceae; order Leptolyngbyales; family Leptolyngbyaceae; genus Leptolyngbya; species Leptolyngbya sp. GB1-A1. The sequence continues at coordinate 208,038 of NZ_JAMPLI010000002.1, read as the reverse complement.
CAGATATGAGTGAGTACAGGAAGCCAGCTCAAAAGAATGCTCAGATCAGTGACAATCGCACCAAGCAGCATCAACCCCGCCCAGGCAAATAGGACGATCGCCAGCCGTCGTTCTGCGGTGAGATACCAGGTCAGGTAAATCATGCCCGCGATGCCCACCAGCGTGACACCAGAAGCAAAGATTGCCTGCGTAATCCAGCTTACGGGCAGGAATTGAGCAATCACAAAAATACTACCCGAAAGCAAGCTCCACAGCAGGCACGCTTGGTCGTGTTTTGTATAAAAAGAAGAATGAATTGTGAACTCGCCAATCTGCCAATGAATTCGCAGCAATCCAGGAGCAGGAGCGATTTCAAGTGCCGATTTCTTCTTAGAAATAACAGGTATATCAGGATTGAAAAAGTTCATGGCTAACAGAATCTGCGAACTAAAAAGAAGCCAATGGTTTGTTACCATCAGCTTCTCTCAGCCCTTCTGATTTAGAATCTGTCAGCAGAGCAACGTCAAGTTATTCGAGGATCTACCTATAGAAACAATTGAAATAAATTCACCCAATCCTTCATACCAAGCAGGCAGATAGAAGATAAGCGTAGACAATACAGCTAATCGGCAGAAAGCTCTTGCGCAGCTCTGGGTTCTAAACTGGCGGTTTCCAGGTCAACGGGTTCGGCTACACTTGCAGTCATTTCGGAGGGTGCGATCGTTTCTTTTAAAGCATTGCTTTGGGTCGGCTCTTCTACGGCTCGCTTTGAGAAACCCCAGGCAAAGATCAGCGCAATTATCGGTACCATCAGCCATTCAGGCGGCACAAAAGACGGATTAACTACCCGCACTAGCAACCTTAAGCCCACCAACGCCACCGTCACAAAGCCAGCATCCTCCAGATGCTCATAGACTTTTAACCAGCGAATAAACAGCCCCGCCATAAAGCGAAGGGCAACAATTCCAATTAATCCACCCGTTAACACTAGCCAGAGATTCTGGGAAACGGCGATCGCTGTCGTGACGCTGTCCAGCGAAAATGCCAGGTCAGTGAGGGCAATCATGGGGATCGCCTGCCACAGGGACTCAAAACGGGGACGGTGAACGGAATGCGTTTCACCAGAGGCCTCATCGTCTCCTGCCGAGAAGAAATGCTGATACACCAACCACAGCAAATAGCCTGCGCCCAGCAGCTCAAATTGCCAGTAGCGAATCACCCAGGTTGCTGTCAGGATCAAAATCACCCTTAAGCCAAAGGCTGCGACTAAGCCAAAATTTAGAGCGCGTTGCTGAAGCCGCTGTCCGTTTAACCCCTGAGCAATAGCTGCCAGGGCGATCGCATTATCGGCAGATAAAACTGCCTCCAGCGCGATCAAAACCGGAAGGAGAATAAGCGTATCACTCCCAAAGTTGGGGGATTGATCAAGCAGTTGGTCTAGCATTAATTGGCAACAAGCAAGAGAAGAACAAGGCGATCGGCGAAGCGCAAAATCTGTATTGAAGACAATTGCCCTTCAAGCCTATCTTAAACTATCGTCTTTCCCCAGCTTAGCTTGCTTCCTCCTACTCAGGAGACGAACGCTTCGCCTCTACCGCGATTGCCTCTATCGCGATTAGTTGTGGCAAAATGCAAATTTTGAAAGGTAAGCTATACTAGCTTTCCATCGATCGCAATTCTAATCCCCGCACTACTCAATTACTTCCAAAGCACTTGCTGCCTGCCACTGGGCATTCCTCACAATTTCCAGACTTTGCCGCGTCACCGCTATTACCGCTATGTCTTTATCGCTGCCTGCGCTGATTACCCAACTTCATACCACTTACCCGGCTGCTAGCCTAATATCCGAACTGCTAGCGGTCGAGTCAAATCGATTTGTGGTACGTGCCCTGATTCAAATCGGTTCGGTGACGTTAGCGACGGGGCTAGCTGCCGCTGCCGAGGTAGAAGCCGCAGAAGATCGGGCGAAATGTCGGGCGATCGAAACCCTGCTGCCGTCTGCGGTCAACGCTTCAATCCCTTCCCCGGCCATCTCTGCGGTTGAGCCTACCGCCGCTCCCTCGCCCGGTCGAGCTGCCAATCTTTCTGAAAGAACTGGTTCTCCTGCAATTTCACCCCTGCCTTCGCTTACCAGCACTGTTTCCAGTCCGATCGCCCCGAAGCCAGAACTGCTCCGCACCGCCGCTTCCCCGATCGCAGACCTATCGCCTCAAACAAATTCGCCTCAAACAGACTCGTCAGGCAGCACCGATTCCTCAGATGCCCTGACGGATTGGGATGATCCTCTGCGATCTTCTCCCAGCTCAAATCTTGATCTCGATTTTGACCTGAACAACCTGTTGCAGGACAGCCCCCCGCCAGAGGCTCTCCCCGATGCTCCGATCGAGGAAACTTTCCAACCTGCCGCAGCCGATCTTTTTGCAGCCGTCAATTCCGATCTGACGACTCCGCTCGATCCACCAGTCAGCCTGGCTGACTTAAATCTGACGAAATTAACGCTGCCCAACACCGATCCGTCTGAAGCCGCAGCCTCTGCTGGAGCAGCAAAATCAGCCCGACGCAAAGGCACAGCTTCCACAATCACTCCCCCCGAACCAGAGCCTCTTCCGATCGCTCCCCCTGTGGAAATCGATCGCTCTGGGGAAATTGCTCGCATCGGAGTCGAGATGAAACGGCTGGGCTGGGACACCAAAAAAGGACGCGACCATTTGCAGAAAACTTACGGCAAACGATCGCGTCAGGAATTAAATGATGATGAGCTGATGGATTTCTTGCAATACCTGGAAACGCAGCCTTCCTCGGCGCAGATGCCTTTCTAGCTAATTTGCCGAATCAGTGTGAGCTAGACCTGGCTTGCAACCGCTATCGGACGACCCCCGATCGCCTTTCGATCGATCACCTGATCAATCAAGCCATAGTCAGCCGCTTCCTTCGCAGACATATAAAAGTCGCGCTCGGTGTCTTGCTCGATTCGCTCAAGCGGTTGTCCGGTGTGGTCAGATAGGCACTCATTCAAACGCCGCTTCAGGTAAAGGATCTCTTTTGCCTGAATCTCAATATCTGTTGCCTGACCCTGTGCGCCACCCAGCGGCTGGTGAATCATAATCCGCGAATGGGGCAAGCTCATCCGTTTGCCTTTTGCACCCGCACTCAGCAGAAACGCACCCATGCTGGCAGCCAGACCGACGCAAATGGTAGATACGTCAGGGCGGATGTGGTTCATTGTGTCATAAATGCCCAGTCCTGCCATCACCGAGCCACCGGGGGAATTAATGTAAAGATAGATATCCTTCTCGGGGTCTTCGGCTTCCAGAAACAGCATTTGCGCCACGATCAGGTTTGCCAGATCAGAGTCGATCGGCTGTCCCAGAAAGATAATGCGTTCGCGCAGCAGTCGGGAATAGATGTCAAAGGCGCGTTCGCCGCGACCAGACTGTTCGATAACGGTAGGAATCATGCTTGCTCTCTCTGATTTTTCCTACCATTCTAGCGATTTCGGTTCGGCTGGAGAACATGAGGAGTGCGGATTACCGCCAGAAAGGGAGTTTCCGAGAATGCGGTTAATCGTTTCCTGATCAGCCACAGGCAGTTTTTTCAGAAAAGCCTGGAGTTTCATACGGTGGATATAGGGCCAGCCGCCATTGGCTTCGATATCGCGCAGGAGGGCATAAAGGGCTTGACGGTTTTCTGGCAGAGCAGATTGAAATAAGCCATCTCGGATTTCCCGGTGTAGTGCCTCTAGCTGTCGCAGCAGGGCGAGCAGCTCAATTCCCTGTCCCTGATGTTGTTGGGCAACAGCACGAACCACCGCAGCCAGCATGTCAAGCTGATCAGCGATTCCTCCTTCGAAAGACTGCGAAGCAATTGATTCTGTTAATTCGACTCGCGCTTCCAATTCCAGCTCTGAGTGTCCATTTTGCCATTCTGCCATGTGCCCTCCTGTTTTCCTTGCGATGTCCGAACGAATGCTTGAACAGATTACCAAGTTCGAGTTTCAGCCCAAAGCACCCAAACGGATTCAATAACCCTTTCGACCACCTTTTCGCTTTCCGACAGCCCTGTCTGTATCAGGAGATGCGATTTTTCTTTGCAGCCTAAGCTTGTGATGCGAAGCAGTTTCCCCAGTGAGACGATCGGCTCGATCGACTTCCATACAGACTCCAAAATCGTGAGACACTCTGGCAGCATTGAAGCATCATCAAAAAAGCTCACTTTGCGATCGCAATCCCTGAGTTCCTCACATTCCCAAATAACTAGAGCTGCATGAGTAAGATTAACCCCCTGCCCCAGCCACAGTTACCACACCTGTTTATGCCCAGCTTTCTTGCAAATGCCATAGCAACTAGATTGCCATCGCATCAGAACGGGAAGCAGATACCGCAACAATTAGCAATTCATTTCTCATTTGCATCTCTCATCTGCGCTGTGTCACCCCATCATCACCGTCCGCGTCGCCACCCAATTCAAACGACTTTTACAGATCTTCTGTCCCTCGACAGGGAATTTATGAGATTCTGCAAAAGAAAGGTAACAAGGTCTTGTAGAATTCAGTATGAACGGGATTGACCCGCTTGTCATAGATACTCCTTAACAAAATACTGTAAGGTTTTCACAATTAGAAGCTAGAGGTTGACCATGAGGTATCGCGCTTTCATCGCTGCATTCCTGGCTGTGTGCATAGGGCTGCTCACGGCTTGCAGCGATAGTTCTTCCAATGCGAACGTTGCACTCACTTACGAGCAAATTAGAGGCACGGGTCTAGCAAACACCTGTCCTCAGCTTTCCGAAACGAGCCGGGGTGCAATTCCGATCGATTCCAATCAAACCTATGTTATATCCGACCTGTGCTTGGAACCCACTAACTTCTTCGTCAAAGAAGAATCAACCAACAAGCGTCAGGCAGCACAATTCGTCACCGGAAAGCCCTTGACCCGGTACACCTCATCGCTAGACCAGGTGAAAGGCTCACTGAAGAGCAACAACGGTAAGCTAGTCTTCTCCGAAGAGGATGGCTTCGACTTCCAGGCAATCACCGTGAAGTTGCCGGGTGGCGAAATGTATCCGTTCCTGTTTACGGTGAAGGGATTAGTTGCAGCAGCACAAACACCAGACAGCATCAATACTTCCACTGACTTTGAAGGAGAGTTTCGCGTTCCGTCTTACCGCACGTCAAACTTCCTTGACCCTAAAGGGCGTGGCTTAACAGCAGGTTATGATACTGCGGTCGCGCTGCCTTCTCGCGGAGACAGCGAAGAGCTGCTACGGGAGAATATGAAGTCTTTCAAGACCGGACAGGGCAAAATCTCGCTGCAAATCGCAAAAGTGAACAGCGCGACAGGCGAGATCGCAGGAACCTTTGAGAGTGTTCAGCCCTCTGATACAGATATGGGCGGCAAAGAACCCGTTGACGTGAAAATTCGGGGACTGTTCTACGGCAGAGTTGAGCCTGCTCAAGCTTAATTCAGCAAAGAGTTTGCTCAAAATAGACTGGCTCAGGGCGTATGTTAACGATATGCCCTGATTTTTTGTTTCAAGACACCTTGCTCTTAAAATTTTGCATAGCAAGAAATTGAAGGGTGATGTAGAACACTTGCTACTGGTCAAGCACCTCTAAAGCGAACCGATCAAACTGATGCAATCGATGAATTGATTAGAGAATTTGCACGCAATCCATAACACACATGTTTTTACTACCATGCTCGACTAATTAATTCTGCCAATCTTCAAGACCTTTTCACAAATAAGCAGAGATCTTCTATTTCTCCTTAAGTTTTTCCGGGTTGTTTATCTGTAGAATTCGCAATATTCATTTAAAAATGAGGTTTTCTACGTAACGCGAACTTCAAAATATTTCCGCTTAAAAATTGTGCCTGTGCAAGTGCTGCTGGTAAATTGACTTAGAGACTTGTGAAGGGAGACTGCAAATTCAGGCTTCCAGATGTTCCGTGAAATTGCCGTTGTGATTACTTTGTCCAACCGAATACCTTGTGGAATGCAGGTATGGAAGTCGGTCTCGGTTTGAACAATTGCCCCATCTAAAATGTGTGTTCCTGCTTTAATTGGCTGATGACTCAGGTTAAAAAGGGTGCGATGTCTAACGTGATTATTTAAGAGACGGCTTCTATCTCTGTACTCCAAAGATCTGCTTGCTGCCGCTCCTGAGCGTGCATTTTGGCGGGTGTTGTGAGTTGATTTAGTTGTCTGCCTCATCTACCCTGAAACTCGTCATGCAAACTCCTGTCGCTACCGAACTTAAAAGTGAGAGTCTGCAACTGCTGCGGGAATATCAAAAATCGCCCTCTGCTGCACTCCGCAATCGATTGGTTCAGTTAAACTTTGGCTTAGTCAGAAAAGAAGCTCACCACTGGGTTAATCAATGCACTGAGAGCTACGAAGATCTGCTTCAGGTGGGAAGCCTGGGCTTAATTCGAGCGATTGAGCGGTTTGATATGTCAAAGGGTCACGCCTTTAGCTCATTCGCCATTCCCTACATTCGCGGTGAAATTCAGCACTACCTGCGTGATAAAGGCTCACCCGTGCGAATTCCGCGTCGCTGGCAGGCATTGCAGCACCAGGCTGCTAACATTACTCGCCAATTGCAAACCGAGCTGAACCGCCAACCAACCGATGCCGAACTCGCAGACGCACTGCAAATTCCCCTAACCGAATGGCAGGAAATCAAGCTGGCTTATCGCAATCGTGCGCCGCTTAGCCTCGATGCCCCGATGCGCGACGAAGAGGAAGGTTCAACTTCTCTGGGCGATCTGGTTCCTGATGCACAATACCAGAGTTTTCAGCTCGCGCAGGAAGACCAGATTCGGCTTCAGCAAGCACTGCATCAGCTTGAGAACCGCACCCGCGAAGTCCTGGAATTTGTGTTTCTATACGACCTGACCCAGAAAGAAACGGCAGAACGGCTGGGGATTAGTGCAGTGACGGTATCTCGCCGGGTTAAGCGAGGGCTGAAGCTGCTCAAAAAGTTGATGGTAACTGCAAACTAAGGATTGCAGATCGAATTTTTGCTGGGTGTTCTCTACCAAACTAGACGAGCAAGATGTCCATCCCACAAGAAGGACTGTGGATTAACTCTCGTTCTACGGAAAACTTGGCTGGAAGCTCAGCGGAAAAAGAGCAAGGAGAAAAATTATTATGATGAAGGCACGGCGATGCCCCTCGTCGCCTAATGAATCCTTCATTTGATAATCTCTTATGTCCGATGTTTCCCTCAGCGATCGCTATACTGCTCTGATTGAGCAAATCGTGCAGATGACCCTCAAGGGCAACATTCGCTCGAAAGAGCAAGTTCTGCAAATGCTGGCCGAGGGCATCGAGGCAGGCACAGGCGAACTGTTTGAGCGATGCTTGAGCGATCGAATCACGGCAACCGAGCAGCAGGCAGCCTCCGGCAATGAGCTAAAGCAGGCAAAGGCGGGGCGAATTCTGCGGGCACTCCAGACGATTCGCAGCGAGTGGGAACGCTGGCAGGTGCAGAATCAGGTAAATGCTGCCCTGGAAAGTGCCGTTCAGCAAATCGTAATGGCAAGTGGCGCAGAAACTGAAGATGCGTTGCGGGAGCTAATTCGCGTCACTGATCCGAACCGATCGCAGCCCTTAAGTCTCTCGCAGTGGCAGCAGCTTGGCAAACGGCTCCGGCAGTCACCTGACACCGAGGATTTGCAGCAGCTTGGGCAGGGCTTGATTCAGGGGCTGGAATCTTGGCAGCGGTTAGAAAATCATCTGGTGAGCTGGATCTATGACCAGAGCCAGGGACAGATTGGGTTTGAGGGCGTTCCGGGGCAGCGCGGACCCTGGAGGGTGTGGGCAAAGCAGGTGAATCGATCGCATCCGGCGAGTTTGTTTAATGCGCTGGCAATGAGTCAAGCCCCGATCGAATGGGCAGAGTCCCAGCCGACAACGCTGGCGGATTTTGTAGAGCTGGTCGTGATTTTGCGCTGCCTTCAGCAAGGGCTAGTGAACTGGTTTGATAAGCTGGTCTATAACTCAAAGGTGGGGGCAAAGCTCTCGATCGCCACATTCCTCGGATTTTCCCTGATTTGGTCACAGCTTGGGGATGGCTGGAGTCGCGCTTCATTTGCCGGACATCACCGCCTGATGCAGGCATCTTTTCAAATCACGCTGCAAATTTTGCGAACGTTTGCTCAGCAGTCTTACTTTCCGCTCTATGGCGGCATTTTTGCGTCCTTTACAGGTGAATATCTGCGGGATGCCCTCAGCTATCTGGATGAACCGCTGCGGCAGGCAGAAGGAACCCAGGAAAAAGCCCGAATTTTAACGCTGTTAGGATCTTCTGCAAGGGCAATGGGGCAGGTCGATCGGGCGATCGAGTTTCATCAGCAGGCGTTAGAGATTGCGCGAACTGCAAACGATACGATCTGCGAAATTGCCAATCTGAATCATCTCAGTCGCACCTATGTCGCGCAGGCAAACTTCAACGAGGCAATCAACTACAGCCAGCGTGCCGTAATCCTGAGCCGTCAGGCGGGCGATCGATCAGGAGAAGCAAATGCTCTGGCAAATTTGGGCTTTAGCGAAGTGTTTCAGGCAAGACAGCAGGAATACGTTGAGCCAGAGGTTTACGAAATGGCGATCGAGCGGCTCCAGCAAGGACTTCAGCTTACAGAGCGGTTAGGCGATCGGCAGAGCCAGGCGTTGTGCTACAGCAGTTTAGGCATTGCTCAGGTATTGGCAGACCAGCCGCAGGCAGCCCTGGAAGACCTGGAAAAGGGAATTTCCGCCGCCCAGTTCACGGGCGATGTTTATTTGCAGGGCATTAATCTGGCGTACCTGGCAGAGGCACACTATCGCCTGCAAAACTTTAGCAAAGCGATTCTCACGGGTTCACTGGGGATGTATCTGCTCGAGCAAATTGGCTCGACAAGCTGGCGACAAACTGCCGGACTGCTGATTGTGATTCGCGGACAGCTTGGGAAAACCGAGTTTCACAACCTGCTGGAGCAAGAGCGGCGATCGATCGTGGGGGTGATTGGGGTGGATGGATTTGATTATGTGCCGGAGCTGTTAAAGCGTTATCAGGAATAGTGGTCGTGAGATTTGGGAGGTTATTTGAGGAGTGGCAGTTCTCCTACATTGCCCCCTAAATTCCTTAACTTTTAACTTGCCGCTCTAAAAGAGCGAGGGGGGACTTTGAAACTTAGAAGAAGCTAATTTTCTCCAGAGTTGAAGGGCTGTGAGCAGTTTGGGCAAACCTCAATATCTTTCAATTGTCTGTTTGAAGTTAAAGGGTCATGGGGGCGATCGGCTCAATGTCAGGATCGTTGCCGCCGATTTGATTGGTTCGCAGTACCCAGACCGAGGCTCCTTCGCGCAGGAAAACCCGGACGACTGCATCGTTTGCCAGCCGGGGCAGCAGGGTACGCCAGCTCGTTAAACCCATCCAGAGGTTACGGAGGGGGCTATCTTCCAGGGTGCAGCCGAGGTTGTATTCGCCGCGTTTCCAGTCCGATCGCGCATCGCCTAAGGGCTGCAATTGTCGCTGGAGTGCTTTGCCGAGTCGGATGAGCTGGTCGTAGCGATCGGCTTGTGCGGGGTGAGTCTCGATCCATGCCTTGATAATGTCTGGATTGGTCCGTACGACGTGCTGAATGGCGCGAATACTGGCAAACAACGCTTGATTAGAATCTTGGGAGCAGTTGTTGGCAGGGCCAACATAGGTTCCGCCTGTGCCGTCGCCGATGCGATAGCGAGCGGTCATCACCTGGAGTTGGCGCAGCATAGTATCGAGCGGGGAAGGCTTTGTGCCGTTGTAGTCAAAATAGCCCGTAAATGCCTCCAGCTTGATCAAAATATCGCAGACCGGACGCACCCCCACCCAGCCAAACTGACGATCGCCTAGATATCTTGACCAGTGCAGCGTTCCGGCAATCAGTCCGTCGGTGTTGTGGGTGTAGACCTGATGATAGCGAATGTCAAACCGCAGCTCGTCAGCTAAGGGATCACGAACCACTTCTGCGACGCCATAGGCAAAGTGCCCGAAGAAGATCGGTGTTGCTGCCGCTGGCTCTCGCTTTTTGCCACCGATGCCGCCATAGCTGTGCAGCACGAGTGCTCGATCGCCTGCTTTCCAGGTATTCACCGCATCCTGAATTGTTCCGTCTTTAACTTCCTCGGACGCCTCAAGCAGCACAGAGCTAATTTTGCCTTTCTGTGCCTTGACATCTGCCCAGGCTTCGCGGTGGATATAGCGATAGGCGCGATTTCGTCCAAATAAAACGCGATCGGGCTGGAGCCGCAACAGCGATCGAGGGGCGATCGACTGCACGACAAACATTCCGGTCTTGTTCTGTGCCCCGTAGATATACCAGCCGGTTTCGTTCAGGTAAGACTGTTCGATGCCTTGAGTCGTGGAAGGAAAGCAGCCGTTTTGATCAGCGATTACAGGCGGCATCCTGACAATTTCGGTTCCACCGTCAAATTGGCGTGAGGCGCGGTTAAAGTGAACAACCTGGAAGCAATCGGTTCCGGCAATGGGCTGGATAAATTGGACGAGTGCGTAGAAGCGACCTGTAATCTGGACGGGTTGGGTGCGGATATAGAGGGTGGAGGTGGATGTAGAGGGGAGGGGATGCGGGGATGCGGGGTTGGGAGGGCTAATTTGGACGGGGTCGATTTGGACGGGGTCGTTGAGGAGGACGATAACATCATCGGCTGGATGCGAGCCTGGGATCGATTCGAGGGGATCGACTTGCTGCCAGTGGTTGAGGCGTTCGGGGTGGACGAGTCCGCCATATTCGCTGCTGAACTCGGCGTTGGGACTGAAGTGAACGTCGCGGGTGACTCGTTTGACGAACTGCTGGACTTCGGGATCGGTTGACCAGCGCAGTTTTACCCGTTGTCCAATGAGCGATTCATACTCTGGGGGCGTGTGATAAACCTCGAACCAGACGCCGCGCACCTGCTGCCGTTCGGAATGCTGAGGGAGGATGAGCCGTCCCATCCAGTTGCCGATCGGCTGATAGCGATCGAGATCGAGGGATTGCTCAATCGGGTAATAGTCGGGCGAATTAAAGGGGGCGCGTTTGTATCGTTGATAATTGCTGAGCTGATGTGGAACTCGCTCGATCGCCGGAATGAATTCACCGCGCAGGATTTTGAGAATCGATGCGATCGTGTGCTGAAGGCAGGTTTGCCCATCGGGAAGTAAAGCCTCCGGGTCCATCATTCCGCCCGGAATTTGATGCGCCATTGCCCCCATCGAGATCATGCTGATTTTGCCCTGCCGCTTTGCCCGATTCCAGTAGGACAAGAAAAATAGCTTCCAGCGACCGGGAAACATGACAGGACCAATTCGCTCGACAAAATCCTTATCCCCCACCAAATGGTAAAGGTGTTCAAGGACGAGGATATTATTGTTCGCGCTCATTACGCCGCCAAGGGAAATGACATCGATCGGTGCGCTCGTGGCTCTGGTCAGATACGGAGCGGCTGCAATCGACATTTCCCCGCCGCCGCTATAGCCGATCAGCGTAATCGGAACCCCGCTTCCGACGACATAGCCTCGCTCCTGTAAGCCGTTAAACAGCACTTGAGCAATGCCCTGGTTGTAGATCGGTCCATAGCGTTTGTCGGCGGAAACCGCGACGATGAGTACATTGCGGAGGTTAAGCAAAATTCCCAGCAGCGCAGTCGGATTGCTGAACCGCACCTTATCCGCCAACTGCCAGAGAAACGCGAGGGGACGGTCTTCGTTCAGCGGCTTGTTCAATACCGAGTACATCATCAGCCCCCGCACTAGCATCACGTCCCTGGGCAGGGCAGATTCCAGGGCATCTAGAAAGTCCATCACGTCCGGCGTGTATTCGTCGCCCGATTGCCCGATGCCATCCAGATAAACGATGTAGCGCGAAACGTTTGGGGCGGCTGAAGCCGTGTCCGCTGTTTCCGGTTCTCGCAGTGCGGTATTGCCAGAACTCGTGTCTAAATCATCGCCATACCAGCCAGCCCACCAGCCCAGCGTTTCCAGAGGAGCCAGGATTCCAGCAAAGACGATCGCCACTACGCCAATCCAGAGCAGGTCGACCAGAAAAATCAGCAAACTGGGCAGCGTGTTATACCAGCCAAACAGGGCTTCTTTGACCGGACGCAGCAGGATCGCAATGACGACAAACAAAATCGCCATTGCCAGCAGCGACAGCAGCTTAATTTGCTGAAATGAACTTTGTGCAGAAGATTGCGGCTCACTCGAACCGATCGCATTTACCGCCATCGGTTCTTCGATCGAGAACGGTTTCCGTGCTGGCACATTCCCTTTAAGAGACTGGGAAGCGACGGTTGCCGATGCTTGAGCCGCCTCTGCCAGCGATCGAACCCGATCGGGTTCTACTCGATTGCCACGCAGCCTGGTAACGCCCTGCTGAATTGGCTGCTCCTGATTTGCCTGTGGTGTTCGAGCTGCCGGGATTATCGGGGAGGCTGCCTGGGAAAAGCTCGACCGCACCAATTCTATTAGCTCTGCCTGCCTCAGTCGCAGCGGTACACCTGCCACCCGCTCGGCGAGCAGCTTTCCTAATCGGGCAATGGGCTGTCCGATCGTTCCTTCTAGGAGCTGAAGCACAATCCACCCGATCGCAACATAGCCAAACCCGGTTCCTGCCGTCACGCCTGCCACTGCCGAGAAGCCTACCACCGCAGACAGCAATCGCCACACTGACAGCACCGTGAGAATTGGAACCCCTAGATAGGGCAGCGCGCCCAGGAAGCTAAATAGCAGCGGCGCGTAGCTGAGTCCCAGCACTTTAATCAGGGTCAGGAGCGGGAAGCTCACTGCCCAGGAGACCCAGCAAATCAGCCAGGTACTTGCCACCAGAAACAAAAAGCCAAACGTAAACAGAATGGCATTCAGCAGCAAACTAAACACAAAGCGGGCAGGCTGCACCCGATTCACAAACAGAACGATCGCCTGCCCCAGTGACAACGACAGACCCGCTAGGAGAACGGTGAGCAGGGCAATCCAGAATTCGCTGGACAAAGACAGCGGCAAAGCGAGTGCGTCTATAAACTGACTGACGCTACGGTATGTCTCAGAATTCAGGCTTAGAGCTCCGCTCAGTAATTTTCCTGCGGTTTGCAACCCTTGAATTTCAGCACTCGACATAACGCTCGACATAGCAGCGGATTCAATCAGAAGATTTTGAGGAAAGATTAATCTAAGTCAGTTTAGCGTACGGCATCCCTACCCACAGATCGCCTGCAATTGGGGATAATTTTGCTGGAGACTCCCATCCGCCACTCGTAATTTCACAACCCATGCTCTCTTCGCGCTTTGTTCGATTCTTTCTGCATATTAATTTTCGCAATCTGCGTCAGGTGCTTCAAGAAGTTGGCGATCGACGGCTGTTTGGACTGTCGGCAGAGATGGCGTACAACAATCTGTTGGCACTGTTTCCCATGCTGCTCGGCATCTTGGCGGCGATCGGTTCGCTGAAAATTCCTCAAGATCGGGTCGATTTTGTGGCGCGTCAGCTCCTGCCCGTTGCGCCGCCCGAAGTCATCTTTCTGGTTCAGGGGTTTATTAACCAAACTCGGCTACCGCAGGGTCGAGTCGTCATTTCAATCAGTATCATTATTGCCCTATGGATTGCATCAGGGGCGGTTAGCGCGGCAATGAACGCAATGGATCAAATTTATCAAACGCCGCCTGCCGTGAAGCGATCGTTTTGGCAAGCAAAGGTAGTCGCCCTCATCCTGACCGTCGTTATGCTTGCTTTTACAATGAGCGCGTCCTATCTGGTGATGATCAGCGATTGGCTGCTGCGGTTGGGACTGGAGCGATACAATACATCGGCGGTAGTGGAGGCGTTTAGCACACTGATTGGCAGCTGGATGCGCTGGCTGGTAGCGTTGGGAATTGTGACGATCGCCTTTAGCATTTTGTATCGTCAGGGACCGAGCCGCTGGCTACCCGGCACGCCGCTATTACCCGGAGCGATGATTGCTGCTTTCCTCTGGGCATTAATGTCGCAGACGTTTAATCTCTACGTTCGCCACTTTGCCAATTTCAACTTCACCTACGGAACCCTGAGCGCGGGGATTGTGCTGCTGCTCTGGCTGAACTGGAGTTCGCTCATTGTGCTGCTGGGGGCACAAATGAATGTGACGATCGGGAAGGCAATGAGCAATCGATCGCGCAAATCTTCGCGGCAGGTGGGGTAGACCTGACTTGAGAAGTTGAGGCGATCGACTGAAGCGGGGTTCAAATGAGGGTTTAGGATAAGCGCGATCGTTTTGAAATGGTTATCCTCAATCCGTCTGCTGCCAATGAAAGCAGAATAACCAGAATATTATTTATTCATTACCTAACCCAGATTAGGACTCTGTGCTAATAAATTTGCCAATCAATATTAGAAGCTTGCCGATTAGTTTTAAGTTTTTAGATTGGTTAAAGGATTGATTCCCGAATTTCCATTTTCATCCGTGATTGTTTTCTTTCGTATTGTAGTTTCCTAATTTAATGATTAGTCAATTTTCTTCCGGGGAATATCTGAATTATCACTAATCTCCGACGCTGCCCCCGCTATTTCCCGTTATCCCCAACCGTGAGGGACTTTGGAACCCAGAGTGAGCAAGGTTTTTCCCCGGAACTTAGAGGCTAGAGCATTTGTTCGAGATCTTAATAGTTCCCCAAACTTTCGCCAGTTCAAGTCTCCAGACCCGTTTTCTTGATTGATGGACAATTTGGGAAGGGCGATCGATTCCGTAACTAATTCCTCAATCAATTCCGCAACTAATTCCGTAGTTTAGTCAGGCGAGGAACCGTGCAAGAAACCATGAAAAAGACTGTGCAAAAGACTGTGTGAGGTTTCAAAAGACATCCTTAGAAAGCAGTTTGCTTCTAAGAAACAATCATTTTGTATTGCTCATTTCATCCACTTTGCTAACGCTGCACAGAAGGAGCAGAAAAAGTACAGAGAAACGAATTAGGGTCAAGTTGCTTAAAATTTCGCAAAAAGCCTGCCCCAGAATCGGGAATTCGGACGAAGATATTAGAAGGTAAAGCTACGGCTTGACAGCACTGATCGAAGAGGCTTTGCATGGACATCTACTGTACTCGTCCCAGTTGTCCAGATCCGGTCAACTCCTTCTCTGCGCTCGACAACAGTGTCACATTCAAGGCGGTGCAGCAGCGGTATTGTGCAGCCTGTACGATGCCCTTGATTCTGGACAATCGCTATCTGCCCCTGAAGCGACTGGGACGGGGAGCCTTTGGCCTGACTTTTCTGGCACTTGATCTGCGATCGGCAAAGCGGCGGCAGTGCATTGTCAAGCAGCTTCAACCCACAGGCGAACTAACTCCCAGCCAACTCGAAGCCGTCAAACGCGCCTTTCGCCGAGAAGCCGAAACCCTGGAAACCCTGGGCGATGAGCATCATCAAATTCCGTCGCTGTATGCCTACTTTGAGCTGACGACCCCTGAATTTATGGGGATGAAGTTTCACCAAACAGCGTCCAGCTATTCAGAAGAGTATTTTTATCTAGTTCAGGAGCGCATCGATGGGCAAGACTTGACTAAAGAAATTAACCAGAAGGGCCCATTGTCCGAGGCAGAAGTGCTGGAAGTCTTACGGCAAATTTTGCCCGTGCTTCAGTTTATCCATGAGCATGATGTGATTCATCGAGATATTAAGCCAAGCAACATCATGCGCGACCAAAATAACCGCATCTTTCTGATTGATTTTGGGGCAGTCAAGCAAGTTACCACTGGGATGCCGATGCAAAACTCGATCGTCTTCGGTACGCTGGGATTTGCTCCACCCGAACAGGTTGCAGGGCGACAGGTCTTTCCTGCCTCAGATTTGTATTCGCTGGCAGTGACGCTGCTCTGTTTGCTCACAGCCCGCGATCCCCAGGAACTCTTTCAGCCCTATGGCAATCCGCTAAGCTGGCGATCGGCACTTAGCGCAACCTCCAAGGAATTGCACGTTCAGGTGAGCGATCGGCTGGGAGAAGTCCTCGATCGAATGCTTCAGCCCATGCCCAAGCAACGGTATCAAACTGCGATTGAAGTCATGGGGGTGCTGTTTCCAGAGCTGTTGCCCTGTCACGGTCAGTCAATGGTTCAGGCTAAAAATCCAGCAGCTTTGCTCAATGCTGGGGATACAACTTTGCCCTTTCAAGATGACAATGCCACGATTGTGGCTCAGTCTACGAATGGTGCTGCCCATCCCTTGCCTAGCCCGGTGGCGAATCAGGCAGTTAATCAGGCAACCAATCAAAAAGCCAATCAGGCAACCAATCAAAAAGCAGAAGCCCCTGTCGATCCAAATGCCACGATCGTCAAACCTCCTGCAACCTCATTCCAGAAACCAAAACCGGAGATCATTCCCCCGAAAGCCCCACCGCCCGTGTTGCCAACAACAGTTCAACCGCAGGGTAATCCTCTGCCACCTGAGGCTCCTCTGACTCGGATTGCTGCTCCCCAATCAGGACTGACCGCAGATTTTCTGGTGCGCTGCCGGGAAGCTCTGGCCTATTACATTGGACCGATCGCCGGATTTGTCGTTGAGGAGGCACTGGAGCAGGGCAGCTACAGCTCTCAGCATCAATTTGTGGAAACACTGGCACAAGAAATTCCCGACCCTCAGGAAGCCCAGGAATTTAAGCGTCGCTTATTCTAGATGCTAGGGGTTTGGGTTAAAAGCAGGGTAGTTGATCAGAGAAGACGGTCGCATTCTAGCGAATAGCTGAACGCGAGTGCGGTGATATAAAAATGCAGATTGCATTGCAACTCGCTTTGCTGAACGTTGAAGAAGATTGTGATTTCCTTGTTCAATGCTGCTTTGCTGATGAAAATATTGTGCTTTTGCTTCTGGGGTCGATTGACCTTCTCTAATTCTCACTTTTTCGATTCTGTCATCAAAGAAATCTAAGCCTTTCATCTCGCTATGATGAATTGGAAATCCGCTTTTAATTGCTGCTAAAGCCATCGCGTAAGTTGGATGCTGATGCATTCCTAAAGTATCAGCGTAGATTGCTAGTTCGCCCCAAATCTTCAAAAATTCAAGTTCACGCTCCTCGCAGGCATTCACGGTAAACAAGAATTCATTAATGAACTTCAAATCCGGGCGATCGATATCAACACCGACTCGACGCGCCATTCTTTCAATTACAGATTTTTTATAGTGAAGCTTAGACGAGTTAGGATATTTATTAAACTGTTCCTGAATGTGTTTCTGAAAACTTCCACAGCTGCGTGCGGTTAAGCCGGGAAGAAAACTCAGGGTTTTAGGCACGGGGGCACAAATTCTTACGTCTGCATCTAAATATATGACTGTGGAAGCGATCGAGAGCGCGTGCCAGATCGCAAATCTTCTTTCGTGATAAGGCAGTACGCCCCGGCATGAATGTTTCACTGCACAAACATTAGAATTGCCTTCAAACCAATGAGGTCTATCTGTATAAATCACAAAGGAAGCATCTGGAGCAAACTGCTTCAAATCCTGTGCCAAAAGTTTTGCCATCAGATTATATTTCTCACCGAAGGCAGACGTACAAAAACAGAGAGAATCGATCGCCTTGCTGCTTTCAGCCATCGCTAAACTACACTCATTCGGTTTACAAAATTAACATCCAAGTATTCCGAAGAGGTTTCGGGGCAATGACAGCTCAAAACTCATCAACCCCAAAACTCATCATCGATACGGGTCAAGTATTCCCGAAACCAGGATGTAAGTATCTGGCATTCCGCAGGTAGACGAGAGGATCAGTGAAAAATCGATGCAAAGCAGAATCTAGGCGCAAATGAATCGTGCGGTCAGGATAAACCCAGGTTTGATCGCGATCGCCGCTTCGATTCGTCCCCCAGATCAGGAATTGGAATTAGAACTGATTTCCTGACTCATATCCTTGCCAATTTCTCTGCCCTTATCAGCCCGATTGAGCCGTCGCAGTGCCATTTCCAGACTGAGCTGCATCCGACGAAATGCGCGAGTTAAGCTGCCGATCTCGTCGTCAGACAGTTGCTTGAACTCAACGCCTGTCTGTCCGGTGCTCACTTCTTCGGCAAGTCGGGTAATGTGTTTGAGCGGACGAATGACATAGCGATTGAGCAATAGGTTGATCAAAAGAATAATGCCAATGAACGTAGCAAACACGATCGCAAGAATCAGCAGTGAAGATTGATTGGCTTTATGAATTACCGTATCTGCAGGAACCGAAATCATTTTCGCGCCTACAATTTCGTTGAGATGCCAGCCAAAGCCATTGCCCGAGCCATAGCGTTCGATCACTGTTGGGGGAGCAGCTTCAGGGGTGCTATGGCACTGAAGACAGCTTGCCTTACCAATCACGAGGGGACGCGCAATATAAAATGTTTCTCCACTTGCAGTCGCTCGAAAGCCGCTCAGCTCTTTTAGCTTGTCGTTAGCTCTAAACTGTTCGACCAGCTTGGCTTCAAAAGTATCTGCCTTGTCGCGCAGATTAGTGGGATTTAGCGTCGCTTCTTTGTAAAAGAAATCGCGGTATTCCGGATTTTTTCGCAGCAGTTCAAACACTTCTCGCGCCGAGTAGGCCGGTATGGTTTGCGGCAGGAATTTTTCGTCTAGCTGTTGAATCAGCTCTGGGTTGATTTGATTGGTAGTGTAGTCCCGAACGGAGGACATCGTTTCCAGCAAAATCAGCGCAGTTGAAGTGATATCGCGACGGGCGTTTTGTCGCAGCACTGCCGAGAGTGCCATGCCGCTGAGCACCAGTCCGCCCAGGAGGATGACGAGGAGGAGGGCAGTAAATTTTTGGCGGAGTTTGAGTTTTTTGAGCATGGGAGGGGTAGGGGCTGGGTTAAAGGCGGTTGATTAGGGTGATGGGGGTTTGTTTGATGTCGTCTTCGAGGGGGCGAATTTTGGCAACGAGCTGAATGAACTGGTCATAGTTAGGAAGTTTGCCGATCGATAAGTAGCCCGCATCAGAAACAATATCGGAAGGAGCTTCGAGCATTGCCTGCTGAATCTGCTGCTGAAGGGCAGGATCAAGGCTGGGGTTAATCAGCACGACTCCGGGAGGAATCCAGCGGCTTTTGTGCAGGACGCGGAAGGGGGTGGTGGGGAATTCTCGGTGATATTGCTCGAAGTCTTTTTCAGAGAGGGCAACGACATCAACGGATTGATCGTTGAGCCAGGTTAGGGCATCTTTGGGCGTTGGGGCAAACTTAACTCCGGCAAGGGTCAGCCCATATAGATCATACAGGGGCAGATAGTAGCCTGCGGCAGAGCCAGGTTGTCCGAGGGCAACGGTTTTTTGGGAGATGTCAGCGATCGCTTGCATCGGGCTATCTGCGCGCACAATCAAAAACGAGCGCTGCGTGTTGCTCAAGCCTTCGAGCGGAAACAGGGGTTTATACTGCTGTTCTCGAATCGCGATCGCTGCCAGACCGGGTGGGGCAAAAACCACATCCCATCGTTGACCTGTTACCTGATCGATCGCCTGGAGTTCGTTATAGGCAGGTTCAAGCTGGATAACCGCTTTGGTGCGTTCTGCCAGATATTCCTGAAACCGCTCGTACTTTGCGGTCGAAGTTGCGATTTCGCCATAGCTGACCATGCCGATCGTAATTTCTTCAGACAGCACCGACTGATTGCCGCTACAGCTTGCGACGATCAGCCCCAGCAGGAAGCACAGAACCAAACGAACCAGACGTGATCTCATACTCCAAACTCCAGATAGAGCGCAGATGAACTAGGATGAAACACCAAAATCAGAGCGAGACAGAGCCGCATCGGGCGATGAGAAATTGCTGAGCGTGGCAAATAAACCGCCTGTCCCAAAGCCTGCTGCCGATCGATTTTCGTTGTAGTAGAGATTACCGGACGAGCGAACGTAGGTGATCAGGGCGTTGCTGTTCTGTGCCCTGGTTTCGTTTTTGACGGTAGCAAAAGAAATTCTTCTGTCCAGTTGAGTAAAGGTCGTGCGATCGAGAACAATTTTATCTTTACCGCGTCTAAAATCTGTAATCACATCAACCCCCATTGTCACCGCATTAAACGGACTGTTGATATCAAATATGAATCGGTCTTTACCGCTCCCACCCGTGAGTTGATCATTGCCTCCGCCACCTGTAAGCCGATCGCGCCCTCTTTTTCCGAAGATGTAGTCATTTTCTAATCCTCCAACAAGAATGTCAGGGGCATCTGTACCCATAAGGATTTTTTCATTATCAACAACGGTCAGGGTGGTTTGGGTTGTTGCACCTAAAGTCGCTCCTCCGGTTGGGTTGGTTAGCGTGAAGAGAGCAGTTTCGTTGCCTTCCACCAGGATGTCATTAACAATGGGCACGCTGACAACTTGTTGAGTTTCTCCGTTAGCAAAATTAACCGTTAGCGGAGCTGCAAGATTATAGTCAAGCAAGTTTTGGGCAGTGCCACCAGTTGAGTTGAGCTGAACACTCACTGCGCCACTGCTGCCGCCTGTGCGAGTCAGAGTAATGCTAGCCGTTCCGTCTGCTTCATTCACTTGAATCGTATTTGAACCAAACTGAATTTGACCAGAGTTTGGAGGGGCAATGTCATTATCAACAATGGTCAATGTGGTTTGGGTTGTTGCGCCTAGAGTCGCTCCTCCGGTTGGGTTAGCGAGTGCAAAAAGAGCAGTTTCATTTCCTTCCACCAATGCATCATTAACAATGGGAACACTGATAACTCGCTGGGTTTCTCCATTAGCAAAGTTAACGGTCAGTGGAGCTGCAAGATTATAGTCAAGCGAGTTTTGGGCAGTGCCACCGGTTGAATTGAGCTGAACACTCACTGCACCACTGCTGCCACCTGTACGAGTCAGAGTAATGCTAGCTGTTCCGGCTGCTTCATTCACTTGAATCGCATTTGAACCAAACTGAATTTGACCCGGAGGAGGAGTATCCAGCACGACGTTGAACGCATAGGCTGTGTTTGCTCCAGTTTCCTGATACCACACTGAGTAAGTGCCCGGACCAAGCTGACCTGTTCCAGCAGGACCAGCCGCCACTCCTACCGATGGCTCAAGCAAGTCTTGCCCTATCTCATCGGTATCAATTAACTTGCTCACCGAAAAAGTACTCGCGTCTGTGAGTGAAGGGAACGCGCTACCCGGAGTTAGAGCAAAGTAGGAGTTGCTTGCTCCGCTATAGCTCTGTAAACCAATCGCAGTGACCGTAGAGCCAGCAGGAACCACAAACGTAAAGAAATCTCGATCGCCTGGCGGATTGCCCCCGCCTATTGTGGTTCCGGTAATCACGTTAGAGCCGGGAGACAGAGCGATATTCGTTGGTACTGCCGAATTACTAGACAAATCCCCATTAATAGCTTCGTTATAGTCTGTCATTTTCTTTCACCTGTTTAGATCATTTTGCCAATGAAGCGATGTACAGGAAATTAAGCAAGAATCTGTTAAGAGAAAATACATTAAGCGAAATAGACTGCACGAAAGAGTAAAAACGATCGGCTTAATGGGTAGATGAACAGCTAATTGACAAGCCGTAAATGACTGAAGCACAAAACAATGAACTTATATTGGTTGAATCAAGGAATGCGATCGCAAACCAGGAGGAAAAGATTTTTCAGAGACGATCGCAAACCACTAGCAAGCACATTAAGCAGTGAAACAATCTGAAGCCGAGAACACCAGAGGGAAAACGATTTCAATCAAACACACGACTGCCGAACCCATCTAAAAGCAACATCAAACTAAGCTCTCCGCCATTTGCCCATCCATTCACCACCGCGAAATCGCCAGCGCGGAAACAGCAGGCGCATCACCATCCAGGAGGTGAGATAGACCGCCAGCCAAACTGCGCCATAGTGCAGCACAAATGGTCTGAAGTGAAAAGCAGCGCGATCGAGATGGGGCAAAATATCAACTTGAAACAGAATTGCAATCAAAATTCCTTCGGCAATGCCCGCGAAAAACTGAAGCAGTCCGGGCCAGTCGTGATCCCAAAGATATTGCTGCAAAAAGTTATACAGCACGTCCCAGGCTAAGCCAATGATGCCGACGTAGAGCAGCACCCAGTAATAGATTGAGCCTGCCGGAGTGCCCGCCCAGCCTGAAGCAAAAATCCAGGTGACGAGTAAGCCGATCGTGCAAAGGAGGAAGATTCGAGTTTGCCAGCGTCCGTAAAGGGTGGGGGTCATAGGAGGAGGGAGGTAGAAGATAGCAGGGGAGTAGGGATGGGGGCAAGCTTTGCTGTTTGTTCTGGAAATTTTGGGAGAACTGGGTTGCTGAACCTGCCCGTTTAAGCCTGAGGGAGGAGGAATTTAGAGAAATTAAGGGGATTGGTTGCCGAGCCATCGGAGCCATTGCACGATCGAGTTAAGGCCTTCGATGTAGTGAACTCCGGGAGCGCGGTGGCGAGCAAGGGATTCGATCGAGCGATGAGCAGCGTACTGCAAGCCTAGAAACGTATCGACGGGGGCGTAGGGTCCACCAAGGGTAATCACGCCTGCCGCGTACATTTTGGCGCGATCGTTCCGCATTTGCTGAATCTCGAAATCGTTGGCAACGTTCAGCCGTTTTTGCGGATTGAGATCCAAGTTGTAATGGGTGATCAAATCATTCAGCAGGGGGTGTTCTTTGGGATCGGAGATCAGTCCGGTACAGTCAATCACAAAGTCTGCTTCGATTTTGTCGATGCCGTCGTAGTCGCGGCTGCGGATGTAGGTCATCACTTTGCCGTCGGGACTGCGATCGACCTTATCCACTTGACCAAACTTGATCGTGTACCAGCCTTCCTGTAAGCCTTGCTTGATCGTGCGTCGCCAGGGTCCACGACTGGCAGTGGTGGTTCCGCCCCAGGCCGTTAGCAGTTCGCGTCGACGAAGGGGGTCGGCAGCTTCCAGCATCGATCGCATATCGCCACCCCAGGTTCCTTTGGGCCAGTTAAAGGGCTGAAACTCCCAGTGGTTTTCGACTTTGCGCTTTGCCCGTCCAAATTTGTTGCCCGAACGCGGCGATCGGCTCAGATGAACCACCGCAATGCGCGGATTCACTTTACGGGCTTTGGCAATACGATCCATGATTTGCGACCCCACAATACCAAATCCGCGAATTACTAGCGTCCCGCCTTTACGTTCGAGCTGCTCAAACACATGATCGTGTGGCTCGTAGCCATGTACCACTGATTTTGTATCGCCTGTGCGTTCGCGGTATTCTTGCAGATCGTCTAGCAGTTTGATTGCCGGATAACCCGTGCAAAGATGCACATACTTTGCCAACAAAAAGCGATAGTCGGGTGCGCCGGGAGGTCGGGTAGCCGAGTAAGCGATCGCATAGCGTCCGTCTTCGGTTTTGCGAATGCTGCGAATACTGCCATAGCGCACCATCCGATCCCAGCCAATCCGCTCAGCTTCTCGATCCATTGATTTGAACACATTATCCGCGATCGGCGTATAGGTATCTGCCGCGACGGGTTCTGCAAACACCTGCCATAGATAGCCCAGTGCTGCACCTACTCGACCGGAGAAGGTATCGCGCCATGCCTCACGCAATGCGTATCCAGGGAAACCCCAGATATTATCTGGGCAAGAATCTGAACCCGATCGAATTCGCTTATAGCGGGGAATTTGGCAGTTATTCAGCAGGGTTGCGTAGCGTCCGTAGGGTTTTTTCTGAATGCTGAGAACGGCAATGCGATCGGGCTTCACGCCTGAAACTCGCAGCGTATCCACCCAAACAAACGATCCCATTCCACCACCGAGAGCTGCATAATCAATTTCCTCAACTGGATAACCCGTGGCGTGCAGCGCAGAAATCGAAACCCGATCGGCGGCAAACACGTCGGCGGGAGGAAACACATTGCGCGTCGTCACCGTAGGACGAGACGGAGCCACATTCGATTCAACGCGAGATTCAATGCGATCGGTTTCTGGATTAAAGATAATGGTCGAGAGTCGCGCTGGGGCTGGGGGAACCGGAATGGAAGCTTCCTGCGGATTAATAATAATCGTAGACTGGGGGGCAGCAAGCGGTGGATTAATGACTTGAGTCGGAGCAGCAAGGCGAGCAAACGCGATGGTGATCAGATAAGCACCAATTTGCAGCCTGTCGCCCGGATAGAGCCGGAGCCGATCACGGGAGATAGACTGTCCATTCACGCTGGAGCCGTTGGTGCTGCGATCTTCATAGATGACCTGTCCTTCGACTTCGAACAGCAAGCCGTGATACCGCGAAACTTCGTGATCTGCGTTGAGCAGCAGTAGCGGAAAAACGGGCTGGTCGTCCAGCATTGCGGGCAAAAAGGGCTGGTCTCGTCCGATCGCGATCGGCAAGCGTGCAATTTGCTGCTGAGGCTCTGAAGTAACAGGATCATTCCAGGTTAGTTGGATTTCCATTGCGGTTCACCAAAAAAGGGGGCGATGAAACGGGGACTATTCTTGTTCAAAAATGAGCGTTGCACCGAGGATGGCACGTCCGCAGACTTCGCAAGTCAGCTTTTTGTAGTCCATCGGGAAAAAGTGGGACTCTCGGACATTGCTGCATCGCAGGGCATATCGTGATTGAGGCGGACGCGAGGGAGATGCGCTGACTTGAGCAAGCTCTACTTCGATCGTTTTGACATGCAGCAGCATCTTGCCCAGCTGAATATGACTGCCCGAATGAATCGGCAACTCCTGACCAATCACAGTCTGTCCGTCTACCAAAACCGGATTGGCGGCACTGGGGGGCTGACGATCGCGTGTTAAATTTCTTACGCAAAACTGATTGGAACGAGGATCAAAAAAGATTTCTGCATGAAGTCCAGAAACTGTTCTTTCGATCGCCGTATCAGGATGTTTCAAAACAACATCACATTTTGTTTCATCCCGACCAATCCGAATTGATCCCGGCTCCTTTGTGTTTTCAGTTGGCGACAGCGTTTGAGAAAGGTTCTGGCTTAAAACGCGCCACTCTAGGGTGAGGTGAGACATAAAACTAAAACCAGTGGAGGCTAAAGAGAATGGACGAACGACGACTCGAAAAAACGCTCAGAGTTTGCTGTTTTGTACCCGCCCGCTCAATTTCCCACCGTTGGAAAAGTTAAATCTAAATTTGTAGGACAAACTTTCCTCCAAACTGGAAGCTGAGATGAGAAATGTACTTTTTGATCAAGCAAAGAACCTGATCAAATCAAAACAACAAAATCGATCGTTTTAATCTTTTTGTTTCAAGACATTTACACTGCTCGGAAAAATATCTTGCTTGGAAAACATCGGACTGGAAAATATCAGGCTGGAAAACATTGAGCTAGAATCGATCGAGTGACAAAAAACAATTCAGGCAAATGCTTTCGATACAGTGCTTCAAGCAGAATGTTCCAAGCAAAGCATTTCAAACCAGGGCAGCAAGAAGTTTGCGGACAAGCAATTACTGAACTGCCTTGTTTCGATTAGGAAAATAGACTAATAATTGATAGTAAATATACCAATTACTAGACGAATTGATCTAAACGAAAAATGAAACTTTACTCTGGACCTGCTGTTTTTGCGAGGACGATCTATAACATTTTGTAAACCTTGCAAATCATCATAATCGCAGGAGCTCGGTAAGTCATTCCCCTAAAAGGGAATCTGCTTTACAGAAAACGGTAAGGGGGCTGACGGCTTTTCGAGCGAGAGAACGGGAGTGAATGTGCTTGATATCCTAAGTAACAATCCCCCCTGCTCCAATTCCGTAAGAAAGGCGGTCGATTTTATAATTTGAACAATTTTTTAAGCGATAGATAGAGCCAGAATCCGAACTGGCACTTGGATTAAAAGAAGCAATTAAGAAAAACGATCGCCCTCAATTCCCCCTGATTTGGAAGCCGTTGTTCTGTTGCGGGCAAGCCAAACAAGTTCAGAGAAAATGTTCATGATTGCTGTTACAAAACGCAAACTTCTGGGGATGAGTTGGGAGCGATCGATGATTAACGTGCAGTAGAGACATTTACTGTCCTTCGCCCTTTGCAATATCTAGAGTGAGCAATGCCTGTACTCATTGACTGACCACTAGACTACAAAACCCGGTGGGCAATGCCTTGGGTTATACAGCAAAGCTTAAAGAAGCTGCGATCGAATTTCACCTAATGAGCGTTAGTAATTCAATTGCAAGGACTTCATGATGCTGATGACTTGCGAGGGAATCGGGCAATAAGGAATCAAGGGCTACATCAACGTTGATTCTATGACGATAAGAATTCAACGAGGATTGCTTTTGGGTTTTTCCTTGTAACTGGTTTGATCCAGCTTTTGATCGATCGAATTGATCTATATCAGAGGGTGGATCAGGGTCGGCGATCGGAATCATTGAAATTAATGCTGATGTTGCAGCATGCTGGCTTGCTTCTTTGGTTTCGGTAGTTTCAGTTGCCTGAGCGATCGTCTCTTGCTGCTGCCACTGGGCAAAAATTATGTCTCGTCCGTCTTCAGGTTGGCGATACTGATAAACTCTCAACCCTCCTCGTCGCCCATCTTGCGCCACATCGCGCCCTACACAGGTTAATTTCAATCCCAGTTTGCCTAACAGCGCCTGGATAACCTCGATCGGTTTCATTTTGTTTGAAATCGTCAGGTTGAGAATGGTTTTGATGTCGTGACGGTATTGGTTAGCGCGTTCGTAAAGCTGCTGCACATCGGTATCGGTTGCGCGAACTCGGCGATCGGAATCAAGGAAATTTAGAATGCCTAAAACTCGCAGGGTTTCAACCTGGGCTGTGAGCAGTTTTACGTCCTGGAGTGCTACCTTGCCATTGCCGTGATCGAGGTGTTCCTGCAATTCCTTCAGGTCGCGCAACTGCACAAAGCTCAAATCGTGACTCAAGTAATAATGCAGTCGAAGCTGAGCGTACCATCCCTCGTCGTCTTTAATTTTTAGCTCTGGCGTTACTGGAATGGGATAGCGTCGCTGCAATTCATGTTTAGTTTGGGCATAGCGTTCGTCGATCGTCTTCGATCGCTGGTCTTTGAGGCGATTGTATTCTGTAAAAGTCAAATCGGCTGCCCTGGAGATTGCCTGTGCTTCTCTGAGCCGGCTCTGCTGCTGAATTGCTTTGATTTGTGCAAGGATTTCTGCAATGGTCTGTTTTGCGATCGCTTCATCATTTTGTTCTTGTGGCGGCTCGCCTCCAGGCAGTTTTAGGACATTGCTTTGGAGGTCTTCCTGAATAATTTGTTCGATCGATTGGGTTTTAGATTTTTCAGTTTGTTGGGAATTAAGCTGTTTGGAATCGAGTTGCTCGATGTCAGGCTGTTCGGTGTCAAATTGCTCAGCATCAAGCGATCGAATGTCAACCGGCAGGTTCAGGGAATCATCAGTGACTGTGGTAACTTTGTGTCCTTCCATAACCAAGCCATTGTGAAACTCGTTGCGATAGCTCCACAGCGATAAGTTGACCCGCGCTGCCATTTTTGCCCAGCTTCGCAATGTAATTGGATCAGTCTGGACATCAATATCAAAATCGACTTCTTTCAGCAGTGCAATGTTGTACTTTACCGCTTTCGTCGTGGAATGAATGACATCCTGATAGCTGCAACTGCCGTTACCGACTTTTCGAGGACCAAAGCGTGCTGCCCAAACCAATCGGGGAACTGGCTCCCGCACCCGTGCTAATGCCTGCCGTGATTCTGTGTCGGATGTAACGCCCTGAAAGATGCCGAAAACGGCTTGAAAGTGCCCTTTAATATCGATCGAAATTCCCGTTCCGATCGTTGGTGTTGCCAGCACAATATCGTAGGTGGAAATCACCTGATTCAGCCGCTTCAAAATTTCATAGGCAGGATGTAAAGGGTCGGCAACGCTCTCGGAGTCAATGCGAAGAATGCGTTTGTGCGGGTAGCAGGATTGCAAATAGGTTTCGAGGTTTTTAGAACTCCATTTGCCGCTGACCTTTTGGGAATCTACTGCAATATAAACTGCGCCCTTCTGGATAAACTCGTTTACCTGAGACAGCAGCGGAGCCGGATTTTTGGTGTCGTAAAACGAGACTGCCCACCCGGTTTCTGGCTTCCAGTCATTGACAACAATCCAGGGATCGATCGGTTCATCAACCAATCCTTTCAAATAGTCGATGCTGACATCCGATAAATCGGCATCCTGAGCAATGATCAATCCTCCACTGCTTAGCACAACCTGCACCAGCTCTCGCAGCGTCTCCAGGATCTTAATTCGATGTTGATAGCAAGTGCTGGAATTGAGAACGTGCCATAACACCTGCTCCACCTCATCTAGAATGACGATCGCGCCTTTCCAATTTTGTGGGTTAAAGCGTGCCTGAGACGTTGGATGGAGTGAATCAATACAAAGTCCACATCCTGATAAATTTTGTAGATTTTGGATCTCCAATCCTTTGATTTCTTCGATCCAATCAATTCCAATATCTTTGCAAATCGCACGTCCGAGCTGAATTCGGTGGCTGATCACCAGCACTTTGCGTCTGGTGCTTGCTGCTTTTTGAATGAGCGGCTGGAGTGCAGTGGTCTTGCCTGTTCCCTTAGCACTTTTGATGCAGGCTAACCCCGAATCAGGATAGGGCAGATCGCTCACATAAGGAGTGTTCAGCGCGATCGCCGCAGGATAAGTCAGTGCCCAAAGTCTTGATGCCAGCCAGAACTGAAGCGGCAGCGCAACCTGATAGAGATCCTCAAAGGATTGCTGCCCGTGCGCGACGATAAAATCATCCACGCCTTTTTGTGAACCGGGCAGCGTGATCACCTGAACCAAGCATCCAGCAGCGTCGAGCAATGTGCCAAGCTTAGTGATTGCCAGGTTGATATTTTTAATGATCTTGGGCTTGGTTTCGTAGTCAAAGCAAATATAAATCGAGCGATCGACCGTCGCAAAATAAGCCAGTTCGGGAATAAGCTGCTGAGTTTCTTTGCGATAGCCGCTAAAAATTCCTGGCAGGGCGATCGCTGCATATCCCTGCGTCAACAGGCAACCTGCCTTCTTTTCCCCTTCGGTGACGATAACGGGAATATTCCACTTCCAGACCCAGCACCAGAATCCGCAGGGGCGATCCGCAGGGGTGATCAGAGTGTTGTAGCGTTGAGCAACCTTATCCCAGAGCGACTGCGGTACATCCAGCAGAACAAGGCGACTAGACCCAGCACCGAGCCGGGGACTGAGGTATTTTGCGGGCTTGCCTTTGGTGCGATCGAGCACAGGCGTTGCAGCATCGGGTTTGAAGCGTCCCCATGCCATGCGCTGCCAGGCGTTGAAAGGGTCAACTCCGCTCACCCACCAGCCGCGCAGATGCGATCGGGTTTTCTGTCCAAATCGGGTAATGTTCCAGTTCAGTCGCTCGGCGATCGGAAACAGGCTCTCTGCGTAGCCATTGACGGCAGTATCAATCAGCGTTTCGACATTAAGCGCAATAATGCCGGGGTCAACTCCGCTATCCAACCACTCTTGAACATGGTCTGCTGCGGTCTTGTGACTCCAACAATTTGTCTCAATCGATCGTAAATTTTGCAGGCTTTTAATGTTTGCCTGATTGCTTACCTGATCATTTAACCCGATCACAGAATCATCCTAATTGCGATCGGATCGGTTATATCAGACTCAAAAATTATAGTTCGACTTGAGATCGCCGCACTTGTAATCAACTTGATTACAAAACTATCTCCTTAAAAGGACTCAACGCCTTATTCTGTCGATCGTGCCTGCTGAGATTAGAGGGGGGGATCTAGAAAGTTGAGGGGCAGGGATCTAGAAAGTTTGGGTCAGGGATCTAGAAATCCTTGTAATCATTTTGGGGGCGGGGTTCTAGAGACTTTTGTAATCACGGGCTTGGGGGCAAGGTTCTAGACGGCTTTGTAATCATACCGGGTTGGTGCAACCTGAAACCCTTGCAGCATCAGGAAGAGCGGCTCAGGAACCGTTGTAATCAGCTTAGAGATAGAGTGGATTTTGCGGGAGATGGGAAAGGGTTCTGGGAAGTGTTGTAATCAGTTTGAGCTGGAATCGTGAAAAAGTGATGGGGATAGGCTCCTAGAAAAACTGTAATCACAAATTAGGAATCACAGATTAGGAATCACAAATGAGGGTTGGGGTTCTAGAGTTGCGTGTAATACCAATTCTCTTCTGAGGAGTGAGTTTTTCCAGTCGTTCTCGTAGCTGTTGGCGCAAGTGGTCAAGGGTAGTCGGTAAACTCCAGCGCAGTCGCCGCTTGAGATATTGCCACACTTGCTTGATGGATTTATGGACGAATTGGGCTGAGCAACTCATGCGCCTCAAGCCGCAAAAACGCCCCTTTTCCCAACGAGGGCTACGGGCAATGTCCTTGATTCAGTCTGCCTTCTAGCTTCTCCGTCACCCCAGAAGGAGACGAGTATTCAGCAGACCGAATTAACCTACAGTTGAAAGCTTTAAGTAGGGGATTGAATACCAGCAAAGTGGTTTGTTACTCCAATCAACATAAAATTTTCACATACTGACACTTAGGCAGGGAGGAAAAGTACATCTTATGAGTAATCCAGCGTCTGAGCGTCTTCAGCACAATGCGGATCGAATCATGCGATTGTGGGAAAAGCGGGCGCGTGATGAAATTAGTGCCTCCATGCATCACAACTCGCTGATCTTGCAAAATTCGCTACCGCAGTACTTAGGCTTCCTCGTCACTGAACTGTCAATCACCATTGAACGCACATCTGCCCGTATCGACGCTGATAAAGTGGAAAGCGATCGCATTGGCAGGCAGCATGGACGAGAACGCGCAGGGTATGCTGATTACTCAATGTCTCAACTGATCTTGGAGTATCACATTCTCCGCCAGGTCGTCTTT
Source organism: Leptolyngbya sp. GB1-A1 (assembly GCF_039962475.1). Classification (NCBI taxonomy): domain Bacteria; kingdom Bacillati; phylum Cyanobacteriota; class Cyanophyceae; order Leptolyngbyales; family Leptolyngbyaceae; genus Leptolyngbya; species Leptolyngbya sp. GB1-A1. The sequence continues at coordinate 177,326 of NZ_JAMPLI010000002.1, read as the reverse complement.
CAAGTGCTAGAGGAAGAAGCGCCCCTAACTCCACGGGAACGAGACATTATCATCAGTTCCGTTGAGCAAGCAGTCAATGATGCGGCAACGCAGTTCTCAGAAACGTTGAGCGAGATTCAAGAGTTGTTTATGGTGACACTGACCCACGACCTGAAAAATCCCCTTAATGTGATGAGAATGGGCACACAACTGGTTCTACGCCGCTTTGAACGAGGGGATACCCACTTTGATGTCACCGCTAGAATGCTCGGTGCGATCAATCGACTCGATACGATGATTCAAAATTTGCTCGATGCGAGTCGGCTACGAGCGGGGCAGAGCTTGAATCTAACGTTCGAGAATTGCGATTTAGAGCAGCTAATTCAGGAAGTTATAGAGGATTTGAACTTCGCTTACGAAGAACGCTTTGTGCTGGTTTCTGATAGCGCAGTTGAAACCCGTTGCAGTCGCAAGGACCTACGACGGGTCATTGAAAACATCGCCACGAATGCGGTGAAATATGGTGCTCCTGATGCGCCAATCACCCTCACACTGCAACACACGGCAACGACCATCCGCATCACGATCCATAACGAAGGGCAGCCAATTCCTCCAGAAGCACAGTCTATTCTCTTTCAACAATTTCGTCGGACCAAGACTGCTGGGGAGCAAAAAGGATGGGGCTTAGGCTTATTTCTGGCGAAGAACTTGATTGAAGCACATCGCGGAACCATTGAGGTTGAAAGTGGAGAGGGCAAAGGGACAAGCTTTATCATCACGTTGCCAATCGTCTCGACCGAGACAACTCAACCTCAGTCAAACCAGATCGAGAATGGTTGAAATAATTTCTTCTGGATCACAGTGCTTGGGCATGAACCGCTCCAACCCCTTCTGATAATGATTAACTGCGATCGAACGATTGCTGATGAGACTGCTGAATTTGCAGGGAAGTGACTGCCGCCAGAATCAATCCGCTGCCTAGGATTTGCAGAACGGTGAGCGTTTGACCCAGCAGGAGCCAGGCGAGAATTGCTGCTATTACGGGTTCTAGCGTTGCGGCGATCGTGCCCCGTTCCACCGAGACTTGCTGAATGCCCCAGCAAAGCAAACAAAACGGAATCAGCGTGCCACCAATGCCCGTGAACAAAATGCCGGGAAGATTGCTGGGCTGAAAGACTGCCTCTGGAATGCCCTGACTGAACTGAACGCCTAGCCAGAACAAGCTGGAGATCAAAAAGCCACGAAACATCACCCCGATCGCCCCGTAATCATGCACCATCGCTTCGCTAAACAGCGTGTATCCGGCGAAGAAAATCGCGCTGAGAACTGCCGCAATCAGCCCCAGCGTATCGAGCTTGAGTTCACCCGCACCTACACCCGACACCAGCGCAACCCCCAGCAGCGCAATCCCCGCCGCGATCAACATGGTGAGGTCGGGCAGTTTTTGCTTCCGAAGGGCACTGGTTAAAACCACGATCGCCGGAGCCGTGTACTGAATCACCAGCGCGATCGCCACCGAGAGCCGATCGATCGCCACATAATAGGTAAACGTCACCATTGCCAGTGAGATTCCTAAACCGATCGATCTCGTATCCCACTTCAGTTTTTGCCCTCTCCAGGTGAGGACTGCTAAACCAATCACCGCGATCGTTGCCCGCGCAGTCGCAAGCTGAACCGGAGTCACCCCCGATCGAAACAGATTGCTTGCCACAATTGCCGCCACTGACCAGAGAAAAGCTGCCAGTGCGATCGCCGCCAAGCCTAACCCACCCGATCGATGGGCGGTAAGAGAGTTTGACAAAATCGTTGCCTCGTATCAGTAGAAGTTACTCTTCACCATAGAAGAAATCCGAGGCGAATACCTGCCGAAACCTGAGCGACTTAACCTAAGTGAGTTTACGAAATGCCAGCGCGATAAATGTATAGTCCCGGTTGTACCAGCTTACGGGTGGCTCTTGACAGGTAGGGAAGGCAGTTTCTTGAATCAGGCTGAGTCCGTGTGCTTGGGCGAGATCGATCGCCTCCTGAATCTCCTCTTTTGAAAAAATCTGCCAGGACAGCCCGAAGGGCTTGATCGCGGAATCAATCGGAATTTTAGTTTCCCAGTAGTCTGTGGTAACAAACAAGATGCCGTTGGGTTTGAGCAGCCGATCGGCTTCTGCAAAGAAAGCGTCTAAATTTACACTATGTTCAATCACGGAAATACTGGTCAGAACATCATAGGCGGCATCTGCAAAAGGTGTGTGCATCAGATCGCCCTCAAAAAGCTGATAGCGATCGGAGACCTGTGGCTCCTTGATGTGCAGATCAATTCCGTGCAAATTTTTGAACCCCAGTGCTGCTAAAAAGTTCAATGTGCAGCAGTCACCGCAGCCCATATCGAGAATGCTGATCTGGCGATCGAAGGGTTCAATAAGCTGAGCTAGCAAACCCTGATCCCAGTTTTTTTGCGGTGTCAGGTGGGTTGGTAAGCCTCGTTGCTGAAGCTTTTCCGTTACCGCTTGCACCGTTTGCCAATCAGATAAAACTTGAATCACTGCCGGTTTCCCTCACCCTACGACTGACCCAACTGATCCTGGTAATAGGATTGCAGCATCATCTCCAGCTCATCCTCTGAACAAATCTCGACCAAATCCCCAAATACTTCCAGCAGTTTCGCTGCCGTATCGCCCAGCGTCGGACTCATGCCCCACACATCCTGCACCCACTCGTCAGGCGGATCATCAGCAAAAATCAGACGCTCAAGGAGCTGTCGGGCTTCAGATTTAGAGATCGGCATAGGATTTGTCAATAAAACTTGCTAGCAGTAGAAAAATTGGTTTGTATGGATTCTACCGACTTCTCGATCGCCTCAATTACCCCCAAAGAGAGAACTCAGAGGGATGGATTGCTAGGTCGATCGCTAGCCTGCTTTTACAGGAAGCTATGTGAGAATTTTCTAACAAATGGGCAAGTAACGGCAAAAACTAGCCGATTTTCCAGGATCAACATTTTGAGAGATCCGCTAAGTTTGCACTAGTCTCTATTTGGAGGAAAGCAGGCTCATGAGCAACAGCGGACTAAACAATAAAGCTGGATTCATTACAGGCGCAGATAGGACAGGCACAAACAAGACAGGCGAAAACAAGAGATTCAGTTTTGCTCTGGCTTCTCGCTGGACTTCAGTCGTTTTGTCTGGCGTAACGCTCATTGCTTCAACCCCACTCTTGCTCCGACCTGGTTTCGCACAGTCCGCCCAATCCTCAGTGCAGCTTGTTCCTGCCCAAACGCTGGCAAGCTACCCGGAGGGATCGTTTCTAGAGAGCATTGTGATCAACTCGTCTGGAACAATGTATATCTCTCGGCATGAAACGGGGGAGGTCATTCAACGATCGCCCAACGGAACGCTTTCAACTTTGGCAGCCATTTCTAACGGAATGATTGTTGGATTAGCCCTGGATAGGGACGAAACGCTGTACGCCGTGGGAGGGCAAAAAGAACAGCCCCTGAAAACGGTTTATCGCATCAGTGCAGCCGGTTCAATGGAGCCGCTGATGACCATTCCTGACGCAAAATTTCTCAATGGTATGACGCTACTTCAGCCTGGGGTATTTCTGGTGGCGGATAGTACGGTTGGAGTCGTGTGGCGTGTGGATGTTGGAAGCCGGACTGCAACGGTTTGGTTGCAAGATGAATCGCTCAGCCCACAAACTCCCGATAGCCGCTTTCCCGGCGCAAATGGGATCAAGATTTTTGACGGTGCGGCTTACGTTTCTAACTCCGATCGTAGACATATTATGCGCGTGCCAATTCAGGCAAATGGAGCCGCCGGGCAGCCCGAATTATTTGCATCAGATACGTTCGCTGATGATTTTGCCTTTGCCCCAGATGGCACCCTTTATCTTGCAACCCATCCGACAAACACGGTGGTTGCATTTTGCCGTGATGGAAGCCGTCGTGTGATTGCAGAGGCGGCACAGGGAGTCGTGGGCAGTACAGCCGTTGCATTTGGCGTAGGAAGCGATCGTAACCATCTCTATGTCGTGAGCAATGGAGGTGTTTTCGCTCCCCTTAATGGAGAATTGCAGCCTGCAAAGCTGGTTCAGCTCACCCTGAGTGAATCGGTCTGTCGCTAAAGACGATCGGTTATCCCTAATTCGCCACAACCCCAGGACTGAACCGATCCCCAGAGGTTCACGATACTATGGTAGAAATAAAGCCGCGCTCAACTGCACGCTATGTCACCGATTAAAGCTGTTCAATCGACTTATTACGGAGGAGATTCCTTTTACCGGACTCCGCCGCCAGACCTCCCTTCCCTGCTGCTGAAGGAGCGGATTATCTATCTCGGCTTGCCGCTGGTGTCGTCTGATGATTTTAAGCGACAGATGGGCGTCGACGTGACCAAGCTGATCATTGCTCAGTTGCTCTATCTGCAATTTGACGATCCCGATAAGCCGATCTATTTCTACATCAACTCTACCGGAACCTCTTGGTACACCGGAGACGCGATCGGCTACGAAACCGAAGCATTTGCCATCTGCGACACGATGAGCTACATCAAGCCTCCGGTTCACACCATCTGCATTGGTCAGGCAATGGGAACCGCCGCCATGATTCTCTCTGCCGGAACAAAGGGCTTCCGCGCCAGCTTGCCCCACGCCACGATCGTCCTCAACCAGCCGCGTACAGGCGCACAGGGTCAGGCAACGGATATTCAAATTCGGGCAAAAGAAGTGCTAGTGAACAAAGCCGCGATGCTCGACATCCTGGCTCACAACACAGGTCAGACTTCAGAAAAGATCGCCAAAGACACCGATCGGATGTTCTATATGACTCCAGCAGAAGCGAAGGAATATGGACTGCTCGATCGAGTTCTGGAAAGCGTTAAAGACCTGCCGAAACCGATTCCTGCTCTGACCTAACTGGCAAACTTTATTGGCAAAGCTCTATGTCCGTTGATCCTATTTTGCGCGTTCCCTATAACATTCCGGGCAGTCCGAACTGGCAGTGGGTTAACATCTACACGCGCATGAGCCAGGAGCGGATCATTTTTCTGAATCAGCCGATTACGGACGGTTTGGCAAATTCGATCGTCTCAGCACTGCTCTACCTGGACTCCGACGACCAGAACAAGCCCATTTACCTCTATATCAACTCGCTGGGCGACCCGCTTGCCGCAGGCATGGCTTCGATCACAGCAGGCATGATTTCGGTGACGGCAGGGCTGGCAATCTACGACACGATGCAGCACATCAAATCGGAGATTATCACGATCTGTATGGGTCAGGCAGTCGGAATGTCTGCGCTCTTGCTGTCTTCGGGAACCAAGGGTAAACGCGCAAGCCTCCCCCACGCCTCGATCGCCCTGATGCCCACCCGAACCGGAACTCAAGGACAGGCAACCGATATTGAGGTCACTGCCAGAGAAGTGCTGGGCAAGCAGTCCCTGATTTTAGACATTCTCTCGAAGAACACTGGACAGCCCGTTGAGAAACTTGCCAAAGACACCGACCGCATCTTCTATATGACGCCTCATGAGGCAAAAGAATACGGACTGATCGATCGCGTTGCCGAAAGCAATAAAATTGCTCAACCCCAAGCTGCCCTGGTGTAACCCACTCACCCATCCACACCCCTACCCACACATCCCCTATGCCCATTGGAATTCCCAGCGTCCCCTATCGCCTCCCCGGAAGCTCCTACGAGCAGTGGATCAGCATTTACGAACGGCTGTTCCGGGAGCGGATTATCTTCCTAGCTGAAGAAGTCGATGATGCCATTGCGAATGCGATCGTCGCCTATATGCTCTATCTCGACTCCGAAGACCAGAGTAAGCCAATTTATCTCTATATCAACTCGCCCGGTGGTTCTGTCACCGCAGGCATGGCAATCTACGACACGATGCAGCACATCAAGTCGGAAGTCGTCACTATCTGCGTTGGTCTGGCTGCTTCGATGGGGGCATTTCTCCTGACTGCAGGCAACAAAGGCAAACGGCTCGCCCTGCCCCACGCTCGCATCATGATTCACCAGCCTCTCGGCGGCACGGGGCGCAGACAGGCAACCGATATCGACATCGAAGCCAGAGAAATCCTGCGAACCCGGACTCGTCTGAATGCGCTGATGGCGTATCACACAGGCAAACCCGTTGAGCAAATTGAGCGGGATACCGATCGCGATAATTTTATGTCGGCTCAAGAAGCGAAAGAGTACGGGCTGATCGATCAGGTGATTGAAAGTCAAGCACTCGTTCGATAAGGGATTGTTAGATTCGTCTCAGAAGTCTTACATTGCCCCCTGAATCCCCCAATCTTGGGGGACTTTGAGTTTTTAAAGAGAATTACGTTCTGCTCAGTTCCATGTTGTAGAGGGCTTTTTTAACCACAGGTCATTGGCATTATCCAATTGCCTGGGGAACTGCCTTCTAATCTGCGATTTTAGTACCTGAGATTTTGAGAAAACCGATCGTTCAAAGCCTCCTGGAGCGGGAGGTTTAGGGACTAAGATCAACCTTCTTTAGCGATTCGATCGATTTCTTGAAAGAAATAAAAAGCGGGATTTCACTATCAAGGTCTATCTATTTCCCGCAGTCAGTGGCAGAATCGAAGTAACTCTGCCTTTTTTGTATCCTTGTTCCCAATGGAATTGGCTGATTGCTATCGCGTACTGGGCTTGAGGAAGGGTGCTTCTCACGACGAAATCAAATCGTCTTATCGTCGTTTGGCAAGACAGTATCACCCGGATGCCAATCCGAGCGATCTGATTTTCGCGAAAGAAAAATTTATTCAGCTGACTAATGCCTACCGATTGCTGATTAATACCGTTCCTCCAGGTCAGTCTGATACGCCCACCGTTGATCTGAAGCGAGGGCGCGAGCATACCCAGAGTGGAACGGCTTTCAGGCGACAAACTCGATCTGGGGCTCATTCATCCACTGCTAAACCATCGGGTCGAACCTCTGCTAAACCCACTGCCCACCCCGATCGCCCTACAGCCAACAATCTTTCTGAGCCTGCCGCCGAAAACTCTGCCCCACCTTCACCGTTTCAGAGTGACCCCAGTTTATCCGTTGTCGATCGCAAGCTGAAGGAACGAATCTACGAGCAGCTTCAGCAGCTTTTACGCGATCAGCGGTTTGCAATGGCAGTGACGGTGATCGAAGGCTTGGCGCAGCGATTGCCTAACGACGTGGAAGTGCGGCAGTGGCAGGCAATTACCTATCAGCGGTTTGGACGATACCTAATCAATGACAAGCAGCCCGACAAAGCCCGGATTTACCTGCAAAAGGCACTTCGCACCGATCCTCAAAATCGATCGCTCTGGTATGAGGTCGATCGTGAAATGCGCCGAATAGACCAGATTGAAGTGCTTTGACCGCCCGAATTCTTAAGCCGATCGCTTCGACTTTTGCTCAAACACCAATCCGCTATAAAGCTGAAAGGCAGTATCCCAGGCAGTCGGGGTTTGGCGAAATAGATCGATGTGGGAAGGCAGTCGCACCATTGCCAGAGGCTCGATCGCACTTTCACCAAAGGCAGGAAAGTCAGACCAGACCGGGACATTTCCCAGAGCAGCCTCGATCGATCTCACAAGCTGATTCCACTTCAGGCGATTGCTCGTCAGGGGGGTCGATCGAACTGCGTCAGACGGGACAGCTTCTTGGCCCTGCTCAAATTGATAGCTCCAGTCGCCAAAGCGCAAAATGCTATTTCGGTGCGGCAGATGCAGATCAAGCACCTGAGCGTAGTCCTGCGTTTGTTCTTTTCGGACGAGCTGATTGTGGATGTTTTTATCCACGACCTGTTCAAAAATCGGCAGTCTACCCTCGGCTCGACCCGCAACTTCTGACCAGTTAAACCGCAGAGCCCCTTTCTGGTTTGTCTCACTCTGGCAAATTACCGTCGCCTGCTGCGAAGTAGATTGAAGCGACTCGACTCGAAATACGCGAATTCTTTGAATGGCAGCCAGAGGAAGCCAAAATACGGGAATTTCGGCGGCAACGAGCTGTTGACCCCATTCTTCTAACTGGTCGATTGCCCCCAGCCGATAAAGCCGCCAGCCGCGACCGGGCAACAGTAAACGCGCCGCATAGGTATCCAGCCGCATAATGCGGGCAAAGTTTTGGGCAGCGGTTTGTCGTGCCTCTGGGGAAATGGCTTCTAGCACCAGTGCTCCGTTCACTGGATTTGCCAAATCAGCTTTTGCTTCTGCGATCGTCGGATGAGACGGAGTCTGATGAGCCTCGGCTTCTAAACGGTGTAAGCCCTGCCGCGCCTGAAGCGCAATTTTGGGATGGGTAGTGTCTCGCAGCAGCGTGCGATAAATCTGCTCTGCCGAGGCAAACTGACCACTCACTTCCTGAAGCCGCGCTACATAAAGCTTCACCCACGGGTGATTGGGAGACTGCTGTTGCAGTTGCTTCACTAAACGGGCAGCCGTTTCATAATCCTGACGGGCAAAGGCAGCAGCCACCTGATCGAGCATGAGCAATCATCCCTTTAGATCAACGGGAAAATCCCTTTTTTAGCAGTGTAGCGGACGTATTAGGGCTACGGGGCATTCACAAGTCGATCGTGCTAACGTTCCAGGTTTTGCAGTCAATCCCTGATTCAGAGTTAATCCAATCTCAATCCCTCATTCATAATGAGCTTTAAAGCCTAAAAGAGAGCTAGATTCCGTCCAGAATTGACTCGCCAAGGGAGCGGTTTGGGTGATCATCCTTCTCTAAATCTCTGACAACCAACTCGTTTGCTTCTATCACGGCCCCCACCAGTGATAAAGCCACGATCGGCGCGGTGACTGCCCGCAGAATTCGTGCCCCCAGCGACACGGGCTGATACCCTGCCTCGGTCGCCTCCTGCACTTCAGTTTCAGTCCATCCGCCTTCGGGACCGATCGCCAGCGTCACAGCCGGGAGCGGATTGAGTTGATTGATCCGATTTAGATTGATTTGGTTTGGATTGATTAGTTGAGATTCCAGGCAGGAGAGCAAATGAAGACGGTTGCTTCGCAGTTCCCCGGAGGGGGAATCGCCTCGCGGCTCACAGAGGTAGCAGCCTGCCCCCTGCCACTGTTGCAAAGCTTCTTTCCAACGATGGGGCGGTAAAATGGTGGGAACGATCTGTCGTTCAGACTGTTCGGCGGCTTCCTGAGCAATGCGCTGCCAGCGATCGAGCTTTTGCGGACTGGGATTGAGCAGGCTACGGGCACTCAGGATCGGAACAATCTGGCTTACGCCCAGTTCAGTCGTTTGGCGAACAATGTCATCCATTCCGGTTTTGGGCAGGGCAATCAGCAGCGTTACAGCGATCGGCAGCTCGGTTTGTGCTGAAATTGGCTCCAGCAAATCGGCTTCTGAACCCGCTTCTCGTAGAGCTGCCAGCCACCCCTGACCTGCCCCATCCATTGCAATAAAACGATCGCCAGCCTGCAAGCGGAGCACCCGCCCCAAATAATGCTGCTGACGATCAGTTAATAGAATGCGATTGGCTTCAATCTGACTTGGAGAAACAGCAAGACGCTGAAGCTGAGTCATGTAGGGAATACAAATAGACGCGATAAGTTAGGGTGGCAGAAATGGAATTTGGATTGGTTATTGGTCATGAGTCATTTGAACAGGCGGTAACTCGTGGCGAATAACCAATAATAATTCTATCTGCCGTCTAATCTTATCGAATTGACTGGAAAATGGACGTTCTTTCCCAGTAACCAACGACCATTCCCACGTTACTAAACACAGTTTTTCCTGGCAATTTAGTAGCTGTCGTCTCCGGCAATGCGATCGCCAGATTGAGATTCAGTGCTTTGAGCAAGAGCCGCGATTCGGATTGCTTGCCACTGTTGAAACAAGTCCTGATTCCATTCGCTGTTACGGTAGCGATCGATCGCCTGTTCGAGTTCCTGAAGGGTTTGTGGAATGGAAACCGAACGAATTGAATCAAGCATCGGTCAACCTCCTGAATTGGATTGCTTACTGTTCTAAGGCAGAACGGTTTGGATGCCCCTATTATGACTCCGATTTTATGAAAGGTATTTGATGATACAAAACTATTTTCGGTTATTTGTATGAAATTTTAATCAAGGTTGGGCGATCGTCCGTAGATTCAATGAGGGATAAAGGCGGAATTCTCAGTGAAAATACGAATAGAGAGACTGAACCTGCACTTTACTTGCCCTGGTTCTTGTTCTGATCAGAGCCTGTTTTGTTGGAGCCTGTTAGAGAAGCGACAAATCTCCTACGGTGCCTCCTAAAGCATTGCCCCCTAAAGCCCCCATCAGAAACCGTGGATACGCCAGCCTGGAGAGCAGGGAGACAGGTTGGGCAACGATCGCTACTCCTCAAACCTTTTCTGAGGATTAACTTCTTGGGATGAACTGCCTAGAGCGAACTGCCTTGAATTGGCAGAGTAAACCAAAACTGTGATCCGGTTCCCGGACAGCTGGTTACGCCCATTTTTCCCTGATGCGCCTGGATGATTTGCTGACAAAAGGGTAGTCCCAAACTTAGCCCGATCCGCTTGCGCTCGTCGCAGCGACCCAGCCGCAGGTCAAACAGTCGATTGCCCTGGTCTACGGGAATTCCTTTGCCGTTGTCGGTCACGGTGCAGAGCAGGTGTCCGGCTTCGATGCCCGCCTGAATGACCACTTTGATTCCGGGCGGATTGTGTTTTGCAGCGTTGGTGACAAGCTGATGCAGGACGCGCCGCATCTTATCGCGATCGATTTTCACAGCAGGCAGATCGGAGGGAATGTGTTGGCACAGCGTTACCTGATTTTGCAGCAGGATGGGTTCGCTTTCTTCGATAACCGATCGCACCAGATCCGCTAGATCGACCTGCTCCCAGTGCAGCACCACGTCCTGCGTCTGGTTCTGGTAGACCTCCAGCAGCATATTCAGCTTGCTTAACTGCACCTCACCCGACTGAATCATGCGCTCCAGCAGTGATCGGCTCACTGAAATGGCATCTCCAGGCTGTTTTTGCAGCGTTTGCAGCACCATCAGCGTTCCCATCACAGTGGTTCGCAGATCGTGAGATACAGCATGAATCAGCACATCACGTAACTGGTTGAGCTGCTCCAGTTCTGCCATGTTGTCCTGAAGCTGAAGCGTTCTTTCCGTGACTTGCTGTTCTAGGGTAGCGTTGAGCGACTGCACCTGTTCATAAAGCTGGGACTGCTGAATCGCGATCGTGACCTGCGTTCCAAGCTGTTCGATCAAATCAATTTCGGTCTGCTCCCAGTGGCGCGGAAAACTGCACTGATTCACAATCAAAATGCCAAACAGACAGGGTTGATTTTGAGCCACAGACTTATTCGGGGGAATCTGCCCTGGAGAAGACTGAGGGCAAACGCTAGACTGTGCATCTACAAACAGCGGCACGGCAATTCCGGCTTTCACCCGATAGCGATCGTGATAGCTCTGAATAAACGGAGAGGCGTTAATCGATCGGGTATCATCTATCACGCTGATCGGGCATCGTTCAAACAGGTCTTGCAGTTCGGCATAAGTGCTTGGTGCAGTCGTCCATTGCTCTGCGGATGCCCAGCCAGGGATAACTGATTCGGCAACTACTCGTCCGCCGCCATCGAAGTCAAACCGACAAATAAAGACGCGATCGGCTTGAAGAAACTGCCGCACTTCCTGCACGGTGGTATTGAGAATGGTGCTTAAATCCAGCGATCGACGAATTCGGAGGGCCATTTCGCCAATCAATCGATTTCGTTCTGCGGTGAGCTGCAACTGTGCCTCTGTCTGCCGCCGCTCTGCCATTGCCGCCGCCAGAATCAGGGCAGTAATTGTGACGACGCCAATAAACGCCTGAAGCAGCAATACCACCTGACTCGAATCCTGTGCCTTGGTCACAAACGGCCCCAGCCCGGACACCGTGCCGCCGATTGCAATCGTAGACAGCAGCAAACTGGCAAGGATGGTGTGGGTCTGTCCCAGCCGCAATGCTGCCCAGACCACGAGCGGAAACGGCGCGTATTCCAGGGGATATTGGGCGATCGCCTCGGTCGGACGGGAATAAAACACAAAGGCACTGATCAAAATCAGCAGCCCTGCCCAGATACTTTGCTCTAGCGCAGACTCCGCCGCAAAAAACTTCTGAATTCGATCGGTTGCCCTGCGAAGGTCATTCCTCTGAAGTGGCTCTGCGGAAAGACTGTGAAGCGGCGGTCTTGCGGTGAGGCAGTGCGCGGCGTTTAGCAATAGCGGTGTAAAGACCAAAATGCCCATTCCATCCCCCAGCCAAACCGTCCACCAGTTACGGCTGACCTCGTTCCAGGCAAGATAGCCCACACTGTAGGCCATCAAGGAGCCGATCGTCGCATTGACCAGCGGTGGAATCAGAACGCCCTGCGCCACAAAATGGAGTGCATCTCGCGATCGATCAAGGGTTAAGCTCACCCTAAAGCGACGCAGTAAGTAAACGCCGACCAGAGCTTCCAGGGTGCTTCCAGCAATCGACCCCAGCGACAGCAGCCAGGGAGCCGACAGCGAATAATTCAGCAGCAAAGCACCTAGCGCAACCCCAAGCCAAACTCGTTCGCCAAACCACAGCAGCGCGGCTAGGGCAATTCCAGCGGGAATCCAAAGCGGTGAGGCATCAACTTGCAGATTTAAAAGTCCAAGGCAGAGTTGAGCCGTCCAGCAATAAAGCAGGGCGATTGACCCAGTCACTAGCCAAAAATTCCATCTCAGCAAGTGATGAAAACGATGGGAAGAGCTTGCCGTAATATCTACCACCTCAAACGTATCCATTGCTGATGGGCAGGTTTGCATCTGTTTCTGCTAACGCTGATTGTGCCGCTGGAATGATGCTAATGATGCTTCAGTGAGTGCTCAAATTTTTGAAATTCTGCATCTTTGCCTAGCGTGGCTCACCTGCCCCGATTCCTACTTCCCCCAGGCGGATGAACTGATTGGATTTGCCTTCTGTATAAAGACCAGGTGAAGATTAGTGTCGAATTCTGTCACTAAGAATGGTAGATTTAGCGGAGTATCCGTAAGCAGATCAACTCAGCATGAAAGTCCTAGTTATTGGTGGCGATGGCTATTGCGGTTGGGCAACCGCGCTCTATCTGTCAAATCGCGGCTACGAAGTCGCTATCCTCGACAACTTGATTCGTCGGCATTGGGACAATGAGCTTTGCATCGAAACCCTGACCCCGATCGCCTCCATCCAACAACGTATTCAACGCTGGAAAGACCTCACAGGCAAAACGATCGATCTCTTCATTGGCGACATCAACAACTACGAGTTTCTCAAGAACGCCATGCTGCGGTTTGAGCCAGACTCGGTCGTTCACTTTGGCGAACAGCGGTCGGCTCCTTTCTCGATGATCGATCGTGAACACGCCGTGTTGACTCAGGTGAATAACGTTGTCGGCACGCTGAATCTGCTCTACGTGATGCATGACCATTTCCCCGACTGCCACCTGGTGAAGCTGGGCACAATGGGCGAATACGGAACCCCCAATATTGATATCGAGGAAGGCTACATCACGATCGAGCACAACGGTCGCAAAGATACCTTGCCTTATCCGAAGCAGCCCGGCTCGTTCTACCACCTCAGCAAGGTTCACGATTCGCACAATATCCACTTTGCCTGCCGGATTTGGGGTCTGCGGGCGACTGACCTGAATCAGGGGGTGGTCTACGGTGTGCTGACTGACGAAACGGGCATGGACGAAATGCTGATCAACCGCCTCGATTATGACGGCGTGTTTGGAACGGCACTGAACCGCTTCTGCATTCAGGCGGCGATCGGGCATCCGCTCACGGTCTACGGCAAGGGCGGACAGACACGCGGCTTTCTGGATATTCGCGATACCGTGCGCTGTATTGAATTGGCGGTGAACAATCCTGCCGATCGCGGTGAGTTTCGCGTGTTCAACCAGTTCACAGAACTCTTTAGCGTTGGCGATCTGGCAAACATGGTGCAAAAAGCCGGAACCTCAGTGGGCTTGAAGGTCGAAATCAACCACCTGGAAAACCCCAGAGTCGAAAAAGAAGAACACTACTTCAACGCCAAAAATACCAACCTGCTGGATCTGGGCTTGCAGCCGCACTTCCTTTCCGATTCGCTGCTCGATTCACTGCTTAACTTCAGCATCAAGTACAAGCAGCGTGTAGACGAAAATCAAATCCTGCCCAAGGTGAAGTGGAAAGGTTAACCGCATGGGTTTGCGAGTTTGGGCACTGCTGCTGTTTGCAGTACTCCCCGGTGCATTTTTTGCTGGTATAAGCGCCTATTGGCTGTTTCCTGACTGGGCGCAGCTTCAGGCAAGCCAAAAACGCTATGCCGAACTTGCAAATCGCCCTGCTGTGACTGCAACGGATCTCATGATTGCTGAAGCCGCCGAAAACCGACACCGCATCAACTGCCTTGCTGAGGGCGTTGGAGTGTTGTTAGGCAGTACAATTTTGGCGGTCGGCATTCATGGACTTTGTGTCTTGCCCGATCGATCGCGATAAATTTCTGTTCCCTGAGTCCTGTCTTCACATCATCACCCTATGAAGATCGCCCTCTTCACCGAAACGTTTCTACCCAAAGTTGACGGCATTGTGACGCGCCTCAGCCACACGGTTGACCACCTGCAACGGATGGGCGATCGGGTGCTGGTGTTTTCCCCCGAAGGCGGGCTCTCTGAATATCGGGGCGCCAGGATCTGCGGTGTTCCGGGCTTCCCTCTCCCCCTTTACCCCGAATTGAAGCTGGCTCTGCCCCGTCCCTCGATTCGGCAGGCGTTAGAAGACTTTCAGCCTGATCTGATTCACATTGTTAATCCCGCAGTGCTGGGACTGGGTGGCTTGTACTATGCCAAATCGCTGGAAGTACCGCTTGTTGCTTCCTACCACACCCACCTACCAAAATATCTGGAGCATTACGGGCTGGGAATGCTGGAAGGGTTAATGTGGGAGTTGCTGAAAATGGTGCACAACCAGGCACAAATCAACCTTTGCACCTCGACTGCAATGGAAGAAGCCCTCACCAGTCATGACATTGAGCGGGTAGAAGTCTGGCAGCGCGGCGTCGATACTGAACTCTTTCGCCCAGATCTTGCTAGCCAGGAAATGCGATCGCACCTCTCACAAGGAAACCCGGACGCGCCTTTGCTGCTCTATGTGGGGCGACTGTCGGCGGAGAAAGAAATCGATCGCATTAAACCCATTCTGGAAGCAATTCCCAACGCAAGACTGGCTCTGGTGGGCGACGGCCCTTATCGGCAGGATTTAGAGCGAATTTTTGCCGACACGCCAACTCATTTTGTGGGATATCTCACGGGCGAATCTCTGGGAGCAGCGTTCGCTTCATCGGATGCGTTTATCTTCCCTTCCCGCACTGAGACATTAGGACTGGTTTTACTGGAAGCAATGGCGGCAGGCTGTCCCGTGATTGCAGCAAACGCAGGCGGCATCCCCGATATCGTTACTGACGGGGTAAATGGCTATCTATTTGACCCAACCGATGATCAGGGGGCGATCGTCGCCACGCAACGCCTTCTCGCCAACCGGGAAGAACGGGAACTGTTGCGCCAAAATGCCCGCCAGGAGGCAGAACGCTGGGGTTGGGCGGCCGCGACTAGACAACTTCAGGGCTTTTATCGATCAGTGTTAGCCGCGCATTCGCTTCCCTCAGCAGCGTAGCATGGTATTTTTGGCCGCAGAATTATTTAGCGCAGGCAATCTGGAAACGCTGAAGCTGTTACTGCCTCTTGCCGGATCGCTGCTAGGAGTTTTGCTGACAGGGGCGATCGGTCTAGCAACCTACTCTTGGCAGGAAAATACCAAACGCAAGTCGGAACTGGTAGAGCGGCGACAGAAGCTGTATGAGGATCTGAACAGTGCGCTGTTTGGGCTGATCCTGGCAAAGGCGATCGAGGACCGGCGACGCATTCTGGCAGAAATCGAAAAGGGCTGGCTGTTTGCTTCTGATGAAGTGCTGGCAGCCCTATTTAAGTATATGGAGACCTACGATCGCCACTGGACAACAGCATCAGGAGACATCCAGAAGCTGATTCGCGAAGACGAAACTGTGCGGCGCGATATCGAACAGGGCATGGCAGAGATTTTCCTGGCAATGCGGCGTGATTTGCGCGATACTCGCCTTTCCGATGCGATGGCAAAGAACTATATGCACTTTTATAACTGCGGGATGCTAAGCCAGGAATCTGATGCACTTTGAATCACGACTATCCACCAAACTCTGATTTGCCCAGCGAAGAAGCAAGAGGACATTGATAGCGCGTCACAATCATTGTTGTAGACAACTGCTCATTAAGCGCCCCAGAAATTTTCATCGCTGAATCACGATCTAAATCTATATCAAACTCCAGACTTTGAAGGCTTGCAAAACTCAAAGTCCCCCATAATTGGGGGATTTGGGGGGCTAAAACACCTGAAATCTTCAAGAAACAGTTTGCATCTGATCCTGGCGCATCCTCTGCAGGAAGGTCTTGAGTCGATCGCTTTGGGGGTTGGTCAGCACGGCTCTGGCATCGCCTTCTTCGGCAACTCGTCCCTTATCCAGGAACATGACGCGATGAGCGACTTCGCGGGCGAATTGAATTTCGTGCGTCACGACCACCATTGTCATGCCATTTTCGGCAAGCTGCTGCATGACGGCAAGCACTTCGCCGACCAGTTCCGGGTCGAGAGCAGAAGTTGGTTCGTCAAACAGCATAACGCTGGGTTCCATACAAAGCGATCGGGCGATGGCAACGCGCTGCTTCTGTCCGCCAGAAAGTTCGTCGGGATAGGCGTCTGCTTTCTCCGACAGTCCGACTTCTTCCAGGTAATAGTGCGCCCGCTCCACGCACTCGCGCTTGGGTCGTCCTAAAACTTGCTGCGGAGCCAGCGTCAGGTTGTGAACCACCGACAGGTGCGGAAACAGGTTGAACTGCTGAAACACCATGCCGACCTGCGAGCGAAGCTGCCGAAGCTGGCTACTGCTCAGGTTGGGATGGGAAAGATCCATGCCGTTGATCTCGATTCGTCCGCCGTTAATGGTTTCTAAACGGTTGAGACAGCGTAGCAGTGTACTTTTGCCGCAGCCCGAAGACCCGATCACAGCAAGGACTTCGCCTCGGTTGACATATCCACTAATGCTTTTGAGAACTTGAAGAGCACCAAAGTTTTTTTCAACTTGGTCGAATTGAATTGCGCGGGTAGCTGTCAGGCTATTTGTCATAACAATTACTCAAATGGGTTCACTCAAACCTACGGCAGAAGCAATTTGGACTTTAGACGGAGTAAAGTTTTTTGCTATTAGACCATTTATAGAAGAAGTAACTGATGATTTCGAT
Source organism: Leptolyngbya sp. GB1-A1 (assembly GCF_039962475.1). Taxonomy (NCBI): domain Bacteria; kingdom Bacillati; phylum Cyanobacteriota; class Cyanophyceae; order Leptolyngbyales; family Leptolyngbyaceae; genus Leptolyngbya; species Leptolyngbya sp. GB1-A1. Next base: position 160,055 of record NZ_JAMPLI010000002.1, on the reverse strand, counting down.
CTTCTGGAAGGAGGATTTTGAGAGGATTTTGATCAGTTTTTCAGGTAATGATGACGATTTTGTCGTTGCCTGTTTTGGTCTAAAGGGCGATTGAGGATCGGTTGAAACCGTTGCTGTACCTCTACTCTGTATCAAATTAAACAAAACGAATTCTATGAAAATTAAAGGATTGAATCGCTGGCGATCGTTTCTCTCAGGGTTGTGCTGCTTCCTGCTCATCTTAATTGTAGGAACGGCTCATGCAACTGCGCCACGCTCCTTAACTGTTGCCATTGAACCTGTTTATGCTCCGTTTGAATTCACATCACAATCCGGTGAACTTCAGGGATTTGATGTTGATGTGATTCGGGAAATTGGAAAGGCATCAGGATTTGATGTCGAGTTTCAAAATATTGCCTTTGACGGCATGATTCCGGCTCTACAAGCTAAATCAGTCGATGCGGCGATCGGGGCAATGACGATTACGCAAAAACGGGCGGAATCCGTCGATTTTTCTCGCCCTTACTTTAAGGCAGGTTTGGCAATTGCCGTCAAAGAAGGCACGCAGGATATCACCCGTCTTGAAGATTTAGACGGCAAAAAAGTAGCCGTGCAAATTGGCACAACCGGAGCCGAGGAAATCAAGAAAGTGCCAGGGGCACGGGTCAGCACGTTTAATGGCTCTGCTCTGGCTCTACAAGAGTTGAGTAACGGCAACGTAGATGCGGTGGTAGCGGATGCGCCGATTATGCTCTTTGCTCTGAATACAGGGAATATCAATGGACTGAAACTGACGGGCGATTTGCTCAGTGAGGAGTTTTATGGTATTCCCACACCGAAAGGATCAGAAAACCTTCAGCTCATTAACCAGGGATTAGGCAAAATTCTTCAGAACGGAGCCTATGAGCGAGTCTATCGCAAATGGTTTAACACCGCGCCGCCCCAATTGCCGCAAGTGGCTCCTGTTCTTGCCGCCGCGCAGCAGGCAGGTTCCCAGCAGCAGGGTGGGTCACAGCAGCAGACCAGCCGATCGATCGGTTGGCTCGGGACAATCCTGAATGCAATGCCGACGCTGTTGGCCGGTGCGGTGGTGACGGTTGCGCTGGCTGCTATTTCAGTGGTTGTAGGGCTAGGGCTGGGGTCGCTGATTGCGATCGCTCGTCTCTCGAAGGTGAAGCCGATTCGCTGGCTCGCCAGAGCATATATCGATTTCTTCCGGGGCACACCGTTGCTGGTGCAGCTTTTTATGGTGTACTTTGGCATCCCGGCAGTGCTTCAGGGCTTGGGCATTCAGTTTTCGTTCGATCGATTCCTAGCGGCGGTCGTAGCCCTGAGTCTCAACGCGGCAGCTTATATGGCTGAAATTGTGCGCGGTGGCATTCAGTCGATCGAGGTGGGTCAAACCGAGGCGGCACAATCGCTGGGGCTAAACTCAACTCAAACTATGCGCCACATTATCTTCCCGCAAGCGCTGCGGCGGATGCTGCCTCCACTAGGCAACGAATTTATTACCTTGCTCAAGGACACCAGCTTAGTCGCCGTGATTGGTTTCGAGGAACTCTTCCGGGAAGGACAGCTCATCGTAGCGACCACCTATCGTCCGTTTGAGATTTATGCCGCCGTTGCGCTGATTTATCTGTTGCTGACGCTGCTGTCGTCGCAAGCGTTCAGCTATATCGAGCGAGCAATGAATCCTGTTGCCCGTAGACGTGCCCAGCGCGAGAGAACCGATCGAGTTCCGGCTGGGGCGGTGCGTCAGCGTTAGGGGTGGTTTAAGAAAGGGTGGGGAAGGAGTGGATGAGCGTGAGAAGTGCTGGGAACTCCCCCTACCCTCCCTTAAAAAAGGAAACCGAATTGATGCAGGCATTCCCGTGGCAACAGAACGTTCTAACGGCTCAAAGTTCCCTGGTGGAAGGGGGGATTTAGGGGGAGCTCAAGCCTTTAAACTCCAACTGAAAGCCTGCTTAAACAGCCTTCTAGATACACGGCTTTCAAAGTCACCTTGTCACCTTATCCTGCTTTTTATCTCCATGATCTAAGGTGAAGATAATTTTCTATCAGGCATTGCCATGATCGATTTGTATTACTGGCCCACTCCCAACGGTCACAAAATCACTATCTTTTTAGAAGAAGCAGGATTGGAGTATCGCATTATTCCAATTAATATTGGTGCGGGCGATCAGTTTCAGCCAGACTTTCTCAAAATTGCGCCCAATAACCGAATGCCTGCGATCGTGGATCACGCTCCTGTAGACGGCGGTGAACCGATTTCTTTATTTGAGTCCGGGGCAATTTTGCTGTATCTCGCAGAGAAAACCGGACAGTTTATTCCGGCAGAGCTGCGCGGACGAAAGGCAGTTTTAGAATGGCTATTCTGGCAAATGGGCGGATTGGGCCCAATGGCAGGTCAAAACCATCACTTTGTACAGTATGCCCCGGAAAAGTTGCCCTACGCGATCGATCGTTATGTGAAAGAAACGCATCGGCTGTATGGGGTTCTCGATCGTCAGTTGGCGCAGCACGAATTTGTGGCGGGGGCTTACTCGATCGCCGATATGGCTTGCTATCCGTGGATTGTGCCCCACGAGCGACAGCAGCAAAACCTGGAAGAGTTCCCCAACGTGCAGCGATGGTTTAACGCAATTCGCGATCGAGCGGCGGTGGTGCGTGCCTACGAAAAAGGGCAACCCTTCAGCAATCCGAGCGCAATGACCGAAGAAAGCAAAAAGATTTTGTTTGGTCAGACCGCAAAATCTGGGCAATCGGAGCAGTAATGCTTCCAAAGATCACAGCATTTCCAGAGCCACTGGACGAGACGGCGGCGGAAAGAGGGCATCGAGTTCGTGCAAATCTGCGGCAGATAGCTTCAGGTCAAGTGCGGCTCGATTTTGCTCAACGTGGGCGAGATCGCTGGCTTTGGGAATGACGATCACATTATCCTGGTGCAGTAGCCACGCGATTGCCACTTGAGCAGACGTAACGCCTAACCGTTCCGCAATTGCCGCAAGCTGTCGGTTTTTCAGCAAGCGACCCTGCTCAACAGGCGAATATGCCATGATCGGAACGCCGTGCTGCTGACACCAGGGCAACAGATCCCATTCAATGCCGCGTCGCATCAGGTTGTACAGCACTTGATTGGTGGCAATCGATTCTCCACCCGGCAGCGATCGAGCTTCTTGCATATCAGACAGATCAAAATTGCTCACGCCGTAATCTCGGATTTTTCCAGCTTGCTGAAGCGTCTGCAATGCGGCCAGGGTTTCAAACAAGGGAACTGAACCGCGCCAGTGGAGTAAGTAAAGGTCTAAATAATCAGTTTTGAGACGGCGCAAACTGCGTTCACAGGCAGCGATCGTTCCTTGACGGCTGGCGTTGTGCGGGTAGACTTTGCTCACTAGAAAAACCTGCTCCCGACGACCCGCGTTAGCTTTGCTCCACGACGTGAACGCTTCTGCAATCACTTCCTCTGCGCCACCTTCGCCATACATTTCAGCCGTATCAATCAGCGTAATTCCCAGCTCTATGCCGTGCTTCAGGGCATTTATTTCGGTTTGGCGATCGCGCGATCGCTCTCCCATCTGCCAGGTTCCCATGCCTAAAACGGGAATCGATTGACCCGAAGGCAAAGCAATAGCTTTCATGATTTCTCTCCGATTGGTGGATTGCTTGCTGAATCGCTGAACTTTTAGAAGAAAGGTAGAACAAAGGAAAGGGTTAAGACGTATCGATCGGTCTTGAGTGATTCTAGGAACGATAAATGTTTGGATAAATCATTTGATCGCACTTGAGACAGTAAAATCGCGATCGAAATTCTGAGTCCTTCTAGAGAAGTTTTTTTCTGCCTATTCCCTAACTATGGATAGAGGTATTGTTTTACTACTAGCCTTTAGTTTATAGGAACACCGAATAAACCAAGCCAGGTTATATTCATGTTTTAGCCTCTGCCTGTAGGTGGGGGCTAAATTTTTATGGAAAAAGCAATTGTTATAAAAACAATCATTATAAAAAATCAACCACAATATTAATTGTTTCTAAGTTATTGAGCTCGCGACATTGCATATATTGGCATTGTGTTGAGCCTATGGTATTGTGTTAAGCCTAAAAAATTATCTACTCTTATCTGGAGCACAAAAATATAAACAAAATAAAGGAACAATTCAAAGCAAAAGCCCCTGCAGTTGCAGAGGCTCCAGTTATATTATTGCTGAACTATTATTTATCTAAGCTGTTACTGAATGCGGCTGAAGTAGACTGCTAACCCTTGACATCTGCAGGATATGCTGCGTAATTGTTACGCATGATGTTCTGGTTCGTTTTTATTCAGTCCGATTCAGCATTTGAGTGGTAAAGCTCAATTTCGCTTAGTAAGCACCACGACGAGCGATCGAGTAGTAGATGAACAGAGCAATAATCGCGCCGATGATTGCAACAATGACACCAGGGATGCTCAAACCTGCTGCGGTAAGGGAAAGCGATCCAGTCGTGAGCAGATTGTAGACGCTGCCACCAACAAAAGCACCAATAATTCCCAAAATCATGGTTCCCAGAATGCCGCCGCCCTGATGACCGGGATAAATTGCTTTAGCCAGTGCGCCAGCGATCAAACCTAATACGATCCAAGCCAGAATATTCATCTTGATTCTCCTTGTGAAAACGAGTAATGAAAGATTGAACTTTTGCGTTTCATTACACATAAATTTAACAGCTACCGAGTGCTGTCTGAACTATCGGAAGAAATAAAACCCTTCCCACAAGAGGGATAGTTGCAGTGAGTCCGTTCTCTATCAAAACACTGAGTAATAACGGGGTGGGAAAGGCTGCTCTATTCACAAAGAAGGATGGAAATCCAGACGAGACACAAAATTCGGTTTGTGCAGGGGAAAAGACGAATTCAGGGGAATGGCAGTTTACCGAATCAGCATCGCATGATCATTCTGCTTAGCATGACCATTTTGCCTGGCATCATAATTTTGCCTGGCGTTACAATCCTGCCCATTGAATCAGCAACGCCAGACCGATCGCCACAACTGCGCCAATGAGCGTATTGAGAATGTTCACCAGTTCATTGGTGAGCCAGTCAAATTTAGTTTGCAGCGTTGCGCCGATCACGCTTTCTAGATTAGTTGCAATCAGGGCAGCAACCAAGCAGATCGGGATGCCAATCAGCGGAATCAGCGATAAGCCCCAACCGACTGTTGCGATCGCAGCAGCACCCAGAATTCCGGCGATCGTTCCTTCCAAGCTGACGGCTCCTTCGGTTCCACGAGCAACGGGCTGAAAGGTGGTAATGAGAAAGGTGCGCTTCCCATAAGCCTTACCGACTTCACTGGCGCAGGTGTCTGACAGTTTGGTACTCATGCTGGCAACGTAGCCCAAATACAGCAGCAGCACGGTATTTCTAACCCACAAATCGCTGTGATCGGCATAAAAGGTTGTCATCGCGTAAGTTCCTAGTGCGCAGAGGGTTGCCACCAGAGCCGATCCCCAAACGTTTTCGGGTCCTCTTGCGCCCGATCGCTTTTCGGCAATTCCGGCGGCTTCTTTTTCTGCCATGCCAATACGTGTGACGGCTGACCCCACCAGGAAGTAAAACAGCATTAGCCCATAGCCGCGCCAGCCTAGCGTGCCCCATAGCGCAACCCCCAGCACCCAAGCATGAACGTATCCCGCAGGCGTGAGCAATTTTTTGGGCAGCAGCCATGCCACACCGAGCAGCAGCGTGTTGATCAGGATTGCGACCAGCCAGGGCATTAGCGTATTGAGCAGAACAGGGGAAATTGCCATGAGTTGTTTCCTTGAGTGCTTCTTTTGGTCGATCGCCTAACGGGTTATCAAACTCATTTTGGCTACAGAATGACCTGATGAATAAGCTTAGAATAATTTTTTGAGTGAGTTTTCTGTTCTAAAGAAATGTAAGACAGCGTGTGCTCTTTAGAACAGCAGAGTCAAGAACAGCAGAGTAAGCAATCTGATTGCCTGAATTCCCCACCCTTTTAATCAGGAGTTAACCCGATGGATTCTGTCTTATTTCACTTGGCATTCCCTGTCGGTAATCTTGCCCAAACGAAAGCGTTTTATGTCAGGGGTCTGGGCTGCACTGCCGGACGCGAGAATGCTCAATCGATCATTTTGAACCTTTATGGACATCAGCTTGTTGCTCATCTCACTGAAGAACCACTGACTCCGCAGAAGGGTATTTATCCACGACACTTTGGCTTGGTCTTCATGCAGGAGTCTGACTGGGAAGCCTTGCTAGAGCGGTCACAGCAGCAGGGGCTAATGTTTTATCAGCAGCCAAAGCACCGTTTTCGAGATTCGCTCCTAGAGCATCGCACTTTCTTTTTGCAAGATCCCTTTCATAATCTGATGGAATTTAAGTATTATGTTCATCCTTCTGCGATTTTTGGTGAGGCGCAGTTGGCTCGAATCGGCGATCGATGATGACGCGCTCTTTGAACAGCAGCCTAGAGCAGGTTGCCTGGTAAACTACTTGGCAAGCTACTTGGCGATCTGCGGATAAGTAAAAAGACATCATTTAATCAAAAACAATGAAATTGCCATCTGCAAGGGCGATCGTCTTGATCGTCATCAGAACTGGTATTATCAGTCTGCATTCATTCGCTGTATTGATTTGGGGTGATGCTGGACTGCAAATCTGCAAGAGATCCTGAAACGCCAGCTTCTGCCAGTGATGCCTCTGTTCCATGAAACTGCAAATAACGGAACTGCGAAAAACGGTTCGCTTTTATTTAGAAGACATTGAAACTGCGATCGGTAAAGCAATTAATTTGACGATCGTGGGGCTAGTGCTGTTGTCTTCCGCCTGCTTTGTGGCAGAAACCTATCCAATTCCCCAACCGGTGCGGCTAAAGCTGAATTTCCTTAACACGGCGATCCTGATTCTGTTTACGATCGAGTATCTGTTGCGCCTCTGGAGTGCCGAGCATCGCGTTCGCTTTTTCTTCAGTCTTGCGTCTTTGATTGATTTAGTCGCGATTCTACCGTTTTTGTTTACGGCGATCGATATTCGATTCATCCGCATTTCTCGCTGGTTTCGGATTTTACGCCTCCTGCGGTTTGTTGAGGGGAAGACAATTTTTGGTTATGTGAGCCGCGAAGACAGCGTGATTTTTGCTCGAATTTTGCTCACGCTATTCACAATTATTTTTATCTTTTCTGGCTTGATTTACCAGGTTGAACATCCGCTCAATCCCGATCGCTTTACGACCTTTTTAGATGCAGTGTATTTTTCGGTAGCAACGATGACAACCGTGGGATTTGGTGACATCACGCCGATTTCTCAGACGGGAAGATTGCTGACGGTGCTGATGATCCTGACCGGCATCGCGCTGATTCCCTGGCAGTTAGGCGATTTGATCAAACAGTTGATTAAAACGTCTAATCAGGTTGAAACAATTTGTGCAGCGTGTGGTTTAGAGAGCCACGATCGCGATGCGAAATTCTGCAAAAATTGCGGTCATTCGCTAATGCAGGTGAAATCTTCTCAAGCTCACTTTTAACGAGATGCCATTCCTTAAACGCTAGCTAGGCGATCGTCTCCTATGGGATTTGCTCTCCTTCTCAGCCTGCTCCTGCTGCTCTCCTGTTGGGGGCGAGGAACCCTGGACTGACTGGACTCCCGATTCTTGCTTCTAAGGGGAGAAGGAGTCGGGTTCTGCGAATAAAGGACAAACTGCAAATTGATGTCCGTCTATTGAATCATTTCTAAATCAATTAAGGAAGGTTTCCTGCAAAGACGATCTCTGCCCAGGGTGCGGTTATCCCTTGAATCTCTATTTGTTAACTTCAGCACAGATTGACAGGGCGTTTTTATTTCCGTCTTTCTGTAATTTTTTTGTAAATGAATCAGGAGATGATTTATGACTTTTACCGCCGACCAGCAAACGAATGAAGCATTACAAATGTTCCAGGGTTTTGATGCTGATACTCAACTCGCGCTGTTGTGGTATGGCTACCTTGACCTGAAAGATCAGCTCACCCCGACAAACGACCCGGCTCAGCACGCGATTTCTCGATCGCTGGTGGATCAAATTCAGGCTCTCTCTCCCGAAGAGCAGCTCGAAGCCCAGCGCAATATTATTGCTTGCGCCGATACGGATGTCAGCCATGCTTACAGTGCGCTCAGCTCCAGCGCAAAACTTAGCTTCTGGCTCCAGCTTGCTCAGGCAATGGATGAGGGTTCTGTGATTCAAGTTCCTTCGGATTATCAGCTTCCTTCTGAAACCGATCGCTTTAGTGAATCGATCAAGAGCCTCGACTTTGAGCAGCGCATTAACTTTTCCCGCAGTGCAGTGGTGGCAATGGGCGCGCAGCCGATCGATAGATAATGTAGAAAGAATATAGTGCGAGAGGATGTAGCGCGTTTTTGATTAAAGGGGGAAATTCCTGATACCGACGAAAGCCGGAATTGGGTTTCCCCCGATTTTTAGTTCAGATTTACTCTTCAAATACATCCCTATCCTGCGGCTGATGCACCTTTCCTGCCCGCTTCAGCAGCTCGTCAGCGCGATCGGGATGCTCAAAAATTAAGTCCAGCAGGTCATATTCATGCAGTCCGGCTTTGTGGGCGTAGTAGCGCACCTGAGACATAATGCGCGGCTCGGACTGGCGTAGATACATACTAAGGCAAGCCAACGCCTGTGCAGAAAGACTGCGTCCTAAAAAATAGGCGAGAGCAGTCAGGAGCTTGAGTTCGTATTCCGGTGGCGGGTTTAGCGTGAGAGGCTGGGAGTTGGGCTGAGAGTTGGGCTGAGTCATAGGTGAATTGCGTCAATTTGAATCAATCTTGCTTTTAATCATCCTGCGATAAGTTTGGCTTTGAGCAAAGCGATCGAATTTCTTCTTGCAGTGCCTAAATTTATTCATGCAAAGATTCATGCAAAGATTCGATCGATGTTGACCTGGCAATCTCGCCGCTATTGCTTTCGGCATTTTTACACTCTGTTCTGTGCGCTCAGCAGGATGTTGATAACAGAACGTTGATCGATCGCTTGATGCATATGATGAGTGGAAGAAATGGCATTTTGTGGGTTTACAGGATGCTGGCTCATGTTAATTCAATAAATTACCCTCGCAATTCACCCTTGTAATTTAAAGTAATCGACGTTGATGAGTCTGGCTTCCTTTGATGAATTAAGCTGTAACCGTTCGATTGTTACAATTTCTCAACCACGGGCAGAGGCTTTTGCGGATTTGAAGCGACACACTAACCCATAGTTACTCTGTGAATGTGTAAGTTGAGTAAAGCAATGCAGACCTTTCACAATTTCATGGACTTGATGCCGCAACACGCGGAAATTGGAGAGCAACAGTCCGATGGCTACCGTCCGGTTCAGCTTACGCTCAACAATACAATCATTCACTGTCAATACTATGCTGCAAAAACAGATGCCGCAAAAACAGACAGTGCCGACGAAGCGGTAGAAAAAACAACTCAGGGAGTAATTTGGGTTGGTGGTGTAGGTGGCGGTTGGGACAGTCCGGCACAGCAGCTTTATCCGCGACTGGCGCAGATTTTATTGCGATCGGGCATTGCTTCTTTGCGGGTGCGCTACCGTCAGCCAACTCAACTCGACCTCTCGGTAATGGATGTGCTGGTGGGAATCCGATTTTTGCAGGATCAGGGCATTGAGGCGATCGCCCTCGTTGGACATTCATTTGGCGGAGCGGTAGTCATTCAGGCGGCGGCGGCGACATTGGCGGTAAAAACGGTTATTGCCCTTGCGCCCCAGTCCTACGGCACGGAAGCGGTTCCCGAACTGGCATCGCGCTGCTCGCTGCTGCTGCTACACGGCACGGCTGATCCAGTGCTGTCTCCTGCCTGCTCAAAGCAGATTTATCAGCACGCCCTTGAGCCAAAGCAGCTCATTCTCTACCCGGACGCTGGCCATGGTTTGGATGAGGTTGCGGATGAAGTTGAATCAGTCGTTCAACATTGGCTGATCGAACAGCTTAATCAAAATATCGAGTAGCCACCCTAAACTGCGAACAGCAGCACGAATGAAAATCTATTTTTGAGTCAGACGATGATGGAACTAAGATGGGGCAGCAGCGATCGAGCCAAAGACCTTTTAAAGGGGCAAACCGCTCCTTACGCCAGCGGCTTAATTGGCGCGGAGAGCCTGCGCTTGCTTTTGCGCCGACGGCAGTAGTTTTAGGTGTGCTTGCTTTTGTCGAAGTGCTGTCCCAGTAGCGGCTACTGTTTGCATCTCTGGCATTCAGCGCGTTTTTGATTTATCTCGATCCACAGCACGGAACGAATACTGTTCGCACCCTGACCATTTCTCACTTAATGGCAGCCATGATCGGCTGGGTATTGTTGCTCTGCTTTGGTAGCGGATATCTTGCGGCAGGAATTTCTCTGGTGATGACCATCGTGCTGATGATTGTTCTTGATGTTGTTCATCCGCCTGCCGTTTCGGCTTCCCTCAGCTTTGCTCTTCGTGCCCACAACGAAACGCACCTGATTCTATTTTTTCTGGCGATTGCGGTGACGGCGACACTCGTTTTACTGGAACGAATTACGCTTTGGATTCTGCCAGCATACGATCGTTCTTCCTGAACCCTCAAGATACAACTTCCATTTTGTCCCGGCTTCTAAGCAGAGATGGCAAGTCTATCTTCCTTTTTATCATCGGCGATTCAAATTTATCTTGTTGCCGATGAAACTTTTGTGTTGAAAATGTTTCACACTTTTGCTGTTTCACCATAGAATGATTGACATATCACTTCATTTCTGGTTAATCCAATATGACAGCAGCAACCCGTGGACGATCGAAAGCCGTGAATGTGAATAAACAGTCTGTTGAACAAGCAGGGTCGTATCTTCAAGAATTGCCGGAAAAACCGAAAGAGAATTTGTCGTTGCGTGAGGCAGTCGGTCAATTGCGTGACCAAATTCAGGCAGCTCTGGCAAAAGGCTACAGCTACGATGATTTAGCAAAAATGCTAACTGAGAAAGGAATCGAAATTAGCGCGACCACGCTCAAGAGCTATGTACCCGCAGGTAGGCGGCAGTCCAACAAAGACAAAACTGCTGCTCCCAAAACCCGCACACGCCGCACTCGCAAAACCGATGATGCAGAGATAGATACTTCAGAGGCAACCGAAGCGGAAACGGAAACCGCTGCACCCGAAGAGACTGAGGAAGCTGAGCGGAAACCGATTCGTCGCCGCACTCGCACCGCGGCCGCCAGTGCAAAAGAAGGTCAGAGCAGCCGTGCAACTGCCAATAAGCCAGCGACTCGTTCTACGCGGGGTCGGCAAAAGCGCAGCTAAGCCTTACTTTATTTTTTCAATCAGGCCTGAATAATGGCAACGGATCTCTCCCCTGCTGCGATTCCCGACTTTGTTCAGGTGCTATCGCAGGCAGCAAAATCCTATCGTGTGTCCGCTCAACTGACTGCAAATCAGCAAGCAGAGCCTTCTGGAGAAACTGCGATCGATCGTCCCCCAGCCGAGGCGGTGGTTCAAGCATTGCTTCAGGCAGAACTTGCTGCAAAACAGCAGCGACTTCAGTATCCGTTCGCGGATTTGGTGGGGGAATGGCGGCTCTGTTTCACCACTGGCGTAAAAAAACGATCGCCCTCCAAGGGACAAACGAAAGGACAAACACGAGGCGGCATTCGCTTAAAAAAAGGAGTTTACCTGCCGCAGTGGACTCCTGCTCAGATTGGCTTTTTTGCTGCTCCAGAAGCAGTGGCAGCGGGATTTGGGCAGGGCATCATCACGAATCAAATCAGCCTGGGTGCAGTGCGGCTTCGGTTTACAGGTCCAGCAAAGTATCTGGGCAAGAAAAACCTGCTTGCCTTTGATTTCACGCAAGTTGCCATCGATTGTTTTGGAAAAACAGTCTTCCAAATCGGATTCCGCGGTGGGCAAACCAAAGCCGCACAGTTTGAACAGATGTCTATTGCTAAGCTGCCGTTCTTTGCCTTTTTCAGCGTTACGCCAGACTGGATCGCAGCGCGAGGACGAGGCGGCGGTTTAGCCCTATGGATTCACGAAGATTCGAGCAGTAGCCATGATTGATTCAACTGATAATCATCTGCGGCAAATCCTCACGCAGACGCAAACGATCGCCGTTGTAGGGCATTCCGATCGCCCCGATCGTCCCAGCTATCAAATCGCCCATTTTTTACGGCAGGCGGGCTATCGCGTCTACCCGGTGAACCCGGCACTTAATGTGATTGAGGATCAGCCCTGCTATCCCACGCTCAACGCAGTTCCAGAGGCAATCGATCTGGTGAATGTGTTTCGACGATCGGAATTTCTGCCAGAGGTGGTGCAGGAGGCAATCGAGATTGGCGCGAAAACAGTTTGGGCACAGTCGGGGATTTCTAGCCCTGTCGCGGCTCAGATGGCAGCCGACCACGGACTAACCTGCCTAATGAATGCCTGTATCAAAATTGAATATTTGCGTTTGGGGCTGAGTGGGCGATCGCGTTAGTGTTCCGCTTGATTTTGTAGCCGCTATCGCTCCAGCGCTGAACCGTTGGCAATAAGGTTTTGTCTAAAATGGCATGACTCAAATTAAGGTCAGCGGGAGTGGCCTGGCTGAGCGATGCCCATTTCAGAATCGTTTTCGTGAATATTGTATCTGTCAAATTGGCACGAATCAGTAAGGCAGCACTGAAATCTGCCTCGGTTAAATCTGCTCTGCTCAAGTTTGCATTTGTAGGCCTGCACGATTCATCAGGACGTGGCTAAAGTTGACCCGTTCTAAGTGCAATCAATTCAACTTTGTGCTGCTCAGGTTTGCTTAATCAAAATTTGCGTCGTTGAGTACAAGGTCTGCAAGATTAGCACCTGCTAAATCTACTCCGGTAAAATCCCGTTCACCTGCCTGATATCTTTTTTGTAATTCAACAGCGTCCATAGTGAATGCGTTACGACTTCTGGCTCATCCTAATATTTATACTGACTAATGTTTATACTGAACCCCTCCTATCCACTGGTTCAGCTAAAAAACTGATACAGTCAGGAAGATGTTCTTGCAGCTTTGCACGGCTCTGATAGTTTTCTGATTATCGGGCAAGTCAGCGGCGAAGCGCTGTCTATCGGGGCAGGGTATCTATTGGGAGCAGGATGTTGAGCAATGCGAAACAGTTTCCACTTCAGGATAATTAGCTTATGTTTCGTCTGTTCTATTTTCCTTTGCTCATCCTACTGTGCCCCGCCCTTGATCAGCGTTCACTGACACTTCTTTTGTTTCTCCCCAATGATTCCGGCCAATGATTCCAGCGATCAATCTAACTGAATATCCCTATGCTTCGGGTCGGCGAGTCGTGATGGGCTGCAACTATGCGGCAGCAACCAGTCAACCGCTTGCGGCTTTAGCAGGCATGGAAATGTTTTGGGCAGGCGGTAATGCGATCGATGCGGCAATTGCAATGGCGATCGCCCTCACCGTTGTAGAGCCGACTTCTAACGGCATTGGTTCAGATGCGTTTGCGCTGGTGTGGGATGGACAGCTTCACGGGCTGAATGCGTCGGGCAGAAGTTCACAAAATCTGACGATCGATCGCTTTGAGGGCATGACGCAAGTGCCGGATTTGGGGTGGTTGTCTGTCACCGTGCCGGGAGCGGTTTCTGCCTGGAGAACGCTGTGGGAAAAGTGGGGCAAGCTGCCGTTTGAGCAGTTATTCGCGCCTGCAATTCGCTACGCCGAATCGGGTTTTCCTGTGTCCCCGGAAACTGCCCGTGCCTGGAAATGGACCGAGTCGCTGTTTGCCCATGCAACCGAACCGGAATTTCAGTGGTTTAAGCAGACGTTTTTACCCCAAGGACGATCGCCCCGTGCCGGAGAAATTTGGGGCAGTGCGGCACATGCAGAAACGCTGCGCGACATTGCGGCCACCGGGGGCGAAAGCTTTTATCGCGGGAAGCTGGCTGAGCGAATTGCGGCGTTTGCTTCCGATACAGGCGGCTTGCTTACGCAGGAGGATTTGTCGCAGCATCGCGCAGATTGGGTGCAGCCTATTTCCACAGATTACCGGGGAATAACGCTGTGGGAAATTCCGCCCAACGGACAGGGAATCGCTGCGCTGATGGCGTTGAATATTCTGGAAGGATTTGATTTATCAAAACAGCCCCGCGACTCGGTAGACAGTTTCCACTGGCAAATTGAATCGATGAAGCTAGCCTTTGCCGATGTGCATCAGCACGTCAGCGACATTGAAACTATGCAGGTGCAGCCGCAGGACTTGCTGGATAAAACCTATGCGGCGCGGCGGCGTCAGTTGATTGGCGATCGTGCCCTATTTGCCAGCGCTGATCTGCCTAAGGGTGGCACGGTGTATCTGGCAGCTGCCGATCAGGATTTCATGGTGTCGTTTATTCAGTCGAACTACATGGGCTTTGGCAGCGGCATTCTAGTTCCCGAAACGGGCATCGCGCTGCATAATCGCGGCAGAGGCTTTACCCTTCAGCCCGGACACGCAAATCAGGCTGCCCCCGGAAAGCGTCCGTTTCACACGATCATTCCCGGTTTTCTAACGCAGGGCAATCAGCCGATCGGTCCGATGGGCGTGATGGGGGCGCACATGCAGCCACAGGGACATCTGCAAATGATGGTCAACCTGAGAGACTATGGCATGAATCCGCAGGCTGCCCTCGATGCCCCGCGCTGGCAGTTCACAAACGGCAAAACGGTGTGGCTAGAACAGACCGTAGCCCGATCGATCGCTCTGGGATTAACCGATCGAGGGCATGACATTCACCTGACCGCAGAAGGCCGAAGTTTCGGCAAAGGACAAATGATTGTGCGGCAAAACGGTGTGCTGATTGCTGCTTCTGAACCCAGAGCAGACGGATTGGCACTAGCGGGATGAAGCGGGCGGGACGGGTTGCGGTGATGCTTGGGGGAATCTTGCTTCGACTGCTTTGAGGCGATCGTCGATGGCTCTTACCTGCTCACCTAGCTCGATCACTAGCGTGGCAAGGCGATCGAACTGGGCAGAATTCGTCTGGGCTTGGGAAGGAGGAGCAATGCGAGGAGCCGATGTCACCGGGGCACGGCTGACACTCCCACCTATCTGAGCCTGAAGCTGGCTCACCTGAAGCCGCAGGGCAGCCACCTCCGAGGAAAGCTGATTCAGCCGAAAATCCGACAGTCCAAATTGTGCCGGGGCGGGCGATTGCCACAGCAGGGTCAACAGTGCTGCAAGGATACTGATCGCCCCAACAAAAGTCCACTTCTTTTGCGGTAATTTCTTTTTCATTGTCCTAGTTCTAAGTCTTGTTCTGTAGAGCAGGCATTGCCCAATAGGAGCCACAGGTGAAAAACTAGAAATTAGAAAAACTAGAGATTAAAAAAACTAGAGATTAGAAAAACTGAAGATTAGAGTGCAACTATAGCAAGCCTGCACAACCCAGGACATCTCTCTGTTGTAAGGCACTGTTGCAAAGCACCGTTGTAAGGCAATCGAATAAAACACAGCGTTAAATAAAAACACAGCGTTACGGGTAAATTCAAAATTAAGTAACCTGTGCCCAACTGCAAAAATTCTCAATCGATCGACTGACCGTCCCGCCTGCCCAGCTCATACACGCCGCAGCCAATACAGGCAAGAATGCCCACGCTGATCGCCCAACTGCGACCCAGGCTCAGCTCCATCAGCCAGTTACAGATTCCGCCTGCACCCAAAAACGGCACAATACTCAGCAGCGACGCATAAAAGGCATTCTGGGATTCGCGTCCTTTACGGGTGCGCTCGTATTCCTCAGCCGAGGTGTAGAGCGATCGATCGGCAAAGTTCATCCATCGGGTCAACTGCTCCATTACCCATTCGCCCACCGGAAAGAAGCCTAGATAAAGAGCCAGTGACCAGAGCGCAATTCCAGTTAAAAGGACAGTATCGAGACGAATCGGGAATGGCAGCAGATCTGACAGCATGGCTAAATCAATCTTGATAAACAGCAATCAATCCGGCAAATTTCTTTATGAGTTGTAATTATCTTAGCTCGATCGCTGCGATCACCCGCTCAAAATCTGCTTTAATTTCGCAGTTCGATCTGCGCGACCACCTGACCGTGATCCGACTTCCAGACCTCTACAGGATGATCCATCAAACTTTTATCCATCAAATGATCATTCAGCACCGAGACATATTTGACGTGCCCGATGTGCCTGGGATTTTGCAGCATAAACTCCTGACTCACCAAAATATGGTCCAAGCTTTCATAGTGGGCATCGTGCAAATGCGTGTAATAAAAGTCGCCACGAGTCTGTCTTGCCTGAATCTCTTTTGCAGAATAAAGCAGCACATCCCACACGACCTCTTTATACTCATGCTGCCAGTCAGGGTCGGGGGGGTCTCCTGAGATCAGGCGCGATGTCACTGCTCGATCGCTGTCATTAATGTCGCCCATCAAAATGACCGGATGACGAGTTTTTTGCAGGACTTCAACTAGCAGCACCCGCAATGCAATCGCCTCAGCTGCTCGCTGAATTAGGGCACGGGTTTGTCCTTTCACAATTTCGATCGGATCATGCCGATCTTTTCCTTCTGAAATCACAGGGCGCTTTGACTTGAGATGCACCACGATAACGGTACAAACCAGCGAATTGGTAATTGCAACCTCAGCCCGAATTACCGGACGCGCGAAGCGATCGAGCGGAATCAGTATGTCTTCTAAATCAAATCTTGCAGCCGCCGGAAAGCGATCGATAATTTCGTATCGAAGGACGGGAAACCGAGAAACCAGTGCAACTCTTGGCTTTTCTCCGTTAGGATCGCCTGTGATCAGCGCTGCACCTTCGTAAGTTGGTATTCCTGTCAGGACTTCTTCTAAGGCCTCCTGATGAAACACCTCTTGAAATCCTACGATGTCTGCCTGCATCCGGTTGAGCTGTGCTGCAATCCATTGCTTTTTCCGCTCATATTCGGCGATGCTATAGCGACGGTTTTCGTAATAAGGAATGTTGGGCAGTAGCAGATTATAGAGATTAAAGGTTCCAACGCGAAAAGAATGACGCATGGGGTGGCTTCAGGCAGGTTCACTAGAGATTACTATAGCGAACAAATAAAGCTCATACCGAATCCACGCACCGGATCTTATTCGATTTATCTGATTGAGCTTCAGTTCTAATAGGACGACCCCCAGCTACTCGCTAACCGGGGGCACTTCGTTTTTACAATCACTTGTTGTGCGTGAATTATGGCAATTCGATCGCCAGAAGACAATCTCACCAAAGAGAGAAAGATTGTTCAACCTACAGCGAATTAGTATGAAAAAACCATATATCGGTATACGTTCCAAAAGCATTCCAACATTATTTCAAAATCATTGGATAACGATCATTCCTGCTTCTACTTCATCAAACGTAATCTGCCCCTTTGGATAGTTGGTACTTCTTTCAGCATTCTTTAGCATCAAAACGCAGCCAAATTCCCCTCAGCGTGGTTTATTGCATGATTGTGGTTTTGAAAGTGCGTTTCACAAACCCGTTCATTTGCTCATTCGCTGACCAATCCGTTGAC
This sequence comes from Leptolyngbya sp. GB1-A1, assembly GCF_039962475.1. Lineage (NCBI taxonomy): Bacteria > Bacillati > Cyanobacteriota > Cyanophyceae > Leptolyngbyales > Leptolyngbyaceae > Leptolyngbya > Leptolyngbya sp. GB1-A1. The sequence goes on along the minus strand of NZ_JAMPLI010000002.1, from coordinate 142,572 downwards.
TAATTCGCTCACTGGTTCACAGGCTGATTCACGGCTGTTTCGCAAACCCTTACTTAAGTAAAGACATCTATCTAAGGAGCTGGCATGGGCTTTTCCGCTTTATTCTGGATTTTCATTGTTATTTCAACCCTTCAACCCATCATTCAACGCAGAGTTGTGGAGTCCCGTCGGCTAGGCTCGATCCAAACCTTTCAACAGAAGCGGCAGAGCCGTACGATTCTGCTCATTCATCGGCAGGAATCCATTAGTCTGTTGGGAATTCCTCTTTCGCGCTACATCACGATCGAAGACTCTGAGCAAATTTTGCGGGCGATTCGCCTGACCCCGCCTGATGTGCCGATCGATCTGATTCTGCATACGCCTGGAGGACTGGTGCTTGCCACCGAACAGATCGCTAGAGCCTTGATTCGCCACCGGGCAAAAGTCACCGTCTTTATTCCCCACTATGCAATGAGCGGCGGCACGATGCTGGCTCTGGCAGCCGATGAAATTGTGATGGACGAAAACGCAGTGCTGGGTCCGGTCGATCCGCAGCTTGGCAGCATTCCCGCAGCCAGTGTAATCAAGGTCGTTGAAGAAAAGCCGATCAGCGAAATTGATGATCAAACCCTGATCACGGCAGATATTGCGCGTAAAGCGATCACCCAGGTTCAGCGATTTGTTCGCACCCTTCTGGCAGACGAATTTCCTCAGAGAAAGATCGCCCCGGAACAAGTCGAACGAATTATTGACGCCATTACGACGGGCAAAGTTACCCACGATTATCCCATTACGGTCGAAGAAGCAAAAGACATGGGATTACCGATTACCGTTGGGCTGCCCAAAGAAATCTATCAGCTCATGGATCTTTATCCACAGCCGATGACAGGTCGCCCCTCAGTGCAGTATGTTCCTCTGCCGTTCCAACCCCGCCCGATGCCCCTTCCCGAAGGCGCAGGTGCAAGAGCCGATCGCTAACAGGGTCTTGCTTCATAACAGGGTTGCTGATCCAAAAACCCCTAGATTCTTAGAGAGACAGATCCAGGTCGGGCAGCTCTCGCTCTCGGTAGTGTAAACATTCCTGGCATGGACCCATCGGATTCACGGCGCAGCGCATATAGCTCGATCGGGCATTAAACTGACAAGTCAGGTCGCCAATCATGTAGCCGATGCCCTCGACGTAGTGATGGTCGGGGGAAAGTCCCAATTTGGGCAGCCCGCGTGTTGAAACCGATTCCATCGCCAGTCGCAGACGTTCCTGTACTTGAGCATCTGCCCGACGCAAAATCCAGAGAGAAGCAAGAAATGGTGTTAAACCCACAATAAAAATGAAGAGTGTGACTATCACAGCAGTTTTTAAAGTGGTTGGATAAGTTGATGTAGCTTATTTACAGCTTAATCAGCAAATTGAGTCTGTCAATCCGGCGGATGGATGAAGGAATGGGGAGATAAGGGGAGGGGTCAGGAGTCAGGGAAAAGGATGTTATAGGACTTGGTTTTGGCGGATGCATTCAGCGTAGTAGTGTGCGCTAGCTTTTGGGATACGTCGCTGAGTGGGGTAATCAACGTAGACAATGCCAAAGCGACGATCGTATCCCCACGCCCATTCAAAGTTATCCATTAAGCTCCAAACAAAGTAGCCTTTGAGCGGATAGCCTTCTTGGGTGGCGCGGTGGGCGGCTTTAAGATATTGGCGCAGGTAAAAGATTCGATCGCTGTCCATCACTTCGCCCGACTGCACCTGATCCTCTGCAGCGCAGCCATTCTCGGTAATCAAAATCGGCAGGTTGGGTCGGTTAAGAGTTTCGCTGATGTGACGCACGCCCCAGTAAATGGCGTCGGGAACGATTTGCAGCCAGGGCATATTCATTCGCGGATAACTATGAGGGAAGGGCAAAATTTCAAAGCCGGGAGCCCGATCGATCGCCCGCACATAGCTTCCCGTGTACACATTAAAGCCAAGCTGATCAATGGGCTGATGAATGATTTGCAGATCGCCCGATTGAATCCGAGGCGCATTTTTGCCTAACTGCCGTAGAAACTCAGGGTGATACGCTCCGGTGAGAGCCGGATACAGAATGCCACCATTTTGCCAGCAAAAGGGAAGAGCGGCCTGGGCAGCGGCAATGTGTTCGGGCGTTTCCATTAAGGGAACCGACACGGCAAAATTGTCTACCAGCGACACGCTACAGGCTACAGGGGAAGCTGATCGAATTGCCTGACAAGCCATGCCGTGAGCGAGCAGCGCGTGATGGGAAGTTTGCCAGACTTCTTGCTGAGTTTTAACGATCGTTCCCGGTGCATGGGGCGGCACTTGTTTTATGCCATAGCCCAGGTGCGTGAAGCAGGGAATTTCGTTGAGCGTGATCCAATGGGTAATGCGATCGCCCAATCGCTCCACGGTTGCAGACACGTAATCCGCAAAATCTTGGGCAATCTCGCGGCTGCGCCAGGAACCATACAGATCTTCTAACGTTTGAGGGCTGTCCCAGTGAAACAGGGTGGCGTACGGCGTAATACCGTGTTCCAGCAGGCAGTCTACCAGTTGGCGATAAAAATCTACTCCTGCCTCGTTGACGGCTCCCCGTCCGTCCGGCACAACACGACACCAAGAAATGCTGAAGCGATAATGCTTGATTCCCAGCTCTGCCAGCAGCTTGATATCTTCCCGATAGCGATGATAGTGATCGCAGGCAGGTTCTCCGCTGTTGCCATTCAGCACCCGTCCCACGATCGCGCTAAACGTATCCCAGACGCTCGGCTTGCGCCCGTCGATCGCTGTGGCTCCCTCAATTTGATAAGCTGCCGTTGCCGCACCCCAAAGAAACTCATTGGGAAATTGATACTTTACGGTCATGCTAAACTGCTCCCGTTTTATAAAAAATATCCCCAGAACGAGGTTCGATCGCCGCGACAGCCGCTAGAGTAGGTCTAGTCATCATTCTCTACTGTCAACTGGGTTACAGCCATGACTTTATACGAACTGGATCTCGATCCCGCAGCAAATGCGGCTGGCGGAGAAGACACTGCCGTTACGCTGAACTATATCGAGGTCATCGAAACGGTGATTGCCAGCTTGCAGCAAGATAACAGCGCGATGGTGAACCATACCGAGGGTGGTGGGTATCTGTGGAAGTTTAAGTATGGCAGCGTTGAAGTCTTTGTGCAGCTGCCCGGCACGTCTGAAGAAGACATTCTCACCGTCTGGTCAACCGTGCTGAAACTGCCTGTCAACAACGAAGCGGGTCTGCTGCGAAGGCTGATGGAAATGAACTGGGGCAATACCTTTGAAGCCCGGTTTGCCATCTCGGAAGATCAGGTTGTGATCTGTGCCCGCCGTACGCTAGCAGAACTGTCTCCTGGTGAGATCTCGCGGAATATTACGATCGTCGCTACCCTGGCTGATGACAACGACGAGGCTCTGCAAGCCGAATTTAACGCTGCCTGAGCGTTTCTAAGCATTCCGTAGGATGGGTCAACGCAGCGTCAGGCATTCTCCCTTAGCCCCTGCCTCCATGCGTTACGGTTTTTCGCCTCCCTATCCTACGAAGCATTACCGAAACTGTCTCACCCCCATTCAGTTTACTTTTTCCGATCGTTCTGGGAATGCTCAACATCGTAGGATAGTCAGTTGAATCTGCTAAAGGAGCCTCTGCGATGCCAAGAACGCCCAACGAATTTGCGGTGCATATTTTGATGGAAGGGGGACATCGCGAAGAAGTGCGGTTTCCCACGATTCAGGACTTCCAGAAGTGGTATAGCGGGGAACTTGTGCCCAAGTCCGGCTCCAGCGATTTTATCAATGTGCCCATCAAAAACATTCAAGGCGAATATATGGTGGTGCGTCCTTCTCGGGTGATTGCGCTGCGCGTCGAGCCTGTCTTCTTTGGAAGTGTTGACCGCGATTTCTAAATTCGTTTTGAGATGGATTGATCTAAAGGTTGATGAGGCGATCGCTCACCCAGTTACTTCGCAAAGGAAACGGCTTTGCATTGCTCCTGTTTTGCCTCGGCTTGCTGCTGAGCCTGCTGCTGGGGCTACGGGTTTTGCCTGCCCAAACGCAGCCTGTTACTCCACCCGTTTCCTCGCCATCCGTTCCGCCGCCCACGAATCCCGTTCAGATTATTCCTTTAAACTCGGTTGAGTCGGCTCCGATCGAGGGTGAAGTCGGGATCGATCGCCAGATCTGGGGAACTGGGGGAATCGCCGCCGATCGCCGGGCACTGCTGCAAGCGATCGACCACTCGCTGACTTATCTCGATACGCCTCAGGCAGAAACGGCTTATGCCAATTATGCGATTTCAGAATTCACTCGCGATCGGGTTCGGCGCAGTCTGATTCGATTTCGGCAGTTGGTTCGCACGGTGCGATCGCCCGAAGCGTTGCAGGCAGCTGTCCGGCGCGAGTTTGATCTGTATCAGTCGATCGGCTCAGACGGTCAGGGTTTAGTTAAATTCACGGGATATTTTGAGCCTGTGTATGAAGCGAGCCGAGTGCAGACTGCTGAATTTCGCTATCCGCTTTATGCGCTGCCGCCGGATTTAGCTCAGTGGACGCGACCTCATCCTACCCGTCGTCAGCTTGAGGGAATGGATGGACTGCAAGGGAGCCAGGGAAGGCTACGCGGATTGGAGTTGGTTTGGCTGCGCGATCGACTAGAGGCATATCTGGTGCAGATTCAGGGATCGGCTCAGCTTCAGCTTACCGATGAAACGCGAATCAGTATTGGCTATGCGGGACGCACCGATTATCCTTATGTCAGCATTGGGCGCGAACTAATCAACGCAGGTAAGATTCAGCCGGAGAATCTCAGCTTGCCGATCGTGATTCAGTATTTTCGCGACCATCCGACGGAATTAAGCGAATACCTGCCGCGCAACGATCGCTTTATTTTCTTCAAAGAAACGACGGGAACTCCGGCAACGGGCAGTCTTCGCGTACCTGTTACTGCCGATCGATCGATCGCGACGGATAAATCTTTGATGCCGTCCGGTGCGCTGGCTTTGATTCATACCGAGATTCCGCTTGCCAATGCTCAACGGCAAATTGTGCCCCAAACGGTGAGCCGCTATGTGTTGGATCAGGATACGGGCGGAGCAATTCAGGGTGCAGGACGGGTGGATATTTTTATGGGAACGGGACAGCTGGCAGGCGATCGAGCGGGACTGACGCTGGCAGCGGGTCAGCTCTATTACCTTCTTTTGAAGGAATAGAAATCGGAGAGCGATGCCGTCAAAAGCAGTAGTACAAAGATTCCAGGCTATGATCAGGCAAAGGAATTTTTACGAACTCCTGGCTAAGATATCGATGAAGTAAACGCCTGATAACCTCCGATCGAGCGGTGAACTGCATAAAAGGATTCTATGGATGCAGATGCGTTTAAGCTAACCTTGCAAATCGTTCTTGCCGTTATTGCAGGAATCGGGGCGCAGGTTATCGCAGAATATCTCAGAGTTCCTGGCATTGTCTTGCTGCTGCTGTTTGGCATGGTGCTGGGAGCAGACGGGTTTGGGCTGCTGCATCCCAACTGGTTTGGCAACGGGCTGGAAGTCATTGTGTCGCTGTCGGTTGCGCTGATTTTGTTCGAAGGCGGACTGAACCTCAACCTGCGCGAACTGGATAAAGTGTCCGGCAGTCTGCGGAATCTGGTGACGCTAGGCGTGTTGATTACCCTCCTTGGCGGCGGCATGGCGGCTCATTGGCTGAGCGAGTTTCCCTGGACGATCGCCTTTCTTTATGCGGCCCTGGTGGTGGTGACGGGTCCAACGGTAATCAGTCCGCTGCTGAAGCAGGTCAAGGTCGATCGATCGGTTGCTGCACTGTTAGAAGGCGAAGGAGTGCTGATCGATCCAGTGGGGGCAATTTTGGCGGTCGTGGTGCTGGATATTATTCGCAGTGGGGATGCTGATCCGGTGCTGATTTTGAGCGGAATGCTGCTGCGGTTAGGCATTGGGGGCGGCATTGGGGCGATCGGCGGCTGGCTACTGGGACAAATTTTGCGACGGGCGACCCTTCTCTCAGATGACTTGAAAAATCTCGTTGTATTGGCGGGTGTCTGGGGACTTTATGGCTTGGCGCAGTTCATGCGAAGCGAGTCGGGACTAATGACGATGGTGGTGGCTGGGGTTGTCCTGGGTGCGCTTGAATTGCCCGCGGAACGCCTATTGCGGCGATTTAAGGGACAGCTTACGACGCTGGCGATCTCGGTGCTATTTGTGTTGCTGGCAGCGGATTTGTCGATCGCAAGTGTATTTGCGCTGGGCTGGGGTGCGTTGCTAACGGTCGCGGTGCTGATGTTTCTGGTGCGTCCGCTAAATGTTTGGCTCTGCACCTGGAACAGTGACCTGAACTGGCGACAAAAGCTGTTTTTGTGCTGGGTCGCGCCGAGGGGAATTGTCTCTGCTTCAGTGGCTTCGCTGTTTGCGATTCTGTTGACCGAGCGGGGCATTAACGGCGGTGACGCAATTAAAGCCCTGGTGTTTCTGACGATTCTTTCGACCGTATTTTTGCAGGGCTTGTCTGCAGGTTGGGCAGCGCGGCTTTTGGGCATTACCTCGACGCAGGCAACGGGTGCGGTGATTGTGGGCTGCAATGCGCTGAGTGTGCTGATTGCGCGATTGTTTCGCGATCGGGGTGAGTCAGTTGTTTTGATCGATACCGATGCGGATGCCTGTAAACTAGCGCAGCAGGAAGGCTTTCGGGTGTTTTCTAGCAGTGCGCTCGATACCCATGTGCTGGAGCAAGCAGGGCTCGATCGCCTCGGAACTTTCCTGGTCATGACCAACAACAGCGAAGTTAATCTGGTGCTGGCACAGCGAACAGCCGAAGAGTTTGCTCCGCCCCGCGTCCTGGCAGTGTTTCCCAGCGAGGCGCAGTCGATGCTGACCAGCGATATGAGCCGCGTTCAGCAGGCATTTACTGATCAGATGTCGCTCAAAACCTGGAATGGTTACCTGAAAGACAATGCAGTGAAATTAGGCGAAACTACGCTGCGCGAGCCTGAATTGCTGTTTCAGCAAGCACACCTTAAAGCACTGATTCGATCGGGTGATTTGATGCCGCTCCTGGTCGAACGCGACGATCGGCTTCAGGTCCTCCCTGTAGCAGAGGAATGGCAGGCGGGCGATCGGCTGATTTACCTGCTGCACGACCCGCGCCCGCAACTGCTAAAGCAACTTGCCGGGAATAACAACAAGCCGCTCGTAATTGAGAAACTGCCGGAAGTGGAAGAAATTCCCTTTAGCGTGTCACTTTAACAGGATAAGCTTTTGGGCATGAGGACGGCTGCACCTATCCCAAATTGCTGATCGTCTGCATCGCCATGTCCATGAAAATCGCCTGGGCACTGCGTTCTGGTTCCCCTGCTTTGGGCTGTCGCTGCTTGTAAGAGCCATCCGGCTGTAGCTCCCAGGCTTGGCGATTATCTGTCAGCAGAATGCCCAGAATTTCTTGCAGATCTTTGGCAAGCTGCGGGTCTTCGATCGGGGTAATCGCTTCTACCCGGCGATCGAGGTTGCGAGGCATCCAGTCTGCGCTGCCAATGTAGACTTCTTCCTGGCCGTTATTGTGGAAGTAGAAAATTCGGGAATGTTCCAGGAAACGACCAATAATGCTGATGACGCGGATGTTTTCGCTCACGCCTTCCACGCCCGGACGCAAACAGCATACACCCCGAATAATCAGATCGATCTGGACGCCGGATCGCGAGGCTTCGTAAAGGGCAGCAATAATCTGCGGATCAACCAGCGCATTCATTTTGGCGATAATCCTTCCTGGCTGTCCGTTCTTACAGTGGTCAATCTCTCGCCGAATCAGTCCCAGCATTCGATCGCGCAAATTCACCGGAGCCACCAGCAGCCGACGATACGATCGCTGATGCGAATAGCCTGTGAGGTAGTTAAACAAATCCGTCAAATCTGCGCCCAGCTCTTCCCGGCAGCTCAGGAGTCCCAAATCTGTGTAAATTCGGGCAGTGCGATGGTTGTAGTTGCCTGTGCCGATGTGGACATAGCGACGAATCCGATCGCCTTCCTGCCGCACCACCAGCACCACTTTCGTATGCGTTTTTAGCCCCACCAGACCGTAAACGACGTGAACGCCGGATTCTTCCAGTCGCTTAGCCCACTGGATATTATTCTGTTCGTCAAACCGAGCTTTTAGTTCAACCAGCACGACCACCTGTTTGCCTTTTTCCGCCGCCGTAATCAGGGCATTCACGATCGGAGAATCTCCCGATGTGCGGTAAAGCGTCATTTTGATCGCTAATACCTGCGGATCATTCGCTGCCTGAATAATAAATCGCTGCACCGAACCCGAAAACGAATAATAAGGATGATGCACCAGCAAGTCACGGCGCCGAATCACCGAAAAAATATCAGATTCATCGTGGGAACTGCTGTTGCCAGATGATCGCCCATCGCCGACCGATCGCAGCCCCGGCAATACTACGGAAATACGAGGCAAATCTTTCAATTCGGGCACGGGCAGCGACAGCAGGGACATCAAATCTTTGAGATTCAGCAGTCCTTCCACTTCGTAAACATCGCTGTCCTCCAGCTCCATTTCCTGCATCAGCGTCGATCGAATCGAAGCCGGAATCGTGCTTTGGACTTCTAACCGCACCACTGAACCGCCCAGTCGCCGCTTGCGAAGTTCCTGTTCGATCGCTTCCAGCAGGTCTTCTGCCTCGTCTTCCTCCAGTTCCAGATCGGCATCGCGGGTAATCCGAAACAGATGATATTCCTGGATATTCATTCCCGGAAATAGTGCCTCCAGATTGTGGGCGATCACCTGCTCTAGCGGAACACCTGTCCAGAGGCTCGGCTTACCATCCTGGTGCTGAAGCTCTGCCGGAAACACCACAAAACGCGGCAGAATTTTGGGCACTTTCACCCTGGCGAAATGCTCTCGATTGGTTTCTGGGTTTTTGACAACCACTGCCAGATTAAGGCTGAGATTAGAAATAAACGGAAACGGATGCCCCGGATCGACGGCAAGCGGAGTCAGTACGGGAAAAATTCGCCGCTCAAAAAAGTCCTGAAGGAAAAGCCGCTGTTCCTGATTGAGGTCGATGTAGTTCAGCAGGTGAATTCTTTTTTCTGCTAGTGCCGGACGCAAGACCTGCTCAAAGTGGCGATGCTGCTCCATCACCATAGGGCGCAAAACCTGAGCGATCGCCTCAAGCTGCTGCTGCGGGGTGCGTCCGTCTGGGCTGAGCGAGCTAACCTGTGCCTCGACCTGCTGTTTTAGCCCGGCAACGCGCACCATGAAAAATTCGTCCAGGTTTGCGCTAAAAATCCCTGAGAATTTGAGCCGCTCCAGCAGCAGCGTGCGCTGATCAAACGCCTCCTGCAGGACACGACGATTAAACTCAAGCCAGCTTAACTCTCGATTGAAATAGAGCTGGGCTTGGTTCAGGTTGACTTCGGTGGGAGTTTCTTTCGCTTTCGGCATAGCATTCTGGGCACTAAGTACTGCTCATCCTCTCAAAAATTACCCATGAAGAAAAGTATTCTGCACAACGCCCGATCGCAGTAAGTACCTCAGGATGGACTTTGCCAATCAGCAATCCTACTCAAGCAACTTAAGCAAAACGAGGAACACGACCACGAAGCAATCTTGGGGTATCGAGCTGACTGAACTGCCCGGAAGAACTGCATCATTCAGGCAATTTGCCTGCAACCAATCCTTCTTGCTTTTCGTCCTGCTTAAAGGAATGGTTAACCTCTGCGTTCCCGCTCGATCGCAATAAAATCCGTTTCGGTTGTGGCTTGTTTGGGTCTGACTACTCCGATCGCATCTCAACCGATCACAAAGCCTTCGTAAAGCTGCCTCGGTAATAATAGGTATCTTCCGAATCCGTGTGGGAGAATTTAAGGAAATCAAGCCCTTTGATGAGGACACCTGTAAGAGGAGATTTGAAAAGGAACATCTATGAGCTGAACTGCCTCCTTAATCAAAAAGGGTGTAATATCAGCGAGGATTGCCTGGGCTGCTTAAATTTGGCAAATTGGTTTGTTGTTCTAATGCGATCGAATCCTAACAAAGACGATTTTGATGAATTTGATGAAAATGGCAATGTCGCAGGCAATTGAACGGAAACCCTCTGAATTTGAAAGCCGCTGAACCTAGCAGCAATTCAATTTAGAAGCGATTTAAAGGCGATCGAATTCAAGTCATTCTCGTTCGATTCACTGTTACTCTTTCCTTTCCCTGTCCTTGGTTCTCTAGTGTATCTTTGGCGATACAAAGTGGTTCTTTCACGGGAGAAATTATGCAGTTTTTCCTGGTAGCCCGTTTCGCTGTTTGCATATTGTCTGGGAACTCTCGATAAAGCTGTGATTGCGCTGGTCTCTCATGAAGCACATCCTCAAGCCTGTTGGACACTGTTTAGCCACAGTTGTCATTACATCATCGATGCTCAAGGTCTATCCTGCCTCGGTCGCCGATGCTTCTATTCCCCCTGAAGTTCCGTCGTCTACCGCTAGTGAGGAATCAGTTCAAGATTTGCCTGATCCCTTATCGGATGAATCGTTGGAGCCGTCTGCTTCTGTGGTCAGTCCTTCAGCCCCGGTGACGGTGGAGTCGATCGTCGCGCCTGAAGTGGCGGGTGTCATCGTTCCCACAACCCCGATCGCGCCTGAGCCATCTCCACAACCTGAGCCTGCTGCGATCGCTCCCGCTCCTTCAACGCCTTCTCCTGCTTCCCCCGCTGCCTCAACCGCTGAACCGACTTCTTCCCCAACTTCAGCAACAGATTCAGCGACGACTCCCCAGTCAAAACCAAGCGGCACTTCAAAACAGGTAGTTGTCAAGCAGCCTGCTGCTCAGCCCCAAACGCTTGGGGCAATGCGCCAACAGCTTGATGAAAAGTTAGCGGCGATCGTGGCGCGAGATCAGGCAAGCCGAGAAGCTCAGCTTCAGCAAAATTTGATGCGAATTGCGCTGAATTATGCCGAAGTCGGAGCCTTTGAGCCAGCCCGCGAGGTTGCCCGCCATCCTGCCCTACCGCTTGAACTACAAACGGCACTGCTTGCCCAGATTGATCAGCTTGCGGCTCAAGTACCAGGTCAGTCAGGCACTCAGTCTTCTCCTGTTGTGGCAGCCCCATCTGCGTCTGCTCAAGCTTCTGGGAGAACGGTTCCCGGTGATGCGATCGCGTCGATGCCTGCCTATACACCCGGCTATGCGCCGATCGGTCGCGCTTTGCCAGAAACCTTTGCAATTCCGCAATGCTCGGCTGCCGATGCGCCTGCTGCTCAAGCCGCTGTTCGCCCTTCCCAGGCTAACGAGAAGAAACCGCTTCCCGGCTTTGGGAATCGAGTTGCTGCAACTCTGGCATCTGCTGTTAAGCGACCTACCGCGCAACCCGTTCGCTCTGCAGATGCGAAGTCATCGGCTGCAAAATCAACTGCCGCAGAAGCGATTGAGCAGAAATCATCGACTGCGAAGCCCATCGCCGAGCAACCGGTTGGTAAACCCACCGCTGCTGAATCTGTAACTGCTTCTGAAAAGGCAGCAACTCCGGCTCAGCCTCGATCGCTTGCGGTTCGCCCCAATTTTTCTGCGGATTCACCGTCGGCTGATTTATCTAAAAATCTCAAAAATTCTACTGCTCAGGCTCGAAATCTCGATCGCTTCAACCTTCAGCCTGCATCGCCGATCGAGATCATGGGCTACTGGCTCAGTAAACCGCTAAAAGAAGCTGGAATTCGTCTGCCCTTTGTACCTGTGCACTCTCAACCAGAACCCGAAACCCAGATAGAAGTCCAGATAGAAGCCCAGATGATCGAAACGGGAGATGAAAATTCTGCGGAGTCTGCTGCGGTGCCTTCCTTGCTGTCCTCGGCTTATGAACAGACGGATCGATCGCTTGATTTGCTTCAGCCTGCCCTCAGCATCAGTCCTTACCTGCTCGACCTGAAGCAGTCTTTGGCGGACTTCCAGCTTGTGGAGAAAGATGCAGTTAAGCTTTCCCCACCCGCAGCCAGCGTTACTCCCCAACCGAAAGCTCAGACCGTCAGCCAAAAAACTGTGACTCCGCAGACGGCTCCGCTGGATTGTTTCTCGCCCCGCGCCGAGTCCACCAGTCTCACGGTTTCGCCTGCTCTAGCAAGACAAATGGGATGGGGAAATTTAGTCTTTCCGTTGCCAATTCCAGCCATGCTGACTTCGGCATTTGGCTGGCGAATTCATCCCATTTCGGGCGATCGTCGCTTTCATGCAGGCGTTGATCTGGGTGCGCCGATGGGAACTCCAGTGGTGGCGGCAATGGCAGGGCGCATCGTGGCAGCAGATTATATGGGCGGCTATGGATTAGCGGTAATTGTCGAAACAGCAGCCGGAAGCTACCGCAACCTCTACGCTCACCTTTCAGGAATTGCCGTTCGTCCTGGAGCGGTCGTTCAGCAGGGCAGCGTCGTGGGCTGGGTCGGCAGTACAGGTAACTCTACTGGACCGCACCTGCATTTTGAAACTCATATTCCAACCGAGAACGGCTGGACGGCGATCGATCCGCTTTCTGCTACGGCAAAGACGATCGCGAGCCGGGAACTGGGGCAGGGGGGAGGCGAGTGATGAGGTAAGGTAGGCGGATGAGTGGATGGGTAGGTGGAGCTGCTCAGGGAATCGGGTTTTGAAGGCAATAGCGTTTTATTTCTCTTTTGTCTTGCTCACTTACCCCCGACCTGAGTTAGCACAGATTTAACACGGACAAACCAAGGGCATCTTTATCCACCCGCTTACCCCTCCACCCCTTCACTGATCTACCCGTGATCTATCCATCAATCCACACTCTTCTCCCGATTGACAGAGTGCTTCTTTATACACTTAGTTAAGATTGAATGAGACAGATGAATTATCTCCGGTTACGGGGGTGCGCTACCGCGTTTGAGTATATAAGCCCTTAACTCATTGTGCGGAGCAACTGTATATGAGCAGTGTTTGTTCAAGTCGTGTTCGTTCTAGTCATGGTATCCTCACTGCCGTTCTAGTGGCAAGTACTGTTTTTTCTGCCATGACTTTGCCCCTGGTGATGCAGCAGCCAATTCCGGTGCTGATGGATTTTCCGCCTCAGTGGAGTGAGACCCCGCCTTCGCGAATGGATCGCGAAACGAGAAACAGTATTATTCGCTATTTGGGGATTGCGATCGTTTCTAGCGTAGGAAGCGGTCTGGGTGCAGTCGAACTGTTGAGGCGGCAATATCGGGCAAAGCAGCGGCTCCAACAGGCAGGATCGGGATTGCAAGAAGGAATTGTTTTACCGGATCGCGCTCTGGAGCCTGCATATGTGCCGTTCATGCCTGTTGCTGAACCCAATTCCTTTTTTGCAGAACCTGCTCAATCGAGTGTTAGCTCTGTCGCCTCTGAAGAACTGCTTGTTTCGCAGAGTGCTGCTTCAGAGTCTCCGATCGAACCCTCGGGTTTTATTGCTGAAAGCTAAACCGTGGAGAGCTAAGTTCCGCAGCTGCCAAATCTGCATTACGTGTTCGCTTGGTTGTGAGTCGCTCGATCGCATTTAAGCTATCGATTCGCTTCAATTTGTCATGCTTTAATCTACCACTGCTGTCACTGCTGTCACTGCTGCCATTTGAGCGCAGGCAAAAGGAGAGCGGGCACTGTCTCTGCGTTTGGAGATAACCTTGCGCCTGGTCTTCATGCGCTGGCAATGTGCTTTATCCATTGACACGGTGCTGATCATGCACTGGCAATATGCTGACGATCGCCGTCCGCTTTTCAGCGAGTGTCTAAACGAAAAGTAATCGGACGCTTTAGCAATCCCTATCGTTCTGCCAAAATTCTGCCGATGGAAAAGGGATGGTTTCCGCCTATAATGTAGCCTAAGTTGCACTTATATATCGTTTTATTCACGATCGGCATCATCCCTTTAAACTAGTTGACTTGAAGCTAGTTGATTGAGCTTCAGCAAACTGATTTAGCGCAGGTTGGAGTGTAGGCAATGGGCACAAGTTCAGCGGGGGGTTCGACCGGGGGAAGAAGCCGCAGAAGCAGAGCAAAGGCAACGGCGGTGGTAAATCCGTCAGATAATGCACCAAGTAACGCACCAAGTAACCCATCAGATAAAGCACTGGTACAGGAGGAAACGATGGCAGAGAAGAGCGCGGGCAACGGCGAAGTGACTGAGTCAAAAGCAGGCAAGCTGGATCTGGCGAAGAAACCGGAAACCAATGGTGGGGATTCAAAGCTGGCAGTGCGAACCGAGGACTCTAAGGGAGATCTGCAAGGGTTTACGGGCTACCTGGGCGATCGTCCGATTATACATGGTGCGATCGAGGTTGTAGAAGAGTTCACTGCTGCAGGGGTTCGCCCGATCGCTGCAAGCCACATGGATGTTTTTAGCACGATTCTGAACGGTCGTCCGATCATGGCAAGCCATCTGCAAGTGATGGAATATGCTCTTCCAGGCAATCGTCCTATTTTCGCTAGCGATATGGTGGTATGTGATGACCTGACGCTGCCCGGCGGTCGCCCGGTCATGGCAAGTAACCCGGATCTGCTGGCTGCAACCCTTCTGCCCGGTGGTCGTCCGATCGCTTCAAATGAAATCGACGATAGCGAAACCCTGATGGGCTTTATCGACTAACGGCAGCTAAGCCTCAAGGCATTTCATTTTCTCACTTATCCTGTCGATGGCTCAGTAGTCTTGCAGATATGGCAGCTACTGAGTTTTTTATTGCCCCATTTTCGACCGCTGAGTCAAACTCGCTACACTGGAAAATGCACGCTTCGAGTTCTGGTTTGGCTTTTGATGCAAGGCTTAAACGCGATCGATTTTTTAGCACACCCTGGGGTAATGCTGGATGTTCGGAGTCCAGCCGAGTACAGACAGGGTCATATTCCTGGGGCAATTAGCTTTCCTCTGTTTACCGACCAGGAACGGGCGCAGGTTGGGACTTGCTATAAGCATGAGGGACGTGACGCTGCCGTTGAGCTAGGCTTTCAGTTGGTTGGACCGAAATCCGCTCAGTTTCTTGCGACTGCCAAACAGCTTGCCCCTGATCGCCGAGTGCGAGTTCACTGCTGGCGGGGTGGAATGCGAAGTGGATCGGTTGCCTGGGTGCTCAAAATGGGGGGTTTTGAGGTTGCGACCCTGCATGGCGGCTACAAAGCATTTCGCAATTGGGCGTTAAAAACGTTTGAGCAGCCTAAACCGATCGTGATTCTGGGCGGCATGACTGGAACTGGAAAAACCGACATTTTGCTGGCTCTGAAAAATCAAGGCGCTCAGGTGCTTGATCTAGAGGCGATCGCCAGTCATCGTGGCAGCAGCTATGGCTCGCTGGGGCTACCTCCTCAACCGACAAACGAGCAGTTTGAAAACGAGGTTGCCGTGCAATGGGCAAAGTTTCAGACCGATTCCCCGATCTGGGTCGAGGCAGAAAGCAAGCGAATTGGAACCTGCTGCATTCCGGAGCCTTTGTTTCAGCAGATGGATCAGGCTGAGGTATTAGAAGTTGTTCGTCCTCGATCGGAGCGATTGGCATTGCTAGCGAATGTGTATGGCTCAGCCGATCGCGAAGCAGTCGTAACTGCAACAGAGCGCATCCGCAAACGGTTGGGTGGGCTGCGAACTCAGCAGGCAGTAGATTTTATTCGTCAGGGACAAATCAGTGAAGGCGTGAGCATTGTCCTGGAATACTACGACAAGACCTACACCTACGATCTGCAGCGGCGAGATGTGGTGATTCATCCGACTGACGTTGCAGGGCTGTCCGCCGAAGAAAGTGCTGCAAAGCTGTTGGTCGCGGTTCAGCAACTGCAAGCGAAATCAGAGCCAATGCTTAGTGCAAAAGTGAAAGCTAATGTTTAGCGCAAAAGCGAAAGCTAACGTTTAGCGCGAAAGCGATCGAAAGGTGAAGTCGAAAAGTGAAATGGAAGCTTCTAAGTTACTGATTAAATTTAGCCAGAAACTCTGGACGGATGCCGAACAACAGCAGCAGTTTATCCATGCGCTGACTCAGCCGCGATCGTTTTCGCCCTGTATTCTCTGGACAAAGCCTCGTCCTGAGCCATTTCCCTTTGCCGTCGAACCTGCTCTTCTCTGGCAGGCAGCCTTTGTCGATCGATTGACGCTTGGAGAAAGACCAGGACAGCATTCGCTGCATAAAGCGGGCTATTTTTACTGTCTGGATTTTTCTTCAGTGTTTGCGGCCACACCGCTGCTGGCGATACGAAGCAGTTCCCAGGGGGGGGTAATTAATGCTCCTGTTCGCCTCGTGGTCGATATGTGTGCTTCTCCCGGCGGAAAAAGTATTTTTGCTTGGGCTGCTCTGCAACCGGATTATCTGCTGTCCAATGAAGTGATCGGCAAGCGAATTGGTGCCCTGCTGTCGAACCTGAAGCGGTGTCAGATTGAACCTGCTGTTGTGTCAAATTTAGACCCTGAAGTGCTGGCAGAGGCAATTCCGCAAACGGCAGAGGTGGTGCTCGTGGATGCGCCCTGTACTGGACAATCGTTGCTAGCAAAAGGCGGCAAGGCTCCGGGCTGCTTTCATCCGGTCAGCATCAACAAAAATGCAAATCGACAAAAGCGAATTATTGCCAATTCAGCGCGGGTGGTTGCTCCCGGCGGATATTTGCTTTATATGACCTGCGCCTATTCTCCAGAAGAAAATGAACAGGTTTGTGAATGGTTTTTAGAAAAGTTTTCGCAGTTTCAACCAATCGCCGTTGATGCCCTGTCAGCTTATCGATCGCATCTGGCGCAGTTTCCCTGCTATCGAATGTTTCCTCAGTTGGGGCTGGGTGCAGGCGCCTTCAGTGCCCTGTTTCAAAATACGGCTGGCTTTACGATTAACGGGGAGGCTATTGATAGGGAGTCTGCTGACAATAACGCGATCGAGGAAGCTGCCGCACAGCGGCTCAAGGAATTTCTACAGCGTCCGAGATTGATTTCTACATCGCGCTCTTAAACCGCTGCATTATCTTCCTTTGAGATATCCTGCATGGTTCAGTGAGTCCATGAGCAACAGTACAAGCAAAGTTTACGCCGGGCGTGCTGTTGTCAGCAAGTTTTCTACCTCCTGGTCGAGATTTGTTTTTCTCTTATGTTTATTCTCAAGATTTTGCTTATTCTCAAGATTTCTTCATCGATCGATTTCAGGATCAATTCAGGATCCAATAAAGTTTGGTTCTTGCAAAACGATTTGCGATCGTTGAGCCTTTCCTTCAAACTTATTATTCACACGTTTAACCTTGAAAAGATTGAACGATCGTTCCTGAATAGGTCAATTTTGTTTGTGAGTTGCTTTTAAAAATAAATTCGTTAGCTAGATATTCTTTGTTTCCATCATGCCTGACTAGACTTCAATTCCTTATAAATTTTTGCTCTACTTATTTTCTGCGGTTGCTGATGGATCAGTAGGTGAATCAGTAGCCGCACAAGCGCTTTGGGTAGTGGCGATCGTTGCCCTGGTTTCTACAGCGTTGCCTTGGAAGCACGAAGTTGACCGCAGGCGGCATCGGTATCTAAGCCTCTGGAATAGCGAATGCTGACGGCGATGTGTTTGTCCTGCAAGGCTTTAACAAATGCCTGAATGCGCTGTTCGCTGGGACGCTGGTAGTCTGCTTCGCTAATCGGGTTATAGGGAATCAGGTTCACATGGCTCTGGAAGCCACGCAGATGGTGGGCCAGCTCGATCGCCTGCTGCTGACCGTCATTCAGTCCTGCCAGTAGAATATATTCAAACGAGACGCGCCGCCCCGTGAGGCTGACATATTCGCGGCATTCGTCCAGTAATGCCTGAAGCGGGTAAGCACGGGCACTGGGGATGAGTCTTTCTCGCGTTGCTTGATTAGAAGCATGGAGGCTTACTGCCAGCGTTACCTGAAGCTGATGTTCGGCAAAGCGACGAATGCGTCCGGGAATGCCAACGGTGGAAACGGTTATGTTGCGCTGCCCGATGCCTACGTCTTGATTAAGCGATCGAATGGCAGCCAGCACGTTGTTCATGTTCAGCAGCGGTTCGCCCATGCCCATAAACACAATATGGCTGACGCGCTGCCCTAGGTCTTCCTGCACAGTCAACACCTGATCGATAATTTCGTGTGTTTCTAAGTTGCGAAGCAGTCCGCCTTTTCCGGTCGCGCAAAAGTCACACGCCATCGGACAGCCCACCTGAGAAGAGACACACACGGTCAGCCGCTCACTGGCGCCGCGTCGCACTGCCGAATTTCCAGGTAAGTCCGTGTATTTGTACGTGGGCATTCCCACCGTTTCGATGATGTGCCCGTCTGCTAGCCGCAGCAAATATTTCACCGTGCCGTCTGCCGCTTCCGATCGATAGTGAACCGTTGACCGCCCGATCGCCCCATCCACAACTGTCGCTCGCCACTGCTTGGGAAACACCGAGATGTCCGCAAGCGATCGTGCCCCTTGCTGATAAATCCACTGATAAAGCTGCTTGCCACGATAGGCGGGCTGACCCTGCTGCTGAACCCATTCTGTGAGTTCCGCCTGAGTCATTCCTAATAAAGGGCGAGTTGAGGTCGGGTGATTATCATCCCTTTGGGGAACAGCGAGGCTATCGATTGCAGCTTCCCCTGTACGCTTGGTTACAGCTTTCCCTTGGGGAGAATCGATCGAATCAGCATCAAGCGGCGTTACAGCAGACATAGGAATTCGCACAGGAGGTCACTCTTTCCATGATACGAGATTCCCTGAGACTCGACTTTTTGCCCGAATTTCTCCTGGAGGATGTTTGAGGAGTCTTAGAGTCCTGCGTTGCCCCTCAATTCCCCAATTCTGGGGGATTTTGAACTCCTTGAAGGCAACTAGGTTTCTCATCGTACCGACCGACCGCCAGAATAGGGGGGTGCGGGGGCAGTTCGGGTCACAATCAGAACTTTCACCCTCCTAGCCTGGTTGCTCCACAGTTCTCTGAAGGCGTAATCGCATACGCCCCTTTAATATCCTCCAGAGCTTCGCGGAGATCCTGAGCGTGAAACCAGCCGACATATCCGGCGTAGAGGCATTCTCCCTCAGGGGAAGTGAGGAAGGCATAATCCATGCCAAACCAGTTTCGCCAGGTGCGAATCGTACCGCCGTTTGCCAGCGTCATGGCGATCGCTGCCTGATCGAAGTCGCCGCAGTGTCCATCGGTCATACCCGGAGTTGCGCGCAGTCGCCGGATGATGTCGTTATCCAGAATGGTTTCGCCGATCGTCGTATCTACCCAGAAGTCGCGAATCGTGGCTGCCACGTCTAGATGGTTTCGCAGCGCAGAATGGGAGACGCCCGGTAGGCAAACATATTGAGCATTGGCAAACCGCATACAGGCGATCGGCACTGTTCCGTCTGTTCCCTGCCCCACATCTCCGGCAATGATCAGGGTGGGAATCTTTTGGGCGATCGACTCTGCCAAATGCACCCGCGACACGCCCAGATCGGCTGCAATCCCAATTCCCAACTGCCAGGGGTCGATCAGCCGACTCAGATCCGAACCCCCAACCGGAGAACCAATCAGTACCAGCGAGTGAACCCGCGACCACCATTCTGGGTGACGATGCAGCACCTCCAGCCAGATCAACCCGCCCATTGAGTGACCGACGATCCGGATCGGAGTCTGGGGATAGGGCGTAAGGTGAGCGGCGGCGATCGTTTCGACTGCATCAATCAGCGGGTCAATTTTAAGCCAGGTTTGAATAAACCCTAGATCAGGCGCAACGACCGGCGTAATATCGGTCACTAGCCGCTTCGCCAGACTCAGTACAGCCTGATTATCGTCTGCCCACCCATGCTGCACAAACAGCAAAAACTCAGGTTCGACCGCCCCCGGATCGATCGTAGAACCGCCCATTCACTCCTCCTTTGCTCAAATGTTGCTACAGATTTTGGCATTGTTAAGCAAAGGTTGGGATCTATCGCTGTGCCACATCGCCCTATTCCGCTAGATCGCCCAATTGCCGACGCGCCTCAAATAAGCCGATCGCCACACTCACCGAAAGATTGAGACTGCGAACTTTGGGATGTGCCATTGGAATTCTCACCACCGTATGGCAAGCTTCCAGCACATGAGGCGGTAGTCCTGTTGTTTCGCAGCCAAACAGGAGCCAATCACTCGGCTCATACTGAAACTCAAGGTGGCTACAGCGTCCTGAGGTGCTAAAGCCAATCCAGCGTCCGGGGTGCTGCTGGGTTTCGGCAACAAAGTCTTCTAACGAGGCGTGATAGTGCAGATCCACATAGTCCCAGTAGTCGAGCCCGGCTCGTTTCAAATATCGATCGCTGATTTCAAAGCCCAACGGTCCAACCAGATGAAGCGGGGTTTTGGTTGCAGCACAGGTACGAGCGATGTTGCCCGTGTTAGGCGGAATTTGAGGATGAACCAGAACAACCTGCGGCATAGAATCGATCGTTTCACAGTTTCGAGTTTTCTGTCCTCTAGTTATAGGCGATTTGGGCGCGTTGCGGTTGGACACTGTGCCCAGGTAATAAAAACTCCTCCAGGTGATTGACCCGAAGGAGAAGATAAAGTTGAGCAGCCCTAACAAGAACTTGCAGATACCTGGATTTCAAAGATTTCTAAATCAATTTGTATTAACCATCCTGTGTATCAACTATCCTGTAACGATCGACGGTTTAGAAAAAAGCAGGTGTCGATACTTAGTCTGCCGTTGCCGCCGTTGCCAGGGGAGCTTGCTCACTCGGATGCGATCCAGACTCCTCAGGATTGAGGCTCATGCCCAAATCTTCCTCTAGCGCAGCTTCGATCCTCAATTGATTGCAGGAGATGATATCCGCCAAGATTGCACTTGCCATCGCGCCAGAGTGAATTTCGAGCTGTGCCTGTGGCAATGCCTCAAACACGAGCCGCTGTCCGGGAAAAATGACGCGCTCAAAATACCAGTTTGGAATATTGGTAATTCTGCCAATCTGAATTCTGCTCGTGGCATTTACGTAGCAGCAGACGATCGGATCGGATGCACCTGGAGGAAGGGGATCAAAAATTTGCGCCATAGGATTGAGCTGCGTTGGAGCGAGGTTTTCTAGTATTTAGACCCTAACACTGTCTGATCCCCGCTAGCTGTAAACCCGACTACCATCCCCCTATCTCTGCCTTGGGAAAGAGCGATCCGTTTTGTTAATCCGCTCTTTCTGAACATTTAATATTTACCTTCTTCCTAACTCAGGTTGGTCGGTTAGTAGCAGTCTAGGGGAAATCCATGCAGCCCAAGAAAGTCAGTGGTATCGTGAAGTTATATAAACCTCCCGTTCAGATTTCTACTGCCCGCACATGAACGATCGCATTCTCTACGTGCGCCTGCCCTGCAACCCCATCTTCCCGATCGGAGTTGTTTATCTGGCAGATCATGTTCACAAGCTATTTCCAGACGTTTCTCAGCGCATTCTCGATCTGGGAACAATTCCACCGCTAGATTTTGGAGCTGCGCTCGATCGCTGCATTGACGAGTTCAAGCCAACGCTGCTGGTATTCTCCTGGCGCGATATTCAGATTTACGCTCCGGTCGGCGGACGAGGCGGTAACCCGCTGCAAAACGCGTTTGAGTTCTACTACGCCCGCAATCCATTCACCAAACTGAGAGGGGCGATTGGCGGACTGCGGATGGTGTCATCCTACCTGACTGAGCTGTGGCGCAACCAGAATCTGATTCAGCGAGGGCTGAAGCGCGCCCGTCAGTATTGCCCGGAGGCACGATCGGTCGTTGGGGGCGGTGCGGTCAGCGTATTTTATGAGCAGTTGGGCAAAGTGCTGCCGAAAGGGACGATCATCTCGGTTGGGGAGGGAGAAGCTCTGCTCGAAAAGCTGCTGCATGGACAGGATATTGCAGACGAACGCTGCTACATTGTGGGTGAAACCCAGCCTCGCGATCGCCTCATTCACGAACAGCCTGCCCCCCTAGAGAAAACTGCCTGCAACTACGACTACATTGCGGAAATCTGGTCGGATTTTGACTACTATCTGCAAGAAGGCGACTTTTATATTGGGGTGCAGACCAAGCGCGGCTGTCCCCACAACTGCTGCTACTGCGTTTATACCGTGGTCGAAGGTAAGCAGGTGCGAATCAATCCGGCAGACGAAGTCGTGAAGGAAATGCGCCAGCTCTACGATCGCGGCGTTCGCAATTTCTGGTTTACCGATGCTCAGTTTATTCCGGCACGGCGGTTTATGAATGATGCGATCGAGCTCCTGCAAAAAATCCTCGACGCAGGCATGACGGATATTCACTGGGCGGCGTACATTCGGGCAGACAACCTAACCCCGGAACTCTGCGACCTGATGGTGAAAACCGGGATGAATTATTTTGAGATCGGCATCACGAGCGGTTCCCAAGAGCTGGTTCGCAAAATGCGGATGGGCTATAACCTGCGGACGGTGCTGCAAAACTGCCGCGATCTCAAAGCTGCCGGATTTAATGACCTGGTCTCGATTAACTATTCGTTTAATGTCATTGATGAGACGTTTGACACCATTCGTCAGACGATCGCTTATCACCGGGAGATGGAGCGCATCTTTGGTGCAGATAAGGTGGAGCCTGCTATCTTCTTCATCGGACTCCAGCCCCACACGCACCTGGAAGAGTACGCCTTCAAGAACAATATTTTGAAGCGAGGCTACAATCCGCTTGCCATCTACTTCCCCTGGGTTGCTAAAAAGCTGCTTTGGAATCCAGAACCGCTCGGCTCTTTCTTTGGCGAGGTCTGCCTCCAGGCATGGCAACAAAACCCAAACGACTTTGGACGGGAAGTAATGAATATTCTGGAACAGCGTTTGGGCGTGGCTCCGTTAGAGGAAGCTCTCACTGCCCCGATCGACTCTAAAGAACCGAAGGAACCCAAGGAACTGACTGCGGTTTAAGCTTGTGTTAAACAATCTCTAATCACACTCTCGAATCAGCTGCAAATCTCCTATGTCCTTTAAATAGGCCAACTTTGGGGGACTTCCGAACCGTTCAAAGCGCAAAGCTTGGGAGCGAGATTCAAGAATCGTGAATTGGATGAAGGCATCAGAGGCGAACTTCCCTTGCTCCGAATCTTAAAGTTCTCCCAAGACTGGGGGATTTAGGGGGCTACGAAGCCTCAAACCCAAACCAGAGACAATTCAAGGTTCAAGGTAAGACGACAGCCCCGAATTGAAAAGCGACTTGTTCCAATTACCGTTGCGGATCGAGCAGGGCACGCAGGGCAAACCTTGGCAGAGCCAGCATCCGTCGCCATCGCCAGGGTTCCTGATACAGCCGATAGACCCACTCCAAATGGTTATTTGCCAGCCATCTTGGAGCGCGGGTCTTTTTGCCAGACCAGATATCAAAACTGCCACCGACGCCAATCCAGATCGAATCAGGGCAAAGATAGCGATGCTCAGCGATCCAGAGTTCCTGGCGGGGGACGCCCAAGCCCACAAGAATCAGGCGCGGCTGAAGCTGCTGGAGGGTTTCGTTGAGCTGCGATCGTTCTTCTGCCGATAAATATCCGTGCTGAACGCCGACGACCTTAAGTTTGGGAATGTGCTGTTGAAGGCGATCGGCTGCGGCTTGAGCCACTCCGGGCGCACCACCGTAAAAGAAAACTGTGCCTTCTGAACCTAGCAGCGGCATTTGATTGATCAATTTTTCTGCTAGCTCGATGCCAGGACATCGCTGCACTTTCATACCCCGTAGCCGCAGATAAAGGACGACTCCAGAGCCATCGGGAATCACAAGTTCTGCTTTGCGGATCACCGCTGCCAGGTCGGGCGTTTTCTCTGCCTGCATTGCCATTTCTGCATTCAGCGTCACGACATGAACGCCGCAATGATGTTTTGCATGGGACAGTAGCCAGCCCGGATAGTCGGAAACCAGGTGGATTGGTAACCCTAACACGGTCGATCGTCTGGGAGCTTGGAGCAGGTCAGGCATGGGGAAGACGACAGAATTTAATGCCTTCCAATTATAGGGGGCTTTGTTTCCGTGAAGATTCTGAGAAATTACTCAGATTTCGTATCGGCTTTGCTATCCTCTCGGCAGAATTAAGGTTAGGGATTGAATGAGGCGACGACCAGCACGGTTTCACTCTGGCATCTGCACAGAGTATGATCATTAAGAATTTATTAACTGCATCAGTACTTCTCCTCATGAGTAGAGAAACACTGCAAGCACTTTTTTGAGGGCAACTCAGCAAAGTAAGGAGAATTTATCTTTCCCCCTTGCCTGGCTCTTGTTCCGTAATGCGTGTGATTGAAGAATGCCTGTGATTGAAGCTACCCGCTTTGGTTATCTCCGCTGCTGTCTTCTACGCCCTTCAGAATTGTTCTCCCGGAAACCTGTGAGGATCTATGGCTGCTCATCTGACTACCTCTGCTCATCTGACTGATGATCTTGCGCTCCAAAGTCGCTTGGATACCTATTATCAAGAGATTTGCGCCGTTATTCTCGATCGCCAGCATCCGGTGACTGGACTTTTGCCTGCTAGCACTGCCATTACTGCTCACGGCAACTATACTGATGCCTGGGTGCGGGACAACGTTTACAGCATTCTGGCGGTCTGGGGGCTGGGACTGGCATACCGAAAGGTGAATGACGATCGTGGCAGGGCGTATGAGCTAGAATACAGCGTCGTGAAACTGATGCGCGGCTTGCTGTTTGCCATGATGCGGCAGGCGCACAAAGTCGAAAAATTCAAAGTATCGCAGGGGTTGCTTGACGCGCTGCACGCCAAATACGACACCCAGACTGCAGATGTGGTGGTGGGGGATGACGGCTGGGGACATCTTCAGTTGGATGCCACGTCGCTCTATTTGCTGATGCTGGCGCAAATGACGGTTTCCGGGCTGCAAATTGTCTTCACGATCGATGAAGTGAATTTCATTCAAAATCTGGTGTATTACATCGGTCGCACCTACCGTACCCCGGACTATGGCATCTGGGAACGCGGCAACAAAATGAACCATGGCAAGCCCGAACTCAACGCCAGCTCGATCGGCATGGCAAAGGCAGCCCTGGAAGCCATTAATGGACTCGATCTGTTTGGTGTGCGTGGCAGTCAGGCTTCGGTGATTCACGTCTTGCCGGATGAGATCGCCAGGGCACGAATTACGCTGGACTCGCTGCTGCCCAGAGAATCGGCTTCCAAGGAAGTGGATGGGGCACTGCTGAGTGTGATCGGCTTTCCAGCATTTGCGATCGAAGACAGAACTCTGGTCGATCGCACCCGCGACAACGTGATTTCTAAGCTGCAAGGCAACTATGGCTGTAAACGGTTCCTGCGCGACGGACACCAAACTGTTATTGAAGATGTGACTCGGCTGCACTACGAGCCGAAAGAGCTGAAGCAGTTTGAGCATATCGAGTGCGAGTGGCCCCTCTTTTTCACCTATCTCCTGCTGGACGCGCTGTTTCGCGACGATCGGGAACAGGCGGAACGCTATGACCAGAAACTTCAGCCGCTGCTGATCGAGCAAAACGGTTTTAAGCTGTTGCCAGAGCTTTATTTCGTGCTTGCGGACAAGATCGAAGCAGAGCGATCGACTCCCCACAGTCAAACTCGCTTGCCGAATGAAAACGTGCCGCTGGTCTGGGCACAAAGCCTCTATTTGCTGGGGCAGATGATTCGGGAAGGGCTGCTAGCGATCGGCGATATTGACCCCCTCGGACGGCATCGGCAGTCGGGCAAGCGTCAGAAACCCCTGGTGCAAATTGCGTTGCTGACCGAAGACGAAATGCTTCAGGCAGAGCTAGCCACCTATGGGATCGCCACCCAAACTCCGGCACAAGTTGCCCCCATT
Organism: Leptolyngbya sp. GB1-A1; assembly: GCF_039962475.1. Taxonomy (NCBI): domain Bacteria; kingdom Bacillati; phylum Cyanobacteriota; class Cyanophyceae; order Leptolyngbyales; family Leptolyngbyaceae; genus Leptolyngbya; species Leptolyngbya sp. GB1-A1. Next base: position 116,851 of record NZ_JAMPLI010000002.1, on the reverse strand, counting down.
CAAGTCAGACGGGCAGAGGAACTGTCTCGTGTCTATTCCCAGATCGGACGCAATGACAAGCTGAAGCTCACGGGTCGCCCGGTTCGGCGGCTTCGCAGCATGACGACTTCGCGGATTTTCAAGGTTCGAGGGGAAACGATCGTCTTCCTGCCTGCCTTCCTCGATCCGCAGCAGTTTTACCTAACGTTGGACTATCACTTTCTGGTGGCACAGATCAAAGGCGAACTGGCATACATTCAGCGACACTGGCGTCAGCTCGGCAGACCGACGATGACACTGCTGCTGACCCATGCCATGTTCCAGACCGAGGCAGAGCAGGGATCGCCCGATGGGGTTGCTGAATCCTCTCCCCTACTCAAGCTGCTGCGGGAATTACAGGAAGGAAGCTGCAACGGCGTTCCGGTTAAGCTCGGCGACTTAAAACAAATGATGCTGACCGCAGGCATAGAGCGGGTTGATTTTCTGCACGACTTTGAGTTTGCTGAGGCATCAGTGCAAAATGCAGCTCCGGCAGAGTATTACCTAACGTTTTATCCAGATCGCAATGCGCCCCTGAGCAATACGCAGGAATTTTTGCTGGCTTATGAAACCAATATTCCACGATTGCTTGATTTGCTGCAGCAGTCGGTGAACCTGTATGAGCAGATTGATTTGCTGGAAAATCTCAGCAATTTGTGTGATCTCACCTTTGACACAGGATTGGGGGGTTCGGGTCAGCCTGTGACGATCGCGATGCTGTTGGATGAGGTTTACAGCAAAGCCAGTCAGATTCAGCTCTGGGCAGTCATTCGGCGCGTTGCCGGGCTGCTGCACAAAGTTGATGTCAGCCTCTCGGATGCGGTCACCGATATCCTGGTACGGGGCAAGCAAATCTCGGTGGGCAAGGCCTATACCGAAGCTTCGCTAATCACCAGTCCCCTCCCTGCGACGGACATCATGGACAAGATTCAGCACTTTTGCAGCAGCGACGTGCGCGAGCGTCCGCTCACCCAGGAAATCCTAATCTACCTCAGTGTGCTGATCAAGACCGATCCCCAGCTTTTTAAAGGATTACTGACACTGCGGGTGAGCTATCTGATTCTGCTGATTACCACCGAACTGGCACGCGAGCAGCAAATCACGCAAGACGAAGCATACGAGCGGCTGATGCGCCTCAGTCCGTTTGAGATTAAGCTGCGTCTGATGCAGGTTCTCGCAGGCTACAACACGCTGAACCAGTCGCTATTTCAGCAAGAATCGCTGCACGTTCGCCAAACCCAGGAAATCGAATGGGTCATTTCCGCTGAGGCAAATGTAGAAGCTCCGGCACAGTCGATCGACTGGTGGAAGCAGCGGCAGCGAGACGGGGCCCTGAATCGCGTTCCCACTGGGTTTTATCCCAGCGTGTGGCAGGTGATGCGGCACTGCAAAGGCGTAGTGATTGGCGACAAGCTCGATCGCCGCAATCGGCTCGATAGTGAAGTGCTGCTGGCAGAAATGACTCCAGGCGAGAAAAACTTTGCGCTGCGGGTCGAGCATCTGCTGAACAACATTCAGGCTTCCGAATATCGTCAGGTCAACATCGAGGCACTGATGGAGCTGGCTGCCATCGCCGATCGCAATCCAGACCTCCAGATCGAGGAATACATTGTGCTGGATGTGCTGATCGGTCACGCCGTCCGACTCGCCTGGCTGGATCATCACCCTGATGCTGCGGATACCTACGATCAGCAAAAAGGAGTTGCTTGGCGATCGTTCTATGAAACCTCGCCCTATGTTTGCGCGAAATATATTGCGAAAGCACTGCGCTTCCTGACCGAACTGGGACAAGCCCCGATGCCTCGCGCTCCGATCTCAGCCTGAGAGAATCGAATTTTGCCAAATCCTCCCCGACTGAAAATCGATCGCCTACGATCTAAAGAAGGAGCGCGGCATTCGATCGCATCATTCCATTGTCATCACTATTGCCAGCAAATCAGATCATGCAGTTTATCGATCAGGCAGAAATTGAAGTTCAGTCAGGCTCAGGCGGAGATGGCATGGTTGCCTTCCGGCGCGAAAAATATGTGCCTGCGGGCGGTCCTGCGGGCGGCAATGGCGGTGCAGGTGGATCGGTTTATCTGAAAGCAGTTGAGCATCTGCAAACCCTGCTGGACTTTCAGTACGCCCGCATTTTTAAGGCAAAAAACGGTCAGCGCGGCGGTCCCAAAAACATGACCGGAGCTTCAGCAGACGATCTTTACATTGAAGTGCCTTGCGGCACAGTTGTTTACGACATCGAAACCGATGAGATTGTTGGAGATCTGGTCACGCCCGGACAAACCCTGCTCGTCGCGCAAGGCGGCAAAGGCGGGCTCGGCAACCGTCACTTTCTCAGCAACCGCAACCGCGCCCCCGAAAATGCTCTGCCCGGACTTCCCGGAGAAGAACGCGCCATTCGGCTGGAGCTGAAACTGCTGGCAGAAGTAGGAATTATTGGCTTACCCAATGCAGGCAAATCGACCCTGATTTCTGCCCTGTCTGCTGCCCGTCCCAAAATCGCCGATTATCCGTTTACCACCCTGATCCCTAACCTCGGCGTGGTGCGAAAGCCCACCGGAGACGGAACTGTTTTTGCCGACATTCCCGGACTGATCGAAGGGGCACACCAGGGAGCCGGACTGGGACACGACTTTCTGCGCCACATTGAACGAACCCGGCTGCTGCTGCACCTGATCGATGTGACTTCTGAAGACCCGATCGCTGCCTACGAAACGATCCAAGCTGAGCTTGAGGCATACGATCGCGGGTTACCCGATCGTCCCCAGATTCTTGCCGTTAACAAAATCGACGCTCTGCCGCCCGATAGCACGCTACCCAACGACCTCGCAGCCGAATTACACGATCGAAGCGGCTGTCCGGTCTTCATCATTTCTGCCGTTTCGGGAAGCGGACTGGATGAGCTGCTGCCAACAGTGTGGCAAATGCTTGACGAAATCAAAGCTTCTGAACCGAGTCAAACCGAGGACGAGGCGGGAATCGAAACCGAATTTGTCTGTCAGGAGCTTTAAACCTGGGCTCGCTGGAGGAAATTGCCGTTAGCTTTTAGCTTTGGGAGAAATTTGGTCTAGCTTGCTTTGGGCGTTTTGAAGCCGGTTCTGCGCTTTCTGGTAGACTGTCGTGCCGTTCTTCACTTTCTCAAGTTCGCGAATAATCCGCTGAAGGCTGACACTGAGCGATCGATTATTTGGGGGTGGGTTCGCCACCAGAATCTCGATTAATGCCTCTGCCTGCTCCAGAGCCTTCACTGAGTCCGCTTCTTGCTGCTTGCGAATCTGAATCTGCTCCAGATTATCCCGATACTGGGCAAGTTTTGTTTGCGCCTGCTGATAGCCTGCTGAATCTTCTGACGAGATTTTGGACAAGCGATCGATCGCCTCCTGCCACAAAGATTCCACCCGCTGCCATTCTTCAACCGGATGAGGTGGGTTTTGACTGGCTTCGGCAGCTCTCCGAGCAAACTGCGCTGCTGCCCCAATTTCACCCTGGCTCTGCAATGTGCTGGACTGCCCAATCACGGCAATAAACTCATTCTGAGCAGCATCAAGCTTTTGCGGAGCAAGTCTGCCTGCTAACGTTTCGGGCGGAATTTGAGCGAACTGCTCGATCGCTTTTTCCCATTGTCCGATCGCGGTTTGCTGAACCAGCAAGTTTTGAGCAGCGGCATATTGTTGTTTCGCGGCAGCGATTTGTTTTTCGGCTTCCAGCAATCTAGTTTCAGCGTTCTTTTCTTGAAACATTTTTGCCTGAAGGCGTCCGACTTCTGCTCTAGCAAGGTTAAATCCGGCGGCACTATAGGCAAAGACATACCAAGAGTTTGCACCCGCGACCTCTCGCCACTCGCTTTCTAACCAGATGGGTAGTCCATCAAGGTTTTTGTTTGCCTGCTCCAGCTTTTCCGATCCCCGGCTCAAATCGGCAAGAGAAGTCGATTGGTCTATTAGTTGTCTTGCTTGCTCAACCTGATTGATCGCGCCTTTAAACTGATTGTCGAACCGGATGTAGCTTGGCAGCAGCAGCAAAGGAGCCGATCGTGCGATCGGACGACGAATTGGAGGATAAGGCAAATTCACCAGCCACACCAACCCCACTGGAATGCTCGCTAGCAGAGCCAGCATGAGTGCGTAACGAGGCAATTGGGAAGCCTTGCGGAGTGGCTGATTTGGCTTTTGCTGTTCGGCTTTGAGCCGCTTTGCTTCTGCTGCCATTTCCGCTTCGATTTCTTTTTCTAAATCTGCTAATGTCTTAGGCTTGCTGCTAGAAGTGGGGGAAGTCGAGGAAGCGGTTTGACCAGAGGAAGTAGGTTTTTTCTGTTTCGAAAAGCGCAGCCTTTTCAGCGGATTCTTCATGGCATCGAGGATTGTGCTTAGGTTTAACTTGCCCAGGTTTAACTTGCCCGTGCTGCTGGCTTAAACATCAGATTCCAGTTGAGGCCGCTCAATTTCCCTTGCCTGTATCGTTTCCTTGCTGAACTGCGAATTTGCGATAACTCAAACTCCAGCCAACCTGATGCAAATTACAACCGAGACCTCCAATGAACAAAGAGAGATCGAATCGACCTCTCCTCCCTACTCTGCTATTCAGCAGCCTGACCAATGATCAGGAAATGGCGACATGAAGCAGTTCCCGCTGCGGGACGATCGGCGAAATATCCTGATTGCCACCCCTTGCTTAAACGGTCATTGCCACATCGGTTTGAGCAAAATTCATCATGCCAGAGTAGACCAAGCCGCGCTGCAAATCGAGGGTGAGAATCGTGCCGTCTCGGATGACCTCGGTTGCATTTTTCATGCCGACGATCACCGGGATTCCCAGCCGCAAGCCAATCACCGCTGCATGGCTAGTCAGGCTATCTTCTTCGGTCACAATTCCCGCTGCTTTGCGAATCGCTTCGACATAATCTGCATTGGTCTTTGGAACGACCAGAATTTCGCCCGAATTAAAGCTGCTTAGCTCCCGACCGTTCTGCACCACTCTGGCACAACCGCTTACTGATCCCTGACCAATGCCCACGCCTTTGCCCAGCACTGCCGTTACAACATCTACCTTGATCAGGTCTGTCGAGCCTGCCACACCTTGCAGCGTTCCTGCGGTCAGCACGACCAGATCGCCCTCTCGCAGCAAATTCTTTTCCTGAGCTACGTTAATTGCTGCCTGGAAGGTCTGACCCGTTGAAGGCAAATCCAGCACCAGGAGCGGACGCACACCCCATACGAGCTGAAGCTGTCGTGCGACATCGACATGGGGCGTTACTGCCAGGATCGGCTTATTGGGGCGAAATTTAGAAACGTTGCGGGCAGTGGCTCCGGTCTTGGTCAGAGTCATAATCGCGGCTGCCTGAAGCTGCTCAGCAATTCTTCCGACCGCCTGACTAATTGCGTTGGGGATCGATCGCCCCGCCATAATGTCAAAGCTGCGGTTTGGAGACTGATCCTGTTCGATTCGCATAGCGATTCTTGCCATCGTTTCGACTGCCATTACCGGATATTTGCCCACGGCAGTTTCGTTCGACAGCATTACCGCATCAGTTCCATCAAGGATGGCGTTTGCCACGTCGGAAATCTCGGCACGAGTCGGACGCGGATTGTTCACCATGCTGTCGAGCATTTGCGTTGCTGTAATCACCGGAATGCCCAGCCGATTAGAAGTTGCAATCAGCCGCTTTTGCAGCAGGGGCACTTCTTCCGCAGGCAGTTCCACGCCCAGATCGCCCCGTGCTACCATCACGCCATCGCAAAGCGAGAGAATTGCCTCCATTTGCTCGATCGCCTCATGCTTCTCAATCTTGGCGATCACCGGAACATTTTTACCCGCACTGGAAATCATCTCTTTGATCTCCAGCACATCCTGCGGATTTCGCACAAAGCTGAGCGCAACCCAATCTACACCCTGATCCAGCCCAAACATCAAATCTTCTCTGTCTTTGTCCGTCATTGCCCGGATCGACAGATAAACGCCGGGGAAATTAACTCCTTTGCTGTTCGATAACGGTCCACCGACAACAACGCGACAGTGCAATTCCTTGTTGACGCGATCGACCTTCTCCACCCGCATCTCCACGCGCCCATCGTCCAGCAAAATCGTTGCGCCTTCGGGGACTTCTTCCGCCAGCGGCCCATAGGTGACAGAACTAATTTCCTGGGTTCCCGGCAGCTTGCGGCTCGTCAGGATAAAGGGGTCGCCTTTCTCAAGCGTAATGGAGCCGTTTTCAAACTTACCCAGACGGATTTTCGGTCCCTGAAGGTCTTGCAAAATGCCAACGGGCTGATTCAGTTCAAACGAAATTTGCCGAATCAGACGAATGCTGCGCTGGTGGTCTTCGTGCGTCCCGTGGGAGAAGTTGAGCCGCAGTGTGGTTGCTCCCGCCTGAATCAATTCGCGTAAAACCTCTGGACTGCTTGTGGCAGGACCGATCGTTGCCACAATTTTGGTGCGATGAAGCGAATGGTGTGGTTGCATGAACGTTGATTTGGGCGATGAAAATTAGGCGGTGAAACGAAGGACACTCCTCTCGGAGCGGCAAAAGGGATAGTATCACGTTTAGGGAATGCGTTAACAGCAGTCTATCGGGTTCGCAGCAACAAGCAACACAAATTTGAGGAAATCCTCGAATTTTGAAGATTTCCTCACATTGGTTTCCTTACATTAGTTTCCTCTCATTAAGAGGGGGACTGGCGCAGCAGTTAACGCAGGCGAGTTCCCGTGCCTCCATCGGCGGGATCAAGGAATGGACGCAGATTTATCCCGCTGCGGCTGCTGCTTCGGGTTCTGGTTCCAGTTCCGGTCAGCGAAGAAAGGTCTAAGCCCACTGCCTGCCCAATCTGGTTCAGCAGCGACCCAGCACCGTCTCCCCTGTAGGTTGACACGGCAGCGGTATTTTGTCCGCCATCGGCTGTGCTGAGGTTGGCAAACACACGATCGCGGGTCGAGATCGGGTCTTGTCCTTCAGGAACCGTCAACACAATCCGGCAGCCCGGAACCTGCTCAGTCGTAACGCAAACCGTGTTATAGCCGTTTTCAACTGCCGTTTGCAGTTCCAGCAGCCCATCGGGACGGTAAAACTCCAGGCGACGGCTGATTTCCTGACAGCGACGATCGGCACTCCAGCCTCCGCCCATTTGTCCTGGTGCTGCCCAGGGATAGGCTTCTCCGGGCTGGCTCTGGGGGTTATACATGACCGTGTATTGCCCGTTCATCATCTGACAGGTGAAGCGGGTATCAGTGGTGGGGGTTGTCGTTGGGGAGGGCGAGGTCGTGGGGGGAGCCGACTGAATTTGAGCCACTAGCAAGCGATCGGGCTGCACACTCTCAGCCTGAGCAGGCACAGATCCATAACCAGACAGCACGGCGATCGTACTGATGCATACCGTTTGAACAAAATGGCGACGCTTCGGGTTAAACCAAACTCCTGGCATAGGAAACTCCTCTTTAGTAATTCAGTCAGAAGTAAATGAAATGCGAATCGAGCGACAGGGATAATCCTTTTTAACTCCTGATGTCGCCTCACCGCGACTGCGAATAATGCAGATGCGATCGGCTTGCGTCGCTAAGGTTCTTGAGATCGCTCATGGTAGAGTGCGACGTATTTTCGCTGTTAAGAGTGCCCACACTTGGCGATCGCTGGAAACAAATTTCAACAAAATATAGAATCTGAGCGGCTTTGGCGGATGAGGGGGGTGAGCAGGCGATCGCCAACCCTACTAACCAGCCTTATATCACAGCCGGTTCGATTTGCACTCATCAGCAAGAGTTATGTCGTTCGATAGAATTTAGGTAAACCTTTATGACGGAACCTCGACGTATTTTGTTACGATGTTTACTGGAAAAGGGCAGCCTTAAGTTGTAGTTGCTCTTACCCGCCTGCCGCTTTGGGAACGCGCAGAACGGGGTTTCTTCCACTGAGAAAACGACATTTATTTTAGACTGGCAGGGAAAGCCAGTCTTTTTTGCATTTTGGCTTCAACTTTAATTTCTTTCAACTCGCTCTCCCCGAAACGATGATTTCTCCCTTTACTGCTGCGCTTAAAGAATGGGCAGTTGCTGTTGATGCCCTCACTGCTGGAAGAACAATCGTCCTGCTTCGCAAAGGTGGGATTCGAGAACCGGGTGGCAAGTTTAAGATCGCCGATTCCCCCTTCTGGCTGTATCCCACCTATGAACATCAAAAGCCCCATTTACTCAAGCCGGGGTACGCAAATCGAGTCACGCCCGTCCCTTCGGGTTGGCATCCGGAGACGGTTAGGATTTCTGCGTGGGCTGAGATCACTGATCGCTTCGAGGTGAGTGATGCTGCGATCGTCGAAGCTCTGCTGCCCCTGCATATTTGGAATGAAGCCTTTGTAACGGAACGCCTGAAATGGAAGCCGCGTTTACCCCTATCGGTGCTGTTGCTGCGCGTTCACAGATTGCCGCAAGCGGTTGAAATTCCTTATTTGACTGAATATGGCGGCTGTAAATCGTGGATTAATTTGGCAGAAAGCTTATCTCCTGATGGAGCTCGTCCGGTTCTCGCGAATGCCGATTATCAGCAGCAGGTCGATGCGGTTCGGGCGGTGGCTTCGCAGTTCCCGGAAGGGGAAATCGCTGTGCCTGCAATCCCTCAAGACGAAAAGACAGGAGCAAGCAATGTCATCGTTTGAGCAGCGCATTTTTAGCAGAAGTTCGTTTTTTCCAGATGAAATTGTCGAGTTGCGTCAGGTCTGTTTCACTCCGGCTCGGGTTTTCACTCCCGGCAAATACATTGCGGGTCAACTACCTGATATCGCGTTTGAGCTGGGCTTGGTTGATCATTTGCCGCCTGTTAAAGGTAAAAGTGAAGAAGTTCAGCCTCCTAATCAACCTTTGAGGAAAAGGGCAGAAGGGGAATCAGGGGAGCCGGGATAATCGGGGGGATGGGTCGATCGATAGACGGTAGAGACAAAGTATTTGCGGTAATGTTTTTTGCAGGAAGTAAAAGTTCCTGGTGCAAATGCTTGCCTCTTAGAAAGGTTGTTTGAAAAGCAGTAATCCTTCCGAACTGCCCCTTTGTTTCCTAATCCTGGGGGAAACCGCGCCAGGTTATTCTGACTCTCAAAGTTTCCCAAAATTAGGGGATTTAGGGGACAATGTGGCACCTCTGCGACTGCTCAAACAGCCTCTGAAAGGTGTTTTGGTAACTGAATGGGAAAAGAAGTGAGAAGAGGAGTTTTCTGTGAATTCTAGTCTTGTTAAAAAAGAGGCAAATCTGCTGCACAAAGCCCTGATACCCCTCCTATCGATCGATGCCGGATTCACAGAGCTCATTCTGGTTGACATTGCCAAAATTATTCAAATTTGCGGGCGCAGCAATGGCGAACTGCGATCGACCGAACTGCTTGCTTATCTGGTGCTATACGCGCTGCTGAAGGAAGATGGCGAAAAGCTATATGCGGCTTTAAACCGATGGGATGTGACAGACGATCGCATCAAATATCAAAAAATTACGCTGCAAATCATGCTGAACCTGACGCAGGGACAGCCCGAAGATCGCCTGATGCTGCCTTCTGTTTTGAACCGATTAGACGAAGAAAAAAATACCCATTACCTCGACTCAATTACCAACGCAATTTATAAATTTGCTCAGACGATTGTAAAAGCTGATGACGCTATTTCGTTAGCAGAAATGGAAGCCCTCTCGCAGGTCTGGCAAATGCTTCATACTTATCAGAAGCTCGATCGCTATCAGGACGGTTTTCCTGCAACTAAAACGGCTGAATCAGCCGGGGAAGATGGAGTAAAGCCAGATGAAGCTGCATCAGAAGATCCAGCCCGGCTTCTCGAGAAAACGCTAACAGAACTGCAAGAATTAGTCGGTTTAGCCAACATCAAAGAAGAAGTTCAAACGCTCACAAATTTCCTGAAGGTGCAAAAGGTGCGAGCCGAACGCGGACTGGCACAAACCTCGGTTTCGCTGCACTGTGTTTTCTGCGGTCCACCGGGAACGGGCAAAACCACGGTGGCGCGATTAATGGGCAAGATTTTTCGCGGCTTGGGTTTTTTGAAGAAAGGCGAGCTCATCGAAACCGATCGCTCTGGAATGGTGGCAGGCTACGTCGGTCAAACAGCAAAAAAAGTGGATGATTTAATTAATTCTGCGCTGGATGGCGTCCTATTTATTGACGAAGCATACGCGTTGGTTCCTGAAGAATCAGGACGAGATTTTGGGCAAGAAGCGATCGATATTTTGCTCAAACGAATGGAAGATTACCGCGATCGAATGGTTGTGATTGTTGCTGGATACACCGATGAAATGACCCACTTTATTGGATCAAATCCAGGTTTAGAATCTCGGTTTAACCGTTATTTTTACTTCAAAGACTACACGCCCGAAGAACTGCTGGCAATCTACGAGAAAATGGGCGAAAAAAGCCACTTTAAACTGACTCCGACTGCCCGTGAAAAACTGCATCAGCTATTAGAAAATCTGTACGTTAACCGCGATCGAAACTTTGGAAACGGTCGTCTGATCAGAAATTTATTTGAAAAGACGATCGAGCGGCAGGCAAATCGCTTAGCAGTGTTGTCTAACTTTACCAACGAGATACTAATGACGATCGAACCCGATGATATTCCGACGCAGTTTGAAAGCGATCGAATGAGTATTACAAATCAGGCTTAAGCGGTTGTTTGAACAGTTGGCACTAGCGTTTTGCTTGCAGAATGACGATCGCGAGTCCGCCTGCGGCAAGTCCCCAGAAAGCGGAGCTAACACCAAGTAAGCTAATGCCCGATGCGGTCACGAGAAAGGTAATCAGGGCAGGTTCTCGGTGTTTCTCATTAGTCAGCGCGACGGCTAAGCTATTGCCGATCGTTCCCAGCAGAGCTAGCCCTGCGATCGCTAAAACCAACTCCTTGGGAAAGGCAGCAAAAACCGCACTTACTGTTCCACCCAATAGTCCAATCAGTGCGTAAAAGACTCCGGCAGCAACAGCGGCAATATATCGTTTTGAGGAGTCTTCGTGCGCTTCGCGTCCCAAGCAAATCGCGGCAGAAATGGCTGCCAGATTGATTGCATAGCCGCCAAAAGGCGCAAGAACCAGCGTTGCAGCTCCCGTCCAGCCAATCAGCGGCGAAATGGGAACCTGATAGCCAGAGGCACGGATCACGGCAACACCCGGAACATTTTGCGATGCCATTGTAATGACAAACAAAGGCAGGGCAACCCCAACCAAAGCGGCGATCGACCATTGAGGCGAAGTGAAAATTGGCTGACCGAACTGCAACTGAATGGTTTCAAAGTGCATTAATCCCTGGAGGCTAGCGATCGCCGTCCCGACCAGTAGAGCTACAATCACGGCATAGCGAGGCAGCAGGCGACGAGCCAGGAGGTAGGCGCAAAACATGGCAAAGCTCATGAGAAATCGCGTCTGCATCACAGTAAAGATCTCTAGCCCGAAGCGCAACAGAATTCCTGCCAGCATTCCAGAGGCGATCGACACCGGAATCCGATTCATCGCACGTTCAAACCAGCCGCTAAAGCCGCAGAGCGTCATCAGCACTGCCGAAATCAGAAAAGCTCCGACTGCTTCTGCCATTGGAATTCCGGCGGCTGCGGTCGTTAACATGGCGGCTCCCGGAGTAGACCAGGCGGTCGCGATCGGCACTTTGTAGCGCAGTGATAGCCCGATAGAGGTGATGCCCATGCCTAACCCTAGAGCCAGCATCCAGGAGCCAATCTCTGCCTCAGATGCACCCAGGGTTTGCGCTGCCTGAAACACAATCACCGCAGAACTCGTAAACCCGACTAATACCGTCACAAATCCAGCGACGATCGCCGAAAAAGAGAGGTCGTTGAAAAAGCTTTTTGCAGAAACCATTGCCCAAATCCCGTCGCTTAATCCCGCCCTTAAGCTACCAGTGCTGCGGCTCAGTTCTCTTGGACAAAATTGCTCTTGCGGTACTGTCCCGGCGTGATACCAAAGGTTTGTTTGAAACTGCGGTTCAGGTGGCTCTGGTCATAAAAACCGCTTTCTAGCGCAATCTCAGCCAGAGGCTTCCCACTGCGGAGCGATCGCTTTGCCTGCATGAGCTGCCAGTGCTTCTGATAGGCGTGGGGCGGCAAGCCCACCTGCTGCTGAAAACTGCGAATTAAGTAATAGGGACTTAACCCGACGAGATTAGCTAAAGTGTTGATCGAAACGGATTCCGCATAATGCGCTTCCAGGTATGCCCGGACTTGAGCAACGGCTTTTGATTCGGGCTGAGGCAGAGAAATTCGATCGCGGCAGGACGCATAACGTAGAAAAAGTTGAGACAAAGCTTTGAGTAAAAGGGACTGCTGTTCAAGCAGAGAAGCAGGTTGACTCAGGGCATGAAACAATTGATAAAATACGGTTTGCAGCGATCGATCCGCCACCACCGGTTCACGAAATGCAGGCATTTGCCCCTGCCATTCAAGCTGCGTCAGCACCGTTTCGACGATCGACAGGCTGAGGTACAGATCACAAAAGCTCCAGTGAGTTTGGGGCAGCACTGCTCCGGTATGCACAGTGCCCGGATTGATCAAATGAAAACTGCCGGGCGAGGCGATATAGGTTTGGCCTCCATGCTGAAAGCAGCCCTGACCGCTGAGGTTCATGCCGATCGTATAAGACTCATGAAAGTGTTTGCCAAAGCGATGGCGAGACAAGTGAGCGTGATACAGCTCAATTCCAGGAATACTTGATTCCCAGAGTCTGGCGAATTCTCTGTCTGGATGCTGGTCAGAATTCATCATTCACCTTGCCCCGCTCGCACTGTCCAACAACAAACCCCAACAACAAACTTCCCCCCAATTCTGAGAGGAAGCTGAATTTTAGCGAATTATCCTCAAGCGTTCATTGGATTAGAAGCGCATCACCCCCGGCGATCGAAGAAGATCCGTTACGCTGCGCTAATTCATCCTACTAAAGCAATCCGTTCAGGTATGCCTCGATCGCTGCATTGACCAGTTCCGTCATTGGTTTGCCCTGCTCGGTTGCCATGTCCTTGAGTCGCTGATACAGCTCAGGACGAACCGAAATTCGGTGGCGAGGCTTGCTAGTCGGGGCTATTTTCTCTTCCAGAACGGTGGGATCGTAGGTTGCCGCAAATTGACGCAGCGCCTCAAACCCGACGCGATGGCAGAAATCACCAAAGCTTTCCTCAGGCAGACGCGACTGCTTGAAGTAAATAAACAGCGGCTCCAGCGTCACCTCCAGATCATCGATCGCCATATTGTCCAAATAGGGAGCCGAGAGGCGCGTCTGGTTTGGCTCAGCACCTAGCCAGATTTGATAAGCATTCGGCGACTGACCCACAAAGCCCAGTTCTGCCAGATAAGGACGGGCACAACCGTTCGGGCAGCCTGTCATGCGGGTAACCAAGGATTCCTGCGGTAGTCCAACTTTGTTGAGCAGGGCGCGAATGCGATCGAGGATCGAAGGCATGATTCGCTCGGATTCCGTCACTGCCAGGCCGCAGGTAGGTAGCGCAGGACAAGCCATTGAGTAGCGAACGAGCGGATCAATTTCCGTCTCTTTTTTCACGCCGCAGCGATCGAGAATGCCTTGGATCTCGTCTTTGTTTGCTGGATCGATTTCCGACAGAATGACGTTGTGATTGGGCGTAAGGCGTATCGGCAGCGCAAATTTCTCCTCGATCTCGCGCAGAGCCGTCTTGAGCTGGAAGGAGCCTTCGTCCTTCACGCGCCCGTTTTCGATCGAGATGCCCAAAAACAGCTTGCCATCGCCCTGGTCGTGCCAGCCGAGGTAGTCTTCGTACTTGAACTCAGGCAGCGGTCTGAAGGGCTGAATCGGTTTGCCAAAATAGCCTTCGACCGTTTCGCGGAACTTGTCTACGCCCCAGTCGTGCAGCAGGTATTTCATCCGGGCATGCCTGCGGTTTGCCCGATCGCCGTGATCGCGCTGGGTTGCCAGGATCGCCTGCATCAGGTCATAGATATCGTCTTTGTCTACATAGCCGATTGGGTCTGCGGCACGGACGATCGTTTCTTCTTTATTGTGCGTCCGTCCCAGTCCGCCGCCTGCATAAACGTTGAAGCCTTCCAGCTCATCGCGATCGTTAAGGATGACCACCAGGCTCACATCCTGCGAGAACAAATCCACCGAGTTATCGCCCGGAACCGTGATGGCGATTTTGAACTTGCGCGGCATAAAGTACGTGCCGTACAGAGGTTCCTCGTTGTTAGGAATTGTCACTCCTTCACGAGTGCGCTGACGGGCTGCGATTACGTCCGGGTGAGGTTCTGCGGTAATTGCCTTCTCACCATCCAGCCAAATTTCGTAGTACGCACCTGTGTGGGGAGCCAGCAAATCGGCGATCCAATCGGCATATTCTTTAGCGTAGACGTAGGCAGGTTTATTCTTGTAGGTGGCAGGCGGAGCCATGACATTGCGGTTAATGTCGCCGCAGGCTCCTAACGTTGATCCCATGTTGCGAATCATCTCTGCCAGCACCGTTTTCAGGTTGCGCTTCAGAATGCCGTGGATCTGGAAGGCCTGGCGGGTAGTAACTCTCAGGGTGTGGTTGCCATACTGCTCCGAGAGGCGATCGAGCGTCAGGTAAAGCTGTGAAGGGATAAAACCGCCTGGACTGCGGGTTCGCAGCATAAACTGATAGTCTTTCTCCTGCCCTTTGACCCGGTTGTCGCGGTTGTCCTGCTGATAGGAGCCATGAAACTTGAGGATTTGAATCCCGTCTTCGCTAAAGTGGGTGGTGTCCTGAAGAATTTCTGTAGCGACAGGTTCTCGCAGCGCATGGCTACGCTCTTTAATTCCTTCGACTTTGGAAACTTTGGGTGCAGGAGAAATCGATCGCGGCGGAGTTGTAACCATTGCAATGAGCTAGTAAAGACAGAACAAGTGGCAAGAAAGAGTATTAATCTTGATCGGGAATTTGTAACCTGAGAATTTGCAACCTGGGAATTTATAACTTGGCGATGATGAACTCGCAGGATGGCGGACAGCGTTCGTTTATTCTAGGCTCTGTTTGACTTCATTGTCCTGACCTCATACCCGGTATCCCGATCGGAAATAAGGTGAATTTTGACATCATTACGATTCTAGCATCGCATTGCTGGAGTGAGTTTGTCTGCAGTGTTAGGAAAAGTTTGAGTTTGGTGAGTGAGGGGTAGGTGGCTTTAGCGGCGGGAAACGGCTTTTGAGTGTTTGAGATACCATCGCCAAGGCAGGTCAATGCCTTGAGTTAAGCCGATGCGGGTCGTTTGAACGAATTCGAGCTGACCGGAATCTAGCTGGGTTTGCCAGGCGGGGCTGCGGTGTTCGAGCCAGAGCGGGTTTCCTGGCTGAAGCGGCTGGGCGGTGAGGCTGGTGTCAATCCTGAGGAGGCGGCAGAGTTTTCCAGGTCCAGCGGCGGCGCGGTGAGGTTTGGCGGCATCGGGGGGAGTAATCCATTCCGGCAGTGTGTCAAGCTCCAGGGCACGGAACAAAACCGCGCTTGGTCTGCCTTCTAGATCAGTGACGACATTAAAACAGTGATACATGCCGTAGATGCGATAGACATAGCTCATCCCAGCTTTGCCGAATAGGACGCGGTTGCGATCGGTTTCCCTTCGGTAGGCGTGCATTGCTGGATCGTTGGGCGTGTAGGCTTCGGTTTCCACAATTAATCCCCGATAAATCTGTCCGTCGACAAACTGGCGCACGACAGTACAGCCCAGCAGGTCGGGAGCAACCTCGGTTGCATCACGGGAAAGCCATTCGGGGGCGATCGGGAAACCATCAGCGGATGGGGAAGCAGATAGCACAGGGGAAAACCAGAAGTTGCAGAATAAAAAATAAAGGCCTAACAAAGCACGATCGTAAAGAATATTAGTTCATCCTCGTTACCCCATCGATTTTTGCTCCACAATCGGATAAATTAATTTGGCTTTGATCCAGCAGTGCTGCATTTAGCCTGGTTTGATCCCGAAAGCCGAGAATATCCCTCCTTTGCCCGATCGTCTTTCGTGGATTGGATTCGGTAGAATCTCGATCAATGTCAACCTGCATTGTCAACCCGTCAACGTCAAAAACTAAAGGAGTGTGATTGCAACGATGGATGTCAAACTGATCTTATTGGCCCTGACCCCGGTTTTTATTGTGGCTTGCCTCTTCTTCGGCACGAGAAACGGCTTTTACGATACCGATAACTACCACGGAAATGGCTCTGCCCACTAACTCCTCAGTTGTCCGCTAAGGCACAATTAAATTCAGAATAAATTTAGAATAAAGTCAGGATTAATCCAGGCACGATCGGCGATGCCGCTCCGGTTTGCAGAGGCTTCACAGCCCTTTGAAAGGAGAGCAGGGATCGATCGGGTTTTTCCTAACTTTCACTTCTCCGGCATTGCGATAGATCCGGTTTGAGAGCATTATTCTCGTTTGCCCTTCGGGAAACTGCTTTGATCTCTTGCTGATGCTGCTACTGGTTACACGGAATCGCTGCTGTGGTCGAACTGGAATGCTTACCTTATGGAGCGGGTCAACAGGAAGAAGGGGTTGGTCTGCTGGTGCGAATGGGGTCGCATCGGATTCTGCTGGATTGCGGGTTAACAAATCTCGCGCCGCTGCTCCGTAATGCAGGTCAAAAACCGCCTGCTGATCTAGTGATTTGTACCCATGCCCATCCTGATCATGCCAGAGGGCTACTCGAACTGCATCGGGCGTTTCCTCAGATGCCGATTTATGCCAGTGAGGTAACGACACAGCTCCTACCGCTGAACTGGCTCGACCAGCCGGAAGTTTCTGCTTTTTGCCACGCCCTGCCCTGGCGATCGCCCGTTGAGTTTCGGGAAGGACTCAGTGCAGAGCTGGTTCCAGCAGGTCATCTGCCCGGGGCTGCTGCTATTTTGCTCACCCACACCACCCCAGAGCGATCGTATACGCTGTTTTACACCGGGGATTGCTTACTGTCGAATTCTCGTTTGGTAGATGGCCTGCCGCTGGAAGAGCTGCGCGGACTCAAGCCCGATGTGCTGATTATGGAAGGCAGCTATGGCACAGCCCGCTATCCCCACCGCAGACAGCAGGAAAACCAGCTTGCTGAACGGATTCATCACGCGATCGGCGAGGGTCAGTCGGTGCTGCTGCCGACTCCAACCCTGGGGCTGGGGCAGGAAATCTTGATGCTGCTGCGGAGCCATCATCACTTCACCGGACGCGATGTGGATATCTGGGTGGCGGGAAGCGTGGCACTGGGCTGCAATGCCTATCTGGAAATGCTGTCTCACTTTCCCAGTTCAGTGCAAAATTTTGCCCGGCATCAGCCCCTATTTTGGGATGAGCGTATTCGTCCTCGCGTGCGGCATTTGCACCTGAAGCAGAACGGTAAAAACGGGGGCAATAATGGCAACGGCAGTGCAGCCATGAATCGGTTTCCCTGCATTGTGTTGACCGACCAGGAAGCAGATCTGAGCGATTACTGCCTGCCCGATAGCGGTCCCTGGCTGCTGCTGGTTCCGCAACAGTTTGGGCGATCGGCGATCGACCCGGCTCTGCTGCAAATGCTGGAAGATTCGCCGACCCTAAATCGGTTGCTGCAAAGCGGACAATTATCGATCGAGTCTTATTTTCTGGGCGACCACTGCGACGGAACCGGAACCACTCAGCTCATTCATAATCTGCGCCCGCAGCACGTTATCTTTGTGCATGGTTCTCCGGCGTATCTTAGTGATTTAACCAGTCTGGAAGAACTGCAAAATCGCTATCATCTGCACACGCCTGCTGCCGGAATCCGAGTCGACCTGCCGATCGGTGAAACCTTTATTCAGCCTGCTGCCCCCGATGCCCGCTATGAAGGTGAACTTTCAGCTCAGGAAACGGCAGTCACGATCGTTGTACCCGCAGCCATTACCTCCGATCCCCGCTGGCAAAACTTTGCTGATACCGGGCTGATCGAGGCACGCTGGCAGGGTGAAGAACTGATTCTACGCGGACTGCATCAGCGTGAGCTATTGCATCAAAGCAGTGAGTCCAGCTTGCCCACCGATGTTGAATGCTGCGCAAACTGCCTTCACTTTCGGGGACAGCGATGCTGGAATCAGGCCTCGCCTTTATTTGGCTTTAAGGTAACGCCTGAAGGCTACTGTCCGGCGTTTGAGCCAGTTCCCGTGCGGCTGGACGATCGCTAGGGTCGCTCGAGTTAAGCCTCTAGGAATCTATCGCTTCACCCCAACCGGATATCAGCTTCGAATCGGCGAACTGTAGCCCCTAAACCACTAAAAATCGGGCAACCCAGCCGGATTACCCGATGCACAATTGGCTTAAACGCCTGAGTTCTGTTTAATACTGCGGTACAGACGGATCGATTTCCTGACTCCAAGCATTGATCCCGCCTTTAACGTTGATGCCGTCAATGCCAGACTGCTTCAAAACACCGATCGCTTTAGTCGATCGCCCGCCCATCTTGCAGTGAACAATCAGCTTGTGCCCGTTGACGAGTTCGCGCACTTTTTCAACGCCGCCACCCTCTTCGATATCTGGTAGAGGAACCAGCACCGAGCCGGGAATCTTGGCAATGTCGTACTCGTTCGGATTGCGAACATCGAGCAGCACATAGTCCGATGCGCTGCTATCGAGGATTTCTTTGAGCTGCTGAACGGTAATTTCTTCCATGGCTGCCTGTTGCTGTGCTTCTGCTGCTTTTGCTTGAGGAATGCCGCAAAACTCTTCGTAGTCAATCAGCTTCTCGATCACGGGACGAACCGGATTCGGGCGCAGTTTCAGTTCACGGAAGGTCATGTTTAGCGCATTGTAGAGCAGCAGCCGACCGCTCAGCGTTTGCCCCACGCCCATAATGATTTTCACCGTTTCCGTCGCCTGAACCACCCCAATCAGTCCGGGGAGAATGCCCAGTACACCACCCTCAGCGCAAGAGGGAACCAGTCCGGGTGGCGGCGGTTCAGGATAGAGGTCGCGATAGTTGGGTCCATCCTGATAGTTAAAGACCGTTGCTTGCCCTTCAAACCGGAAAATTGAGCCGTAGACGTTGGGCTTACCCGCCAGCACACAGGCATCGTTCACCAGATAGCGCGTCGGGAAGTTGTCTGTGCCGTCTACCACCACATCGTAGGGTTCGATAATGCCCAGCGCGTTTTCGGCAGAGAGACGAGTTTCGTAGAGGTCAACCTGACAGTAGGGATTGATTTCCAGAATGCGATCTTTTGCAGACTGAATTTTGGGCTTGCCAACCCACGACGTGCCGTGGATCACCTGCCGTTGAAGGTTCGAGAAATCGACTACGTCAAAATCAACGATGCCGATTCGCCCAATGCCTGCCGCCGCTAAATAGAGCAGCAGTGGAGAGCCGAGTCCGCCCGTGCCGATGCACAGAACACTCGCGGCTTTCAGGCGTTTTTGCCCCTCTAGCCCAACCTCCGGCAGGATCAGGTGACGCGAATAGCGTTCGTAGTCGTCTTTGGTTAATTGAATGTCATCCAGATTCGGATTCAGCATGATACGAGTAACACTGCATGAAGAGATACAAAGGTTTTGAGGGGATTGGGCGTGACTTGCCTTTTTCTATTACAGCAGGTCTGCTGCATTCTCGATCGCATGATGTTAAGAATCAGGATTTCTTTAGGGTTGGAGTGGGGAGTAGATGGGTGGATAGGGGGCAGGGGCAGGGGCGATAAAGGGTGAGGTTTAGAGCGTTTTGTGGGATTGAGCCAGTTTTCACGGATGCTGGGTAGAAATGGCTCGGAGATAATTCGCGTATTCGCCCTGATAACGATCGGTTGCCTGATGTCCCTCGTACCAAAGCCAAGAGTCTCGTTTACCTTGAGTATTGCTGTCATTTCGGGAGTATTTGGAGGGGGTCATGCTGGCTTAGCTCAGCCTGATCCTGCGGCAATTTCGTCTCTGACTGGAGGGCATACTGCTTCTACCGTATCTTCAGCACAGTTTACTTTTGCCCCGTTGTCGCCCTCATGCCCTTTCCCACCCATTCCCTTATCGGAATCGACTGACGAAATAATAAGTTTTTCCCTCTTCGTAAAACCTGCCACATCGGAGCCAGAGCAGGTTCAAAGCTCCCTGCTGGGGGAGAGTTCGGAAAACCAATGGCCGTTGGAAGCCGCAGGAATCAGTCCGGAAATTGTCAGGCTTATCCGCGCAGGGCAGCTTGAAGCGGCATTGGCGTTAGTACCAAAAATTCAGAATCCGTATGAGCGTGAGGCAACTCTAGCAAGTATTAGCGAGGCTTACCTTCAGCGCGGACAATTGCAGCAGGCAGAGACGATCGCGCTTGGTATTCCGGCTCCTTCCTTGCCAGAGGGCGAACTCCACGATGTCGAACCCTACGATGGTGAGTATCCTTTCGGGCGAGATTGGGCAATATCATCGGTCATCACCGCCTACATCAATGCCGGACAGTTAGACTCCGCTTTGGCATTGGTTAATCAGCGAGATGAGGAGGACAGGCTACCTTTTTTGCTTGACATTGCGGAGCATTATCAGGTGCAGGGTCAGCCAGCCAAGGCTTTAGCAGTGCTGGATCTTGCTCTAGCTAACTATCGCAGCGAAGAGGAAGAGAAAACGGAAGAACTCGCCAAATACTCCCTTGAAGCCGCCAATGCCATTCGCTTTACGACTCTTGCTAGGTTTATGGGAATTTATTCGGTGGCAGGAGGAGCGAGACAAGCTGCTGCATTAGCAAACGAACTGGTAACACTCGTTCAGAGCTTTACAAGGCAGACTTTGCTTACCCTATACATATTGCTGGGTACTGCCTACGTTTATGAAGCAGTAAACCAGAAGGAGCAAGCAAATTCTGTTCTTACGTTCGTTCTTCAGAGTACAGAAGCTCTGGAAGAATCGTATGTCAAAGCGATGATTTTATCTGGGGTAGCCAGAGTGTACACAGCCTTGGAAGAGAACGATCGCGCCCAGCAAGTTTTATATCAGGCTCAGGAGCTTGCTGATGCTGTCAGTGAAGCTTCTCAGCAGAGTGTCAGCACGGTGTCACTCATCCCAACCTATCTTGCACTCGGTCAACCTGAGAATGCCTTACGCATTACAGAAGCGATCGAACCCCTTGAATTACGTCAGCAAGTTCAGCAGGCGATTACTTGTGCCCAGGCAAATCCATCTCGGTAATCAGAAGTTCCTCGGGTTGAAACTGATGGGCTGAATCAAGCTGCCAGCCGCGAACGTCCTGTGCTTTACCCTGCTGCACAGAGACAATCACATAAACATATTCCGCCCAAGCCAGAACCCGATCGCATTCTGAAGGCACTGCATGATGATCCGGGTGAGAGTGATAGATACCCAGTACTGTCCAGCCTCGATCGCGGCAATATCTCTGAGCTTTGAGTAAATCTCTGGGATCGATCCAGTAGCGATCGGCTTTTGCGCCTTGTGCAATTTGGGCAGCCGGGATTTGTAGGGCGAGTTCGGCGGTTGCTTCCTTTGTCCAGGCGTTTGGCGTTTCGTAGATTTCGCAAACCTGTTTGTTGCCCAATTTGTTGCCCGATCGATCGCGTTGACCCAGCAGTAATCCGCAGCATTCTTCAGGATAGGTGCGCTCTGCCTGGGTTTGAATCTGGTGTAGCTGGGTTGGGGTCAGGTGCAGTGTCACGGGTTCTTTTCCCTTTATTCCCTGCCATTCTAGATCGGCTGCTTCGGGGTTCTCTCAGGAGAAATTTGAAGGATTAGGAAACTGGAGTTAATTTGCTGGGCTGAGACAGCAAGAGAGCCGATCGCCACAGACCACAGCGACAGACGATCGGGCAATAGTAGCGAATCAGGTTTTGCTGCCGTGCGCTGGGCAAAGTTTGAATCACATCATATTTGGCAATGGCTCTGGCAATTCGACGCGCATCATCGCTGGGGATGCCTGCTTGAGCCAACTTGCGCCAGTAGCGCAGCATCGTGTGTTTTGTGATGATGGTTTGGGCGATCGACTTTGCATCTTCGGGAGGGACACCGAGGGCAATCAGTTTTTGTGAATCAAAATGCAGCAGATTCATGGGGAGAATCAAGTCAGCCAGGGGCAGGCGAGTGATTTGCGGCTGGAGCTGAATCATAGAAGGCAGTGAAGCGAATGGTTTAGTTGATGAATGGTTTAGTTAATACAGTGATCCAAGCCTGCATGCGGGAGTTTCAGTCGTGACTCTATGATTTTCTGATGGAATTCTGCGTGATTTAAATCACTTTCGTGATTAAACTAGCGGTGTAGCAAGTAGCGGCCACTTGCCGATTGGGTAGGGATGAGCAATTTGCAACCTTTCTTCAGCCGCTTCGCTAGAATCCCCGCAATAATCATTAACACTTCAGCGATAATAGAACTACCACTGTGGGTGTTGCTGTCGCTTAGCGGTCAGTTTAAGCTTGCAGCAAAGCTGTCTCGTCTCGGGTGTTTTTTGGGAAGGTACTGTTTTGGGAATTGATCTTCGCAGCTACGTTTATCTCGACAACCTTCAGCCCCAGCACGCCGCTTACCTTGGGACGCAGGCATTAGGGTTTTTGCCCCTGCCGGGGGATTCCTCGCTCTGGGTGGAGATTGCGCCAGGAATTGAAATCAATCGCCTGATGGACATCGCCCTGAAGTCGGCTTCGGTGCGCCCGGGGGTGCTGTTTATTGAGCGATTGTATGGGCTGCTAGAAATTCACTCCAGTCGTCAGAGTGATACCCTGGCTGCCGGACGTGCAATTTTAGATTACATCGGGGTGAGTCCGCGAGACAGCCTTAAGCCCCGGATTATTTCCAGCCAGATTATTCGCAACATTGACGCTCACCATACCCAGCTCATTAACCGCACCCGCAAGGGAAATATGCTGCTTGCTGGGCAAACGCTCTACATTATGGAATGCGAACCTGCTGCTTATGCGGCTCTAGCTGCCAACGAAGCGGAAAAAGCAGCTTTGATCAACATTCTGCACATTTCAGCGGTGGGCAGCTTTGGGCGACTTTATCTCGGTGGCCAGGAGCAGGACATTATTGCGGCATCCAGGGCAGTGCTCGGTTCGCTGGAAAGCATATCTGGTCGGCAGCTTGAACTGGGCGGACGCAAAGAGTAATTCTTTTTTAGGTCAGCTTACAGCGAATCTATAGGAGGCACAGGCAGGGGCGCAGCGGGCATTATGGCAAATTCAGAACATCTGGCACTGCTGAAATGGGGAGCAATCGGCTGGCAAGACTGGCGACTGCACCATCCTGAAATTGACCCCGACTTGAACGAAGCGGATCTGCGCGGCTTTGATCTGAGCCGATTAGATTTGGGTCGGGCAAACCTGCGTCGAACGTCCCTGGCTTCGGCAAATCTGAGCCAGGCTGTGATGCGATCGGCTGACCTCACCCGTGCCAATTTATATGAGGCAATTCTGATTCACGCTGACCTGACCGAAGCAGACCTGAGCGATGCTCACCTGATTGGCACAACCGTAGATGGAGCTGATCTTCAAGGGGCAATTTTGCGGAATGCCGACCTGCGCGAAGCTAGTTTGATCCAGGCAGATCTGAGCCTGACGGATTTAATTGGAGCCGACCTCCGACAGGCAAATCTGCGATCGGCTGACCTCAGCGATACGAACCTGACGCGATCGGAGCTGTGCCGTGCGAATTTGAATGGGGCAAATCTCACCAGTGCCACCCTGAGCCGCGCCAATGCTTATCAGGCAGAACTTAATGCAGCTTTACTCTGCAAAGCAACGCTCTATAAAACTATCCTGGTCGAAGCTCGTCTGGTGAATGCAATTCTGACCGGGGCAACCCTGATTGAGGCGGCAGGCGATCGATCGGATTTAAGCTGGGCAAAATTGAGTAAGGCAAACCTGGCACAGGCAACATTCGCTGGAGCCAATTTGCGCGGAGCCGATCTAAGTCGTGCTTGCCTCAAGGAAGCGAACCTCAGCGGAGCCAATTTGCGCGGCGCAAACCTGACCCAGGCAGACCTGAGCGGGGCAAATTTAATGGCTGCCAACCTCACTGGCGCGAACCTGACGCTCACTCGTTTACAGAATACGATTTTGCCAGATGGTTCTCGTCATCACTAAGGTCATTACTAAGAAGGGGCAGATCAGACTACCCCAGGAAAAATAGATATGAGTAAAATAAAGGTAAGATGTGTAATATTTCGTAACTTAACAGCGGCGGCTCATCCATGACCTCAGCGACCTCCCTTTTTTCCCCAGTAGACGCAGATCTCCGGCTGCTGACTGAGAACCTGAAACAACTTGTGGGAGCCAGACACCCCATTCTTTACGCCGCAGCAGAATACCTTTTTGGGGCAGGAGGAAAACGGCTGAGACCTGCGATCGTCCTGCTGGTGGCAAGGGCAACGATGTCAGACGAAGAAATTACGCAAAAGCATCGCCGCCTCGCAGAAATTACTGAGATGATCCACACTGCGAGTCTGGTGCATGACGATGTAATTGATGAGTCCGAGCTGCGGCGGGGCGTGCCGACGGTTAACAGCAGCTTTGGCAATCGGGTTGCAGTGCTGGCAGGCGATTTTCTGTTTGCTCAGTCCTCCTGGTATCTGGCGAATCTGGATAATTTAGCAGTCGTGAAACTGCTCTCTGAAGTGATCCGCGACTTTGCAGAGGGCGAGATTCAGCAGGGACTCAATCGCTTTGATGCGAGTTTGTCGATCTCAGCCTATCTGGAAAAGAGCTATTACAAGACCGCTTCGCTAATGGCAAACAGCGCAAAAGCCTCTGCTCTCCTAAGTGGCGTTTCAGATGCACTGGCGCAGCAGCTTTATGAATACGGGCGTAATGTGGGCTTGGCATTTCAAATCGTGGATGACATTCTTGACTTCACTGCCTCTAGTGATGCCCTGGGTAAACCTGCTGGATCAGACCTGAAAAGCGGTAATTTAACGGCTCCGGTTCTCTTCGCAATGGAAGAAAAGCCTTATCTAGAAACCCTGATCGAGCGTGAGTTTGCTCAGGAAGGGGATCTGGAGCAGGCACTGGCACTTGTCTATGACAGTCACGGCATCGAACGCTCGCGGGAACTCGCCACCAAACACGCTCAGCAGGCGATCGCCAACCTCAGCGAACTGCCTGATTCAGACTCGCGCCAAACGCTGCTGGAGCTATGTGACTACGTTCTGAGCCGTTTATATTAATTGCTTCCATTAAGCGACTTTAAGCAAATCTCATAAACAGTTCCGCAGAATTGCGGGTCACGTTGGGCGATCGATTGAGCCACGCTGGAGCAAACCCTTTGCTCACAAACTCGCCGCCAAAGGCATTTGGCCTCCAGCCGCTATGACAGCTCGTCTATCCCAGATTCCTGCTGCTTTTGTCTCTCCCAATTTTTCGCGCGATCGTGCCCAACTCGCTCCTGTTAAGCTGATTGTCATCGGGGCGGGACGCTGGGGAACTCACCTCGTTCGCAATTTTCTCACCCTGCCGCAAGCAGAACTTCTGGCAGTGGTAGACCCGAATCTAGAACAGCTTCAGTCTTTGTCCGATCGCCTGGGACAGCATCATCGATTAGACGATCGCCCTTTGCTCACCGATTGGACAGAAGCCCTGGCGTTACCCGAAGTCGAAGCCGTCGTTGTGGCAACGCCCGCGATCAGCCATTTCTCCATTATTAAAGCCGCTTTGCAACAGGGCTGCCATGTGCTAGCAGAAAAGCCGCTAACGCTTGACCCCCGGGAATCAAGGCAGCTTTGTGAACTGGCAATACAGCAGCAGCGACAGCTTGTGGTCGATCACACCTATTTATTTCATCCGGCAGTGCAGCAGGGGCAGATCAGGATTCAGGCAGGTGATCTGGGTAATTTGCGCTATGGCTATGCCAGCCGAACTCACCTGGGTCCGGTGCGCCAGGATGTCGATGCTTTGTGGGATCTGGTGGTACATGACATTGCCATTTTCAACGCCTGGACGAGAGAAAGCCCGATCGCCGTTCAGGCTCAGGGAATGAGCTGGCTGCAACCGGGAATTTCTGATTTGGTGTGGGTGAACCTGAGCTATCCCAGTGGCTTTCGGGCAATGATTCATCTTTGCTGGGGCAATCCTGATAAGCAGCGGCGACTCTGTGCAGTAGGCGATCGCGGTACGCTGGTTTTTGACGAGCTAAATCCTGAATCGCCGTTAACCTTCCTGCCCGGCAGTTTCGCGTCTGCCAATTCTTCTGAAGGAATGCCATTTTCTCCGATCGCTCATCCATCTCAGCCCATTGCGATCGAGTCGCTTGAGCCGCTTCAGCAGGTCTGCCGCCATTTTCTCGACTGCGTGCAGCACAACACCCCTTCTGCCATATCCCCCGGAGAACTGGGAGCAGAACTGGTCGAAATTCTCACCGCGCTCACGGCATCGCTAAAGCAGGGTGGGCAGGAAATTAATTTAGTTCCCCAGCCTTGAGGGATTTAGGGGGCAATGTAGAAACCCCCACCCTGCTCAAACACCCTCTTAAACTAATAGCGAATCTGCAAAGTCACCGTTGCCTGAATGTCCTGCTCGCCTCCCACAACCGGCGTAGGGGCAGAGTCTGCGGCACCCATCGCGACATTCTGGCGGTACAGGGGCATTGGAGGCGGTTGCATAAAGGCATTGTTGATCTGAATGCTCACGACTTCTTCGCGGCTGAGTCCCAGCGCAGATAAAGCAGCATCTGCCTGCGTTTGGGCATCCTGCGTTGCTTCCCGGATTGCCTGCTGTCGTGCGGTTGCGATCGCCGCATCTTCTGCAATAAACGATACGCTATCGATCCGCGTTGCGCCTGCCCGCACTGCTTCGTCTAACAAAGTGCCTGCCCGCTCTGTGGGAATGCGGAAGCTCACCGTGTTGGTCGCCGTGTATCCTACGATTCTCTGGTTGCCGTTGTCGTAGTCGTAGCGCGGACTGAGATTGATTCCGGTAGTTTGCAGCTTGCTGACATTGCGCCCCCGTAAAAACTCCACCACCGCCGACGATCGCCGAGCGGCTTCTTGCTGCACTTCTTCTGCCGTTCTACCTTGCACTTCAACACCGAGCTGCACCTGAGTCAGGGTCGTGGCGATCGACTCAGTGCCTTGTCCGGTTACGGTAATGGTTCGTGTCATTGGCTGGGTTTCGTGGGCGAGAACAGGTAGAGTGAGCGAAATACTAGCAACCCCTAGCAAGAGCGGCACAGCAATGCCCAGGGTACGGCGGGAAAGACGAGACGTAATCTTCGACATGGTAATCTCCTCACATGGGTTCCTGATCGAATGACGATGGATTCAGGATGTTTCTACTCTGCCACGCCGATCGTCTCAGAGTGACTTTAGTTACAGTTTCGGAAACCCGCTAGGATGGAATTTTGCGATCGCCTGCCGCAAATCCCTTTTGGAACCGGAACTTTGACTTCTAACATGACTCACTCGACGCGAAAGCGATTTGGACAGCACTGGCTCCAGAGCGAAAAGGCTTTGACGCAAATCGTGAATGCTGCTGCCCTTCAGCCCACCGATCGCGTCCTGGAAATTGGTCCCGGAACGGGAATTCTTACTCGCAGGCTTCTGCCCCTGGCGCAGTCGGTTCTTTCAGTGGAAATCGATCGCGATTTGTGCAAGCTGTTGGTCAAACAGTTTGGTCAAACCAAAAATTTTTTGCTGCTTCAGGGCGATATTTTAAGCTTGAATCTGCCTGAACTGCTGACGAATGCTCCTGCCTTTCAAAATCCCAACAAAGTCGTTGCGAATATTCCCTACAACATCACCGGGCCAATCCTGGAACTGCTGCTGGGGACGATCGCTCACCCTAACCCAGAACCCTATGAGTCGATCGTCCTATTGATGCAAAAAGAAGTTGCCGAGCGGATCACGGCAAGTCCGGGTTCTAAAGCCTTTGGTGCGCTTTCGGTGCGCGTGCAATATCTGGCAGACTGCACCTGGATCGCAGACGTTCCAGCAAAAGCATTTCAACCACCGCCAAAGGTTGATTCCGCAGTTGTTCGCCTCACACCCCGATCGATCGCCTCCCCTGTAACTGACCCTCGCAAGCTCGATACGCTGGTAAAGCTAGGATTTGCCACCAAGCGCAAAATGCTGCGAAATAACCTGAAGAGTGTGATCGATCGCGACAAGCTGACTGAACTTTTGGAATCAATGCAGCTTAATTCTCAGGTACGTGCAGAAGATTTGAGCGTCGCAAATTGGGTAACGCTAAGTAATTCGCTAAGGGATGATTTGGGTGATGTGAAAGTGAATGATGAAGTGATCGAGGAAGAAACACACGAAAGCTCTTCTGATTAAGCGATCGGCTCATCCTAATTGCAATTCTGAGCTACGGTGTTCACATCAATCGATTCTGTTAGCGTTCCAGGCTTTGCAGCCCCCTAAATCCCCCACGAGTGGGGGACTTTGAACTCTTTGAGTTTTTCCCTGGAATTTCGCTATCGTTGGGTGTATTGCGTGACCTGGCGAGACAATCTTTGGAAGAAACCAATGGTAGAACCTGTAACCGCGATAACGGCAAGTGTAATCGCAAATCTGGCGTTTCAGAAGTTTGTTGAGGCGGGTGTTGGCAAAGTGGCTGAGAAGCTAACAGAAGGAGCCGTTGCCAAAATGGACGAGCTGCGAAAGCTGATCTGGAATAAGCTGCGGGGTCGATCGCCCAACATTGATTTTGCGTTAGAGAAGGTGGAACAGGGCGACAAAGCGGCTCTGAATACGATCGCCAAAAATCTGGACGTGGTGATGGATGAAGACCCGGAGTTTGCCACACAAGTTCAGACGATCGCCCATGAGATTACGCTGATGCTGGTAGAGGATAACAGCAGTACCGTGCAGAACAACTACGGCGGTACGAATTACCAGAACGTAATTAAAGGCGCATATAACACCAACTTTATTGGTGGAGAACACCATCACGGATAAACGCATTCTCTAGCCTTCACCCCGATGAGCGAAACGCAGCAAAACAATGACGCAGCAGAACAACTACGGGGGAATGAACAATCAGGTTAGAACGGCAGAAGATAATACAAACTTCATTGCTGAAAACATTTACTATCAGCAAGCCGCTCAACCGATCGAGGAGCCGATTTCGTTCAACGTTCCCTTTCCGCCGAACCCGTACTTCACTGGACGCGATGCATTACTGATGCAGTTGCATGAGGCTCTACAGCAGCGACGCGCCACGGCACTGTCAGGTTTGGGCGGCATTGGCAAGACGCAGATGGCGGTGGAATATGCTTATCACTATTTTGGGAAGCCGTATCAGTGGGTGTTTTGGGTGAGGGCAGATACCGAGCTGGAGCTGAGTACGGATTTTGGCAATCTGGCGCGTGCCCTGGCATTGCCGCAGCAGGAGGCGCAGGAAACCGAGAAAAAAATTGAGGCGGTGAAGCGTTGGTTTGCGAATCATAAAGACTGGCTGCTGATCTTTGACAACGCCGATCGCCCTGAACTGCTGCAAAAATTCCGTCCGCAAAATCCCCAGGGCTGTATTCTGGTCACGTCTCGCGCTCCCGTCCTGGATGCTGTGGGCATTGCTGAGGTGAAGCAGGTCTTGAAGCTGTCTCGGCAGGAGTCGATCGCCTTGCTGATGAAGCGTACCGGGCAGGAGCAGGGAACCGATGCCGAACGAACCGCAGCAGCGCAATTGGCGGCAGAGTTTGACGATTTGCCCCTGGCATTGGAGCAGGCAGGCGCATTTATCCGCGAACGGCAGATCCGCATTCAGGATTATTGGACGAGCTATCAGCAACAGCGATTCAAGCTGCTGGAACAGCATCCTGCCGGAGTCAACTATCCCGCCTCGGTGACGACGACCTGGGCAATTAACTTTCAAGCCATCCAGGAAACGGCTCCTGCTGCTGCCGATGTGCTTCAGTGGAGTGCGCTGCTGTCTGCCGATGCAATTCCCTATGAGCTGCTGGTGAAAGGAGCGAAACACCTAGGCGATCGGGTGCAGAATGCCCTGGCGGAGGCGGAGACAGACCCCCTGCAACTGGCAAATCTCCTCAATTCCCTGGCTTGCTATTCGCTGATTAAGCTGGAGCCTGCTGCCCAGTCCTACAGCATTCATCGCATGGTGCAGGCGGTATTGCGGCAACGGATGACTGATGACCAGTTGCAGCAGTGGGTGAACCGGGCGGTCGCCACTCTGAATGCAGCCTTTCCAGAAGTGGATTATGACCAGTGGACACAGTGTGCCCGTTTGCTACCTCACGTAGAGTCAATTCAACCCTATCTCCTCAATAAGCTAGAGGAGGCTGAAGCATTAGCACGATTGCTGAACCGGGCAGGATATTATCTCTACCAACGAGGACAGTACACGGAAGCAGAACCGCTCTTTCAACGATTGCTAGAGATTCGAGAAGCGCAGTTAGGAAAAGACTATCCTGCTGTTGCCACTAGCCTCAACAATCTGGCAGGACTCTACGACAGTCAGGGACGCTACTCGGAGGCAGAACCCCTCTACCAGCGATCGCTGAAGATTTATGAAGCGCAGTTGGGTAAAGACCATCCTGCTGTTGCCACTAGCCTCAACAATCTGGCAGGACTCTACGACAATCAGGGACGCTATCAAGAGGCAGAACCCGTTTACCTGAGCGCAATTTCCATCGCAGAGCAGCGGCTAGGAACCAATCATCCAAATACTATTCTGTTTCGAGCAAATTTGCAGCAGCTTCAGCAGAAACTCTCCGAGTCATTGAAGCCAAAGCCTGAGCCGTCGCGGGGCTGGGACTGGTTGAAATGGTGGCTGTCCTGAAGGGTAGTGTCGTCAGCGTGGTGTGCGGTTTTTGCCGTCTCCTAATCCTCGTCCTCTAGCAGCTTTCCCAGATTGTGAGTGTTCATCAACTCGCTGTACCGATCGGGCAGACTCTCTCTGAGAGTATCCTCAACGATGCTGCTTACTGTTTGATCGCTAAGACCTGCTAACGTCTTCAGCAGCCTATCCAGACTAGGCGAGATATACAGGCGCAGCTCTGCTTTCTTTTTCCTAGCCATCGAAGGTTCTTAATACACACCTAGCCTTTGCAACTCAACGATCGTAGCGGGGTTTCAGGATTATTCTTTGTTTTTGGCATTTCTATGTTGTACGAATTGCCGAATTTTCCTATAGTGAAATCAAGTTAAAAGCACCCAGAACCTTTATGACATCTAGGTTAACTTCCTATGGAGTTTCAAACATGATTACCCTTTCTGATGATGAGGTTGCTCTCATCCGTTCTCTGCTGACTTCCATTCGAGCCATCAAAGTGCGCGATATCGACAAAGCCCTGGTGATTCTCAGCAAAGCCGAACGCTTGTCAAATTCACGATCGACTCAAGAGGATCAGCCATGCTCGTTCTAAATGATGCTCAGGCGATCATCGTCAAAACCCTGCTGACTAAAATGCTGATCAACGACACCTATTCTGTGAGTCAGCTTGAAGAGGCAATTCGCTGGTTTGAGCGGGAAGACGGGCGGGTTTCCTGTCCCTTCGAGCAGGTCTGGAGCAAAAACTTAGCGCAGGAAATTGTTCGAGAGTTACGCGATCGACCTTAACCTCCCCCAGCCTTCAAAGTCCCCCACTCGCTCCTGTAGAGCGGCAGTAACCAATGGGGGATTTAGGGGGCAATGCAGGACAGTTGCGGCTCCTCAAATAACCTCTTGAGGGAGAATCAATTCATCCTGAAACCAAAGCTTGACTAAAGATCACCTTGAGCATTTATACTTAAAAACGAGGCTGGCGTTCACATTCGCCGCTTAGACCGAAATCCGAAAGATATTAATTCACCTGGGAGTGTAAAGTATCTTAAGATTGTCATAAGCATTTCTCATTTCAAGCCGAAATTAGCTGATCACACCAACTAGGAGGAAACCTATGGCACTTGTGCCAATGCGACTACTGCTGGATCACGCCGCCGAGAATGGATACGGCATTCCTGCGTTCAACGTCAACAACATGGAGCAAATCCAGGCAATCATGCAGGCTGCTGATGCCACAGATAGCCCTGTGATTCTGCAAGCTTCTCGTGGTGCCCGCAAGTACGCTGGGGAAAATTTCCTCCGTCACCTGATTCTGGCTGCGGTTGAGACCTATCCTCATATTCCGATCGTGATGCACCAGGATCACGGTAACGAGCCTGCAACCTGCTACTCCGCAATTAAGAACGGCTTCACCAGCGTCATGATGGACGGTTCGCTGGAAGCTGACGCCAAGACCCCCGCAAGCTACGAGTACAACGTTGCTGTCACCAGCGAAGTCGTGAAAGTCGCTCACGCGATCGGGGCTAGCGTTGAAGGTGAACTGGGTTGCCTCGGCTCGCTAGAAACCGGCAAAGGCGAAGCAGAAGATGGACACGGCTTTGAAGGTGAACTCGATCACTCCATGCTGCTGACCGACCCCGATGAAGCGGTTGACTTCGTTGAGCGGACTCAGGTTGACGCGCTGGCAGTCGCAATCGGAACCAGCCACGGCGCCTACAAGTTCACCCGCAAGCCGACCGGTGAAATTTTGGCAATCAGCCGCATCGAAGAAATCCACCGCCGCCTGCCCAACACCCACCTGGTAATGCACGGTTCTTCCTCGGTTCCCGAAGATCTGATTGCGCTGATTAACCAACACGGTGGTACTATCCCTGAAACCTACGGTGTACCCGTTGAAGAAATCCAGAAGGGTATCAAGAGCGGTGTACGGAAGGTGAACATCGATACGGATAACCGTTTGGCAATCACGGCAGCAGTCCGTGAAGCTCTGTCGGCAAATTCGAAGGAATTTGACCCCCGCCACTTCCTCAAGCCTTCGATCAAGTACATGCAGAAAGTGTGCGCCGATCGCTATCAGCAGTTCGAAACCGCAGGCAATGCGTCTAAGATCAAGCAGATTAGCCTGGAAGAGTACGCTGCCAAGTATGTGAAAGGCGAACTGGCTCAGGTGAGCAAGCGGACCGTGGGCGTGTAAGCTAACGTTCTGCCGTTTAGTTTAATCAATCAATCTGATCATCCTTTTCCTTCGATTCCGGGTAGGCTAGTCCTATCCGGTTTTTTGCTTGGGGTGTGCTAAAGCAAATGAACTATCCTGATCCCAAGAACCCGCACCCAATGCCGGGATTTCCTCAGATTTGTTTTATTCAAAACACAGTCTCTAATCCCAATATTTCGATCGGCGATTACACTTACTACGACGACCCGGAAGACTCCGAAAACTTTGAGCGCAATGTGCTATATCACTTTCCTTTTGTGGGGGATAAGCTGATGATCGGTAAGTTTTGCGCCATTGCGAGAGGAGTAAAGTTCGTGATGAATGGGGGAACCCATCGCATGTCTGGCTTCTCGACCTATCCGTTTGAGATTTTTGGGCAGGGGTGGGAACGGGTTGCTTCCAAGACCGATGATTCTGCTTATAAGGGCGATACGATAATTGGTAACGACGTTTGGATTGGCTACGAGGCGGTCATTATGCCGGGCGTGCAAATTGGGGATGGCGCGATCGTTGCAGCAAAAGCGATCGTTACGAAAGATGTGTTGCCTTACACGATTGTCGGCGGCAATCCGGCGAAGCAAATTCGGCAGCGATTCTCAGATGAAATCATTCAGCATTTACTAGAAATTGCCTGGTGGAACTGGGATATTGAGAAAATTACGAGGAATCTGGAAGCGATCGTGAATGCAGATATCGAAGCACTCGCAGCCTGTCGATAAATTCAGGAGAGTCAATTCATGATGCTCAAAAAAAGATTTGCGCTGCTTCAGTTTGCCATTGCTGGGCTGTGCCTTACTGCCGGGCAGACAATCGCCCAGACCCTTGCCCTCCCCGACCGTCTGATTGCGTTTAACTCACCGCAGGGTGAAGCTCTGCTGATAGAGAGTGCCGCCAGACAGGACTTTTGGAATCTCAGCTCGCAGTTTGTGACGCAGGTGAATCAAGCCTATTGCGGCGTTGCCAGTATGGTGATGATCCTGAATAGTCTGGGCATTCCCGCGCCGATCGCGCCTCAGTATGAACCCTATCGCGTTTTCACGCAGGACAATTTTTTTGACAGTGAAGCCGCCCGACAGGTGATCGCGCCTGAAGTGGTGCAGCGGCAGGGGCTGACCCTGGAAGAACTGGGAAAACTGCTCGAAAGCTACTCGGTGCAAGCCACGGTTCACCATGCGGGCGATACGTCGCTGGAAGAGTTTCGCAGACTGGTGATCGAAAACCTCAATCAGCCGCAGAACTATATTCTGATTAACTATTTGCGTCGAGAAATTGGACAAGAGCGAGGTGGGCACATTTCCCCGATCGCTGCCTATCATGCGGAAACCGATCGCTTTTTGATTCTGGATGTTGCCCGCTACAAATATCCTCCCGTTTGGGTGAGAGCCGATGAGCTTTGGCGATCGATGAACACGCTGGATACAACTTCAGGGAAAACCAGAGGCTTTGTTCTGGTCAGCCGAGGTCTGGTCGGTCGAGAATAATTTCAGTTCAGCGATCGCTCAGGCTGAAAAAGCTGAATCAGCCAGTTATCTTTTAACTCGTCCGTCACGACTTCCAGTGCGGCAAGCAAATCAACGTCTAAATCTCGGTTTTGAATATCGATCACGAGCTTGTACAGCAGCTCAAAATCAATCCGATCGTTTTCCTCCATTAGTCGATATACACCATTCGCCGCATTGTTCAACTTCTCGATTTCTTCGCGTCCTACTTTGCCTGTAATCGGTGGCTGTCGCCCATCACGCCATAGAAGAAACCGAGTGTCTTTGTGGCTGACAACTAATTCGTTGAAGTTTTTCAAACGGCTCGTGAATCCGCTGCCGTCGATTTGCAGAAATCCGATCGCCACCTTCTTAAGCTCAGACTGAAAAACACGATTTTCAGGCAATTTAGACTTACCTAATCGAAGACAGTCAATTTCAAAGGGCTGGATGAGCTGAAAAGCTTCGGCGATCGTCGTGAGTTTGCCAATATCGTCGCTGTCCGTAATAATTTGCAGTTTGTCATAGTCCTGCAAAAGTTCCGGTCTCTGCGATTTCAGATAGTCTAAAACCTGTCGTGTGGCATCAAGACGGACAATGAGAGTTTCATCAGAGCGATGAGCATTTCCATTCTGATAATGAGTGTTTTGATGAGGGTTGAACTCAGTATTCAGAAACGGCTGAAAAACGGGAGTCTCTCCATTTGTTTCTGTGCTGTAGATTGAGCCTAATCCGGTTGCGATCGCCTGAATTGCTTGCCGAAATTTGCTGAGCTCCTGCTCCAGGCGATCGAGTCGCTGTTCCGTAGAAATCGGGAATTCGGGGGAAGGATAGGATTCCGAAAATTCCTGAGCCGATCGCGGTAGGGGAATTCCGCGTGCCTTGTAGCGATAGTAGTCTGCTGCTCGATTCAGGGCGGCTCGAATCGGACGATGACTGAGAATTTGCTGAAGTTCTCCTGATGTAAATAGCTTTTCTAAATCAATGCCGATCGCCCTCACTTTAAGCTGCAAAATTTCCTTGATCTGCTGATTAGTTGGAGCTTCTAGAAAGACTTTGTGCTGCGAAATGCGATCGATCACTGAACCATCGAAAAAGGTTTGAAACTGCTGCCAGCGATCGGGAAACAGATTGAGAATAATCAAACTATTCGGAACGTAGGTAAAGACTTCTTTGACGGCTTCGCCAAATCGTTCCAGCAGATTTCGATTGCATTCCAGT
Organism: Leptolyngbya sp. GB1-A1; assembly: GCF_039962475.1. Classification (NCBI taxonomy): domain Bacteria; kingdom Bacillati; phylum Cyanobacteriota; class Cyanophyceae; order Leptolyngbyales; family Leptolyngbyaceae; genus Leptolyngbya; species Leptolyngbya sp. GB1-A1. The sequence continues at coordinate 81,299 of NZ_JAMPLI010000002.1, read as the reverse complement.
CCTAATCCCTCAAGCTGATCAAATACAATGATTAGCGGTTCATCGAGCAGAGAAAGCTTGCTAAATACTGAGATTGCTTCTAATGAGAAATCCTCTTTGCTGAAGTCTGCGCTCCAGTTTTCTAAGCCGATTGATTCCGCATCTTCGCGCTCTAGCTCGTGAGCAACTAACCAGCGTGTTGCTAATTCTTTGCGTCGTGGTTCGGTATAGCTGCAAAATTTGATGATGCCTTTAATAATCTGCGCCGAGTAGCCCGATAACCCATATTGGCTTGTCCACCATTCATTGGTGCGTCGCTCAATATGCTGCCAGAGTTTGCGCTTCAAATCGGTTCCTTCTTTCGCCAAACTATAAAGCGCAAGCGGATTTTCTCCAATTCTCGAAAGAATGATTTCATCGTTATTGCTTTGCTGGGAAGTTGCCTGAAGAATTCTAACAAAGCTGTGTGCTAACAAATTCTCAAGCTGGGTAAAGCCATTTCCTGGAACAGTTTCGACAAACGATTTGAGAATGCGCGTGTAGATGTGATAGAGAACACTATCGGGATTATTCGGCTGACCGATAAACAGCAGACGATTCACCTGCAACAGCTCTTTTGCCAATCGCATGATCAAGTGCGTTTTGCCCGTTCCCGGTTCCCCGATCACTACGGCTCCCTGGCTCTGATGATTGCGATCGTCTCGGATATCATCGATCGTTGCCTTTAGCAATTCAAACTCATCCTGATAAATTTGCTTCAGGTCAGGATGGTCTTGAAAAGGATTATCAACCTTGCTGCTGCTAAAGGGATTCGGTTTATCTTTCAACGCCTTTTTCAGGGAGGACTGCGACTTCAGTTCCATAAGTTTCAGATAGAGCTGATAGGTAAATTCGGCATCGTAGCGGGCAGAGTGGGCTTGTTGGGGATTGAAGTATTTCTGGTTAACTTTTAAGTTTAATCGCTTACTTAAGTATTCGAGTGAGTAGCTGAGTAAATCGGGCAGATAATGCTGAGCCAGTTCATAAGTACAGCTAAACTGAATTTTCCTCCAGGTTAGTCCTGCTTTCCGACAGCTTTGCCGTAGAACCTGAATATCGTGATTTGCGGAGTGAAAAATCACCTGCTTTTGCTTTGCGAAATCAAAAAAGCTGGGCAGTATTGCCTGAAGCGGCTGTTTTTTAAGCTGGGTTTCTGTGTAGTTTGGATGGGCTGCGTCAAAAGCTTCGTAAACGAGCTGTCCTTCGCTGTTCAAAATCGCAATTTCGCGAACGATCTCGCTTCCCTCCGTGTCTACGACAATAAACTCTTTCACAGGTTTCTTTCACGGGTTTCTTTCACAGGTTGGCAATAGCTCAAATCAATCGAAGATTCATTTACACGCAAAGTTCTGTAGAGCGCGTACTCAGAGACTTACTGTAGAAGGTGGAATAGATTTCAGCAGTTATTTGTCTACTTCCCTTTATGGCTAAAGTCTTCGGTCGCATCACTGACGATTTACAAAAATTTATTCACGCGCAGCAAATCTTTTTCGTGGCGACTGCGCCCTTGAGCCCCGCTGGACACATCAATCTTTCACCCAAGGGGCTGGATAGCTTTCGCATTCTTTCACCCAATCGCGTTGCCTACCTTGACCTCACCGGAAGCGGTAACGAAACTTCTGCTCATCTAGCAGAAAATCAGCGAATTACGTTCATGTTCTGTGCTTTTCAAGGCAAGCCTTTAATCCTGCGGCTATATGGTCAGGGACGAGTGCTGACGCCGGATGCCCTCGACTGGCACACCCAGGCTGACTTGTTTCCCACGATTCCCGGAACCCGACAAATTATCATCGCCGAAATCGATCGCGTTCAGACTTCCTGCGGTACGGGCGTTCCGCTCTACGAGTTTGAGGGACAGCGATCGGACATCGTGGAATGGGCGCAAAAGAAAGGCGATCGGGGCATGTGGGACTACTGGCAGCTTAAAAATCAAACCAGCGTAGACGGTCTACCCACCCCGCTTGCAGGATGGATGGAGCGTAGCCAGCAGGAGATTGGCGGGAATTAGGCTCGATCGGGGCTAAACGATCGTGATTACTGTTAATTCAGGCGGGCAGAAGAGCCGTCCCGGTGGATAGGTTCCCAGTCCGCGATTCACATAAAGCAGATTAGAGCCGACCTGGTGCAATCCCTGCGCCCACTCCCAGTGCTGCAAAACTTTGTAGCAGTCTTCTTTCATATAAGGAATCCATTTGCGCCAGGTTTTGGGAACATAGCGACGCAGCCGCTGATAGCCTGTGGGAAAGGGTCCGAAACCGGGTAAAGCAATCTGACCGCCGTGGGTGTGCCCGGAAAGCTGAAGATCGACCCGCCAGGGCTGAAGTTTAGCGGCAGAGTCGGGATTGTGAGAAAGAACGATGCGGGGCGTTTCGGGGTGAAGCTGACTTAAGACTAAAGCAGGATTAAACTCACGCGACCAGAAATCTGCCAGTCCGACGATCGGAAGCTGTTGCCCTAGCGGGTAAGCAATTTCATTCCACAGCACCCGAATTCCAGCGCGAGTGAGGGCAGTTGTCACCTCGGTTCTGGATTGGGGCAGTTCCAGGTCGTGGTTTCCCAGCACCGCATAAATCCCCAACCGGCTCTCAAGCCGCTGAAGTCGATCGGCTAAGGCATAAATCGGAGTGGGGTCATCGGTGACATAATCGCCCGTGAGCACCACCAAATCTGGCCGAAGCGCATTGCTAGTTTCGATCGCCTCAGTGAGCATCTGCTCTGAAAGCCGGAGTCCGTCATAATGCAAGTCGGAGAGCTGTACAAACCGGATATTTTGGAGCTGGGGCGGTAACTGGGGAATGGCGATTGTGATCGCTTCAGTCCGAAGGGAGCCGGATAACAGCTTGTGCATGGGTGATATACGTTCTTCTGAACGGTCATCTCAGCTTACCAAATGGAGGTATCCGGCCTGGTGTTTGCTGTATCACAAGCTGCATCCGAATCTGGTTTGCTGCCTGATGCTAGTAACGAGTTCTGAAGTAACAAGTTCTGAAGTGACGAGTTCTCAGAACTGACGGGTTTTTAGTGGGGGTTTTTAGTGGGGATTGTATGGACAAGAGCAGGCAAACTGGCAGGAGCAGGAATCCAGGACAGGTTGTGTAAAGGCTTTGTGATAAATCAACAAGTATACTTATCAAAATGTCACATTCCCACGTATTTTTAGGAGGATTCAAGTCTCCTACTGTATAAAGTAATTGCAAATGAATTTCGTGCAGTGACGCGATAAGAGTTTTGACAAACTGTTGTCGATGCCATCTAGACGGAACAAAAGGCAAAATGGTAGAGATTCTACTGAGTGTTTTAGCTGGCCCTAATAAGATTTCAGGATTGACCCGAAGTTTTTACCTGAATCTCCGTATCCCTGAGTCGATCGAGAGAAATTAGGGCAAAGTTAAAGTCAAAGGGCATAGCGTGTATCCACAGAGATCCTACTGAGATGACTGTTGTACTACAAATTGGGGATCGATCGATCAAGGCTGAGGAACTGCTGCCGCTGATGGCGGGTTATCAGATGATGCCGCAGTTTGTTCAGGAACTCCTGATTGATCAGGCAATTCAAGCGATCGACTGTACAGAAGCAGAAATTGCCGAAGCACGTCAGCAATTCTACAGTCAAAACCAGCTCGAAGAAGCGGAAGCCCGGCAGTCGTGGCTAGCCTACTACGGTATGACTGAAGAGCAGCTCGATGCTCTGGCAAGCCGGGAAATGCGGATTGAGAAATTTAAACAGGCAACCTGGGGAAACAAGCTAGAGTCTTACTTCCTCAGCCGCAAAGACAGGCTCGATAAGGTCATTTACTCTCTAATTCGGGTTCAGGAACAGGACATTGGCGTTGCCCAAGAGCTTTATTTCCGGGTGTTGGAAGGCGAACAGAGCTTTGCTGAACTGGCACGCAGCTACTCAAAGGGTCCAGAAGCGCAGACCGACGGCTTGATCGGTCCGGTAGAGCTGAGCGTTCCCCACCCGACTCTGGCACAGCTTCTGATGCTCAGCCAGCCCGGTCATATTAGCCCTCCTACCCGTGTGGGCGAATGGATCGTCCTGGTTCGTCTGGAAAAATTTATTCCCGCCCAGCTTGACGAATCGATGCGGCGGAGATTGTTAAACGAATGTTTTAATACCTGGCTCAAGGAACAATTGGAACAAGTCGATTCCCTGAGTTTTAATCCTTCTACGGCTGCCCCCCTTGCCACATGACCTATACCAAATCCACTGTTCAAGACTTTGTCGCGGCTGTTCCGCCGTTCGACCAGCTTTCGCCCAGTGCCTTGTCCTACGCGACTGAGCGGTTTCAGCTCTTGCGTTACCGGATGGGGCAGGCGGTGCTGGTGCGCGATCGACTCCCCAATCAGGTCTGTATTGTTTATCAGGGACAGGTGCGGCTACTGGGCTATGATCCCCGGACGCAAAAGCCTGTGACGCTGCAACTGCTTCAGCCGGGAGCTATTTTTGGCTGGGTGGGGCTGGTGCGCGGTGTCCCTTGTGAAACGGTGATCGCCTCGACGGAAACAATCTGCCTCACCCTATCAGCCACCGATTTTCTGGCGTTGCTGGAGCGAGAACCGACCTTAGCCAGTGCGTTTCGCCAGCGTGCGCCGCTGATGGAAGTCTTTGACCTGCTGGGCACAGAGCTACACCGTCAGGCAAATGGCGATGCTGACTTGAAAGAGCTATCGTTTCAGGCAGAAACCGAAGCGGTGGTATGCAACCTGCCCCCCGGACGGACTCCGATCGCCCAGCTTGAACAAAATCGGATCTGGCTCGTAAGCGGCGGCGGCGAAATTGAAAATTTCCCGGTCGGAAGTCGGCTGACGCTAAACGGTCGGCTCAGCGGCGTTGAAGTGACGGGCAGCCGGCCTGCGCGAATTGTGGGCTTTCCAGAGATCCTGACCGAACAAATTGCTGATGCCACCCCGGAGCCGATCGAATCAGCGGCGATCGAGCCAGAGCTTGAAATTCCCTACGCGCCCGATCGTCCCGGAGAAGCTGATCCCAGTCTCACGGCGGATAAAAAATCCTCTGGGCGGCCCAATTATCCCTTTGTGCGCGGCAAGGGTGAGCTGGACGAAGCAATGGCTTGTATGCAGATGCTCTGCAAGCACTTCAATATGCCGTTCCGCAGCGATGTGGTGAAGCGCGTTTTGGTGAGTCAGTCGCAGCGGATGGGCGCCGTCTCCCTGGAGCTGTGTGGCGCGGTTGCCGAAATGATGGGCTTGAATGCTCAGCTTGTGGTAGCTCCAGCCAATGCGATCGGTCGTATCGAGGGTCCGGCTCTGCTGAAGTGGCAGGATGGAATTGTGCTGCTGTATGAAGCGAGCGAACGTGAACTGGTGATTGCTGATCCCCAAAGCGGCATTCGGCGACGCAAACCTGCGGATTTTGCTGAAACCTGGGGACAGCAGGGTGAGATCCTGCTGCTGAAATCGACCAAGCAAACGCCGCAGCAGCGATTTGGATTGAACTGGTTTTTGCCAGCCGTCCAGAAACACAAGCGGGTGCTGATCGAAGTCTTCATTGCCTCTTTCTTTGTGCAGCTCTTTGCCTTGGCGAATCCCCTGATGGTGCAGGTGATCATCGATAAGGTGATTGTGCAGAAAAGCATCGCCACGCTGCATGTTTTGGGGTTTCTGCTGCTGGCACTGGCACTCTTTGAGGCGCTTCTCACCAGTGTACGAACGTATTTGTTTGTGGACACCACGAACCGGATCGATATGTCGCTTGGCTCAGAGATTATCGATCACCTGCTGCGGCTGCCGCTGCGCTACTTTGAACGTCGTCCGGTTGGAGAACTGGCAACACGGATCAATGAGCTGGAAAATATTCGGCAGTTCCTCACCGGGACGGCTCTGACCGTGGTGCTGGATGCGATATTCTCCGTGATCTACATTGTGGTGATGTTTGTTTATAGCTGGCTGCTGACGCTGGTGTCGCTGCTGACGATTCCCCTGTTTATTCTGCTGGCAGTGTTCGCTTCACCCCTGATTCGTAACCAGCTTCGCGTTAAGGCGGAGCGAAACGCTGAAACCCAGTCTTATCTGGTGGAAGTGGTTTCAGGGATTCAGACCGTCAAAGCCCAGAATATGGAGCTACGGGCACGCTGGCAGTGGCAGCAACGCTATGCCCGATATGTCAGTGCAGGCTTTAAAACCGTTCTCACTTCCACGACTGCCGGGTCTGCCAGCAACTTCCTGAACCAGCTTTCGGGTCTGCTGGTGATCTGGGTCGGAGCTTATTTGGTGCTGCAAGGTCAGCTCTCACTCGGTCAGCTCATCGCCTTCCGAATTATTGCCGGATATGTGACGAGTCCGCTGCTGCGTCTGGCGCAACTTTGGCAAAACTTCCAGGAAGTGGGTCTGTCGATCGAACGACTCAGCGACATTGTAGACTCGGCTCCCGAAGCGGATGAAACCGATCGCCAAAATATCCCGATGCCTCCAATTCAGGGTCAGGTTAAGTTTGACGACGTTTCGTTCCGGTTTGGCACGAGTGGACCGTGGCAGCTCACCAACGTCAGTCTGGAGTTTCCTGCAGGCGCGTTTGTCGGGATTGTGGGTCAGAGCGGTTCCGGGAAGAGTACGCTGATGAAGCTGCTGCCCCGACTCTATGATTTGGAAGAAGGGCGAATCATTATCGACGGCTACGACATCAGCAAAGTCGAACTCTACTCGCTGCGACAGCAAATTGGCATCGTGCCTCAAGATACCCTGCTGTTTGAAGGTAGTGTGCAGGAGAATATTGCCCTCACCTGTCCCAATGCTTCGGCGGAAGAAATCATCCGGGCGGCTCAGGCGGCGGCGGCGCACGACTTCATCATGGAACTGCCCAACGGCTACAACACGCGAGTGGGTGAACGCGGAGCTTCCCTTTCGGGTGGACAGCGGCAGCGGATTGCGATCGCCCGCACGGTGCTGCAAAACCCGCGTCTGCTGATTCTGGACGAAGCGACCAGCGCACTGGACTATGACTCGGAGCGGCGCGTTTGCCTGAATTTGGCAGAGGTGTTTAGCGATCGAACCGTATTTTTCATCACGCACCGACTTAGCACAATTCGCAATGCCGATATTATTTTGATGATGGATAAAGGTTCGCCTGTTGAAATTGGTACGCATGATGAACTCATGGCGCTGCGGGGACGCTACTATGCCCTCTATCAGCAGCAGGAAGCTGAAATGTAGTGTGCATCTATCACGGATGGTTTCTCAGATATTCTCTAAGATGGATGCAGAGGGAGCCATTTCCGCTTTGGAATACACCGAGTCTTGCAGTTTTCCTTCACTCAGTCCCCCTTAATCCACGATCCGCAAAGGAGCTTTCTTGCAATGAACGGAAGGAACGGAGCCGGAAAAAACGGCAAATCGAGCAGTCTTGCCCCCCTGAAAGTGCCCGCTCACCAAAACGGCAACGGCAAACAGAGCCGGGCGGAGCTAGCAGAGACCGGAGCTGCTGAAGATAAGCTGATTCGGGCAGAATCCTTCGATCAGCCAATTCTGTTGCAGCAAACTAGTTTGTGGTCGCGCTGTATTCTCTGGGGGATTATGGGCGTGGCTGGCTTTGTGATCGTCTGGGCAGCGGTTGCTCAAATCGAAGAAGCCGTTCCTGCTGCCGGACAGCTCCAGCCTGAACAAAGCGTGCAGCCCATTCAGGCTCCGGTGGGCGGTGTGGTGCAGGAAATCCTGGTGAAAGATGGGCAGAGCGTGAACAAAGGCGATCTGCTGATTCGGTTTGACCCAACGGCTGCGGCAGCCCAGGAAAAATCGCTCGAACAGGTCAAAGCCTCGCTGACTCGCCAGAATCAGTTTTACCGTTCTCAGTTGGCGGGTTCTGTGGCTCCCAGTTTAGCGACCGCTCAGCAGCTTAATCTGTCTCCCGAAGTGCTGTCGCTCACCGAAAACCGCTCAGCTCTGCTGGCTGAAAATCAGCTTTATCGGGCACAGTTCGGCGGCAGCGGTGCAGGTCTTTCGCCAGAGCAGCAGATTCGTCTGCAAGCCAGCCAACAGGAATCTAGCACCAGAGCGGCGGCGGCTCAGTTTGAAGTGGCTCAGCTTCAACAGCAGCTTACCCAGACCGAACAGCAGCTTGCCTCGACCCGGCAAAGTCTAGCAATCGACGAAAAAATTTATAGCGATCTGGCTCCGCTATTGGTTGACGGCGGCATTGCCCGAATTCAGGTGGTGAAGCAAGAGCAGCAGGTGATTCAGTCCCGGTCAGAAGCCAATCGTTTGGCTCAGGAAGCGGCACGGCTGCGCTTTTCGATCGCCCAGGCTCAGCAAAAGCTGCAAAATACTGTTGCCACTACCAACACTGATCTGCTCAGCAAAATTGCTGAAAACGACAAAAGAATTGCGGACATTGATAGCCAAATCAATAAGGCGATTCTAGACAACGAAAACCGCATTTCTGAAATTGACAGCCAGCTCAGCCAGGCGAAACAAACCCTGCGCTATCAGGAACTTCGGGCGCCGATCGATGGCGTTGTCTTTGATCTGCAAGCTAAGGGATCCGGATTTGTCGCGAACAGTACCGAGCCGATTCTGAAAATTGTGCCGAGCAATGCGCTGGTGGCTGAGGTCTTTATCACCAATCAGGACATTGGCTTTGTTGCCGAAGGATTGCCGGTCGATGTGCGCGTAGACTCGTTTCCATTTAGTGAATTTGGCGATATCAAAGGCAAAATCATCAACATTGGCTCGGATGCGCTACCGCCGGATCAAAACCATCAGTTTTATCGTTTTCCGGCAAAGATTCAGCTTGATCAGCAGTATCTTGCAGTGAACGGCAACAAGATTCCGCTCCAATCCGGGATGTCGATCAGCGCGAACATCATTACCCGCAAGCGATCGGTGATGAGCATTTTTACCGATTCCTTCTCGCGGAAAGTGGATAGCGTTAGAACGGTTCGATAACTTCGAGAACGGTTCGATCGCCGTTTGGAACAACAATTCGCGATCGGCTTCTCGATGTGCTATTCTAAAAGAGACCTGGACTCATGCAATTACAACGCCCAAACTTTGTCAGGACCGGAAGGTAGCAGCAATACGGGATGCTTGCAATCGGCGTGAACTCCGGGTCTTTTTGTTGGATGGTTATTTGTTGAATAGTTTTAATTAAGTAATTCCATTGATTTTTATTGGGTAATTTCCCCTCAGGTGGTTGGGTAATTTCCCGCTCAGGAGCAGCGACGGAACCGATCGCATTTTGTAAGCTAGAGAAAAACTAGTCCTTGCAAACAGGAAGCTTCAGCGATGGCAGGTCTTGGTGATTTCGTTCAAAAAGCATTTTATTTAGGTGTGGGAGCTGCCTCCTACGCGGCTGAAAAAGCAGGCGGTAAACTAGCAGGTTTGCGGGTTCAGGCGCAAAAGCTGGCAGACGAGATGGTGGCACGCGGCGAGATTACTGCCGAAGATGCGAAGCGGATAGTCGATGAAATGATGAATCGGGCACAGCAAGAGCAGCCGTCTGTGAATGAGCCGCGATCGACCGAACCGCGCCGGATTGAGATTTTAACCGACGACGAACCTGAGCCTGCCGCGGACGCTGCCGCGGAGACGAAAGCCGCTGGACCGGAATCTAATGTCGATGACTTGCGAGCACAAGTTGCAAAACTTCAAGAAGAACTGCGGCGGCTCAAACGAGAGTAGAGTAGTCACAATAGGCAACTCACTAAACATTACCTTCGCAGTTTATGGATGGCTGGCAACAGGATTGGCTCCGGTCTTTAGACTCGGTGACGAAAGAAGTGGAGCAATTTTTTGAAAACGTTGGGCGTGAATTAGATGATTTCGCAGATGCTGTGATTGAGTTTTCCGAAGAAGTGATGGAAGAAGTGGAGCGATCGATCGTTCCGAAACTCGATCAGTTGGATCATCAAATTGCGGATTGGGTTGAACCCGTGATTCAGATAGTTCTGGGCATGGAAACCACGCTCGATCGTGCCGTTGAACCTGTGACGCACACCGTTGAACCCTGGCTGAATCAACATCCGGTTTGTATTGGCTGTCAGCATTACCACGGGCAAGTTTACGGCGGAAATTTGCTGATTTGTGCCATGCATCCCTTTGGCATAGAAGAGGGCGTTGATCAGTGCGTGGATAAAGAACTCGTTTCCTGGTCGTTTCCTGCCCTGCATTCCCAATCCTCTGACCTGACTGATGATCAGTACTAAGCGACTTGCCGATTTTTCTCTGAATATTCCGGGCGAGCTGCTGCTTATCCGTAGAAGGAATTGGTAGATGCACCCTGATTGTTCCCCTGGTTCATCCAGGGGATTTTTTATTTGTCGCCATCTTATTTGTCGCCATCTGGGTTCGCCTGTAACAGGTTCAACTTTTAACTGTAACCAGTTCAACCGCAACAAATTTTCGCACCGAGTTAATCAACCCGATTCGATCGCATTCACTCAATTCGCTGGTTTGAATCCTTCGTTCTTTCAGCTTGTTTGTTGCCAGCAGTTCTGCGCGATAGGTTCCCGCTAATAAACCCGATTCGATCGGCGGCGTAAAAGCCTGTCCATCTTTTTCTATCACTAAATTTCCAATACAAAATTCTGTAACTTCTCCTCGATCGTTCCACAGCAAGACTTCTTCTGCGGGAAAACAGGCTTGCTTAACCCGTTCATAAATCGATCGCTCTGTGGTTTTGTGATACAGGAAGGGATAATTTGACTCGATTGGAAAAGGGGCAAGCTGAGCTTTGATCGTATGTTGGGCAGTGGCCCAGGGCCGATAGCTTAATTCAAACTTGCCCGATCGCGAAACGGTTAGACGTACTTTATATTCCTGACTCGCTCCTCTGCTCAGCCTGCTTTCTCCATCCTTCATTGAAGAATTGAGAGAACCCATGGAGGACTGCCGGCATTCCGCTAACATTCGATCGGCTTGCTCTAGAAGTGCCTGCTCAAGGGTCACAAGATCGATCGCATTGCCAAAATAATCGGCGGATTGTTGCAAACGCTGAAGGTGACGCTCGAGCAAGAAATATCCGGTTGTGGGTGTCCAGAGAATGGTTTCGAGCAGATCAAAAGCGGGCTGCGATCGGGTGAGAATTTGCGCTTTGGTGTAGCACTCTTGCAGTTCGGCAGTGTCGGCTGAATCCCACACAATGCCACCTCCGGTTCCGTATTCTGCGGTGTGTGTGGTGCGATCAATCAGAATGGTGCGAATTGCGACGTTGAACTGAGCTTTCAGCGATGTCCCTGCTCCGGGTTGAATCCAACCGATCGTTCCGGTATAGAGCCTGCGAGGATCGGTTTCCAGTGCTGTAATAATTTCCATTGTGCGGGCTTTCGGCGCACCCGTAATCGAGGCAGGCGGAAACATTGCCTGAAAAATCTCGGTCATCGACGCAGCTGTATTACACTGCACAGTGCTGGTCATTTGCCACAGCGTCGGATATTGCTCCAGGTCAAACAGTCCGGGAACTGAGACAGAACCAACCTCGGCGATCTGTCCCATGTCGTTTCGCACCATGTCCACGATCATCAGATTTTCTGCCCGATTTTTCTCAGACAGAGTCAGTTCAATCGCCTGCTGACAGTCGCGCTCATGCCATAGCCCGCGGGCGATCGTACCTTTCATCGGACGCGAAACCAGCCGACGATTCTCCAGGGTAAAAAACAGTTCCGGGGATGCCGAGCAGATATACCAGTCGGGAAGCTGCAAAAACGCGCCATAGCCCGCACCCTGCGCCTGAATTAACTGCAAGAAAAGCTGAAACGGATCGCCCTTGAAAGCCGATCGCAGTCGAAATGTATAGTTGACCTGATAGGTATCTCCGGCGTGAATTCTGTGCTTAATTTGCTCAATTGCCGATCGATATTCTCCATCCCCAATTGATGGCTGCCAATCGAGCGGCGACAGAGAAACTGGATTCGCAGGCAGTTCAACAATCTGCGGCGGAGCAAATAGCCCAAACCAGATCAGGGGAAAATTAGCCGGGTGAACGGTCAGTGTTAGATCAAAGGCAGGAGCGGCTTCATAGGCAATCATTCCAGCAGCGTGAAGCGATTCGCGGGTGACCCGCTGTTCAATGTCTTGCAGCATGGGCACGACCTGATCGATCGCCTGGGTCGTGTAAATTGCGATCGGCTGCTGAAACAAAAGCCACTGACGGCGATCCGCATCGTGTAGCAAAATTGAATGATCAGACAGCGAAAAATCAGGCTGGGCAGCAGTCATCGGCTCTTTCCATCGCACAGGCTTTAATTATGGCGAATTTATAGCGAACCGATGGCGGACAAAAGTCGAATTTATAGCGAATTAAAGCGTTGCTGAATCGGGATATGAAGGGTGCAAATTTAGCTTCTGCATCGCCCCCTAAATCCGCCAATGCTGCGGGACTTTGAATTCTGGTTCCCCCCCAAGTTGGGGGACTAGGGGGCGTATCATACGCTTATTCAGCAACGCCCGAATTAATTACAGGTCGATCGTGCATTTTATTCGATCGCTGCTGTGAGTGTATTCGATTCTACAAACAATTCTATTCATAACAGTATTGTCATATATATTTTGAGGGATGAAGAAGCGATCGAGGATTGCCTAAAATCGCCTCAATTCATGAATTAATTCACGAATCAAATCATTAGATTCCAATCACTGATTCAAACTGACGATTTTCAGAACCTTCTAACCCTGATCCTCTGATTCTCTCAATCTGCTCCAAGCCCTATGGTGATTTGCATTGCAGAAGATCGTCAGCGCGAAGAAATTGCAGTCAAGCTGCTGCTGCTCAGTCTGGCAAAACACTGTCCCCATGTGCCAATTGAACTGTTCTTTCCGCCTGCTACGGAAGCGTTTAAAGCCTGGGCTGCTGCCCTGCCGCAGGTTCATCTCAGAACTACGCCGATCGCCACGGCTGCGGGATGGGATATTAAACCCTACGCGCTGCTGAAGCTGCTAACAGAAGGACACCGTGAAGTCTGGTGGATTGATTCCGACATTATCGTGACCCGCGATTTTCGACAAACGATCGCCCCCCTGACCGACGCTGATTTGGTAATTGCGGAAGAGGCGTTATACGGTCACTATCGCGATGAAGGCTATCGGGCGCGGGCGTGGGGATTTGCGCTCGGGCGCAGCTTGCCCTTCAATCTCAATTCGGGTGTGATGCGAGTGACGCAGGCGCATCGATTGTTGTTGCAGCAGTGGCAGCAGTTGCTCGAAACCGAGGTGTATCAGCAGGCACAGCAGCAGCCCTACGGTCAAAAGCCGTTTCATCTGTTTGGCGATCAGGACGTGTTGACTACACTGCTCAGCACTCAAGAGTTTGCCCATATTCCACTGCGGATTCTAAAGCGCGGCACAGCCATTATTCAATACTTTGGGCTTGCCGGATATACGATCGCCGAGCGGCTGCAAAATCTGGTTGACGGAATGCCGCCGTTTATCCACGCGCAGCGCGAAAAACCCTGGCATCGATCGCTTATTCCACCTGGGCTTAAGCCGTTGCGGCCCTATTTAGACTTTGTGCAAATGGATATTTCGCCCTATTGCTTTGCCGCAGCCCCGTATCGATCGCAGCTTGCCGAAGATCTGCCCTGGCTGGACGCGCACTCGCGCCTGGGCAAAATCCTACGTGGATTAGGCTTGGGAAATGCTGCATTCATAGGTTTGCCGATCGCCCTCGGCTACAGTGTAATTCGTGCGATTAAACAAATGCGGGGAATCGACGATCGGTTCGATCCGCAGCAGGCGTATCAGCGAGTGATTCTTGCTCAGACTGATGAACAAACAGCGGGAAAGGCGAGCGTGGAGAAAGTGGAAACAATATATTAACTGCTCTGGAGTTTCAGTCGGGTTTGGATCAGGTTAAACAAATGGTTGAGCTGCACAGGCTTCGTCAAGTATTCATCGGCTCCGGCTGTAAGACAGCGTTCGCGATCGCCCGGCATTGCCAGCGCAGTCAGCGCAAATATCGGAATATTCGCGGTTGCAGCATACCGACGCAGAGCATCGATCGCCTGTAGACCGTTCAGGCGGGGAAGCTGAATATCCATCAAAATCAGGTGGGGCAAATAGGATCGAGCGAGATCGATCGCCTCGATACCGTCTTTTGCCAGCAGGATGTGAAAGCCCTTTGCCTGCAAATAGTTCATCAGGGTCATAACATTATCGGGATGGTCTTCCGCCACCAGAATCACGGGCTGCATTGCACCCTGAGCACTCGTCGCGGCGGCGCAAACAGGTAAGCCCGAAGCCCGCTCAGCCGAAGACGAATGGGATTGCGAGAACCGCCAGGGCAACAAAATGGTGAAGCAGCTTCCTTGTCCCGGTTGGCTATCGACTAAAATTTGACCGCCATGCAGTTCCACAATTTGTTTGACCAGAACTAGCCCCAGACCCGTTCCTTCATAGCGACGAGAGAGGCTGCTATCAATTTGGACAAAAGCCTGGAATAGCTTTTCGAGATCGGCAGGGGCAATGCCAATTCCTGTATCGGTAACGCTGCACTGCAACCACTGTGTGGCTGGACTGCCCTTGGCCTTTAGCGTAATCGAGCCGCCCTCTGGTGTGAACTTGACTGCATTACTGAGCAGATTGATGAGCACTTGACGTATGCGACGTTCGTCTAATTGAATCGATGCAGAAGGATTAGCAAGCTCAAGATTGAGCGAAATGCTTTTTTCGTGTGCCTGATGCCTCACAAAGTCAAGACTGTCTTCGCAGAGTTCCTCGATCGAAACCGGAGCAATTTGAAGTTCAAGCTTGCCTGCCTCGATTTTTGCCAGATCGAGAATGTCGTTAATCAGCTCAAGCAGGTGACTGCCGCTGTTTTGAATTGTGACGAGAAACTGTCGCTGCTTGTCATTAATCGCTCCAAAAACTTCGGTTTGCAGCACTTCAGATAAGCCCATGATCGCGTTGAGCGGGGTTCGCAGTTCATGGCTCATATTCGCGAGAAATTCATCTTTCAGGCGGGTTGCTTGGGCAAGTTCCAGATTGGTTACTGCTAAATGCTCATTAGCGCGTCGGAGCTGTTCTTCAGCCTGCTGTCGCTGGTATTGCAGTGCCTTCTTCTCGGTAATATCTTCTGACATGCCGAGACTGTAAAGTGGATGACCTTGAGAATCACGCATCAGTGCGACCGTTACATTGCACCAGATGACTTCGCCCTGTTTACGAATAAAGCGTTTTTCCATTTGAAAACTGGTCTGTTCGCCGTTCATCAAGGTATCAACCCGCTGGAGATCCGGTTCAAGATCTTCGGGGTGAGTAATATCCCTCAGGGTAAGACTGGACATTTCCGCATCGTCATAGCCTAGAAGCTGTCGGTGCGCGGGATTGTAGCGCACCAGTTTGTACTGATCCTGCACATCGAAGATTATGATTCCCATCGGGGCATTTTCAAAAATGCTGCGAAGCTGCTCCTCGCTCTGCCGAAGGGTCAATTGGGAGCGTTCCAGGGCGTGAGTGCGTTCCTGAACCCGCCGTTCTAGCTCTTGATTAAGCTGCTGGAGGTCGGTCTGCATCTGCTCAAGGGCTGCTTCGCGCTGTTTGGCTTTAGTAATGTTGACGCCAATTCCTAATGCGGCATAGGTGTTGCGATCGGCAAGGAAAAGGGGGCGCTTTTGCCATTGATACCATTGCTGCTGCCCATTGATCGCGATCTCCTCTTCGGCGATAAATAGGGGCTGTCGGTTTTGAATGACTGCGGCATTCTGGGCCATAAATTCTTGCACGAGGTGCGGATCTTCGACCAGATCTGCAATTTTTTTGCCGATTAAATCTTCGACTGTAGTGCTGTAGTAATCTGCTAAGGCTTGATTCGCAAGCACATAGCGTCCTTCCAGGTCTTTCACAAAGATCAGGCTGGGATCGGTATCAATGACGGTACGAAGAAAATCTTGCTGCTGCTGAAGCTGTGCTTTGGCACGAACGCGATCGGTAATATCCTGCAAAATTCCGACCAGACGAACAGATTGAGCATCGTAGTACCAGCATCCTTTTTCACAGAGCCATTGAACTCGGTTGTCGAGGTGCTGCACCTGATATTCAATGCTGTAGCTCGATCGATCGGTGAGTGCAGTATTAATCGCGCGATTCACCTGTTCTTGATCGTCTGGGTGGAGTCGATCGCGCCATTGGCAATAAGAGACAGGGGAAATTACGGGAGAGATTTCGGCAGAGAGTCCAAGCAGGCGAGCAACTTGAGGATTCCACAAGACCTGATCGCGATCGAGATGCCATTCCCAGCAGCCAATTTCTGCCAGTTCAATCGCAGCCGCACAGGTATCAGACAGAAGGCTTTCGGGTCGGAAGGGTGCTTGATCAGTGAGACGATAGGAAGCTGGTTCTCTGAGCAGGCGATCGTTGGGAGAAGACATTGCATTTACGTTAGCAGGCAACTTGCGGTACTGCGAGGGCTAGGATAGCGAAAATCATCAGTTCTTGCGGTGCCTAATTTCCCTGTGAAAAATTAAAAAGTGACTCAAAAAATCATTAGCCAAGGCAAGACGACCGGGCAAGAACTGAGATCGATCAGGAAACGTTTCTCATCAATTTCGCAAAAACTCATTGCGGGCGATCGATTAAGGCAACATATCAGGCAACCTACTAAGGCAACATGTCCAAGATGCCCATCCGCCCAGGCAGAATTTCGAGCAATGCTCAGGGAGAATCATTCTGAGCGAGAACTTCCTGAAGCTTCGTGCGAAACTCACCCTTAGGATGCGCCCCTTTCACTTCTCCGATGATTTTGAAATCTGCTTCGGGCGACGCACAAATCAGGTAGGTGGGCCAGCCCATTTCTGCTTTATCAGGATATTGCGCCAGGAGAATTTTGCGATATTTGCGGTAGGTGGCAGTATCCTGCATCTTGACATCTACAAAGTCTAAACCCAGTTCTGAGACGACTTTCTGGTCATAAAATGCCATTTTGTGGCACAGTCCACAATCTTCTGAAGAAAATTTGATAACGGCTACACTCATAGATTTTCTCTGGTTCTCAAAAACGATCGAATTCGCTTGGGATAACGACTGTGCAATGACTCCTTCGATTCTATTGAATCAACCGGGGTCTGAAAACCAGTTTACAGGGGAGAGACTGCAAAGGCTTGGGGTGGGGAAGCTTGGGATAGGAAAGAGGGTTTGAGGAATCGCTTGCCAGAGCAGCAATGACTTTTCCCCGTTCAGTGATGTTGCCGATCGAACAAGGAAAACAAGAATGAGTCAGCCCCACGTGAGCGTTGTCATTCCTACCTACAACTGCGATCGATTCTTGCCCAAAGCGATTGAGAGCGTGCTGCGGCAAACCATGACTCAGCATGAAGCGATTGTGATTGATGATGGTTCAACGGATAACACAGCCGCTGTTTTGCAGCATTATCAGGACAGGTATGCTGTTTCGGCAAGATTGGCTGCTGCAATCAGGCGGATTCGCTCGGCGATTGTCGATGTCTGAAGAGACGAAACTGGTGCTCTGGCTGGCGCGATCGCGCTGTGAGGCAGAGTGGTTGTGGCAGGTGACGGTTAGCTATCGGCAGCGCGAAGACAACGCCACCCATAAAGAACTGCTCCAGGCAGAATCTCTGTCTGCCATTCTGGCTGAATTTTTTTCCCAGGGTGAGCTGCCAGAATCAATTCGGCTGCTAGAGAACTCGGTGTGCTACAACATGCTGGTCTGGCTTGCCTAGTATCTCTACCACACCGGACATTTGGCAGAGGCAGTGCGCTTTCTTAAGCAGGCTTATTTCTATTCCGCCTATTCTCCAATAGAGGCGATCGTTCACTAGGCAAATTGCTTCGCCGAGTTTTCTAAAAGCTGGCACAGCAAGTTTGACGTGCAGCAACTCCGGCGATCGAGCGAGTGGCGGCAATTAATCCAGTAGATTGTAGGAAGAAGTTCGGGGTGCTTAAAGGAAGCACTTGACCTGATGCCAGTTTTGCTGCTCATCCTGGCAGTAGTAGCAGCCTTCCCACCAGATGCACTGACGATAAGATTGCTCGACTTCTCTGCTTTTCCTGGGCTGCTCATCGCTCAACAGCGCAACAATTTCCTGCTTGCGATCGATCGTTTTGGCAGCAGCAGCATCGAGCGTTTTTTGCAGAGAGTGCTCAGTCAGGTTTGATGGGATCACAGTAAACCTCACAAGAAATGGCAGTAAACAAATATCAACAGCAGAGGAAGATTGAAGAATCTTAATCCCTTTATGTTCTGTTGTAACTCGCGAACCAAGGGCAAAAATAGACTCTTTAGTATTATTTAATTTCTATGATTGATATGACTAAAGCTCTATTGATGCGGTTCCAGGCTCTCGCGAATTTTAGACCCAGCCTTATATAAAGCTTGAACAGATAAAGCTTGAGCAGATAAAACTTGAACAGTAACCGCAGCCCGATCGGGTTCTGATTAAATCAGCGGCGGAGCAATCGTCCAGCCTGTTTCGCGCACAATTTTGCTTTCGGAGGGCGCAACCTGATTCCAGCGGTAGCCCATGTAGTGAGCGATCGCCATGACGTAAGGCTCCCAGCGACGGCGCATTTTAATATATTCCTGAACCCCTGCTTCGACATCGGGCACGGTTTCAATGTCTTCCTGGCGTAGCCGCTCGATCGCCTGAAGATATCGCTGTCGCAAAATAAAGTCATCCTCTCCAGCCATTTTGAAGCTGCGCTGGGGCAGAAACGTATAAGACAGTTCCATCAGCAAATGCTGTCCGCCGTTTGCCAGTCCTGCAACAACCGTGGAACGAATAAAGGCACGATAGCGATCGGGATGAAGAGCCGTATTAATCAGCGTCACCGTATCCATTGCCAGCCAGACAATTCGCGCGAGGGAATACAGGTCATTCTCAAAGCGAAAATAGTGAACGACAGGATAAGCATGGTGTGATTCCAGCAGGGTCAACAAGCTTTCGGCAATTTTCGCCACATCGTCGCGGGCATCGTTAAAGTCTCCGGCTGCGCCCATGCGGGCAACCAGTTCGGCGGCATTGGCTTTTCCCATTGTGCGGTGGTGCAGCATCAGCGCAAGGATATTTCGCTGACTCAACGCGCTGTAAATCGCCATCAGGTAGGTAATAGTGAGCGTAAAAATGGCAAATCCCAGCCCTGCTTCGATCACGGTTACGATCCGAACCCAGTCCGATCGCGGCACCAAATCGCCCACTCCTAGCGTCGTAAAGACATAGCCGCTGTAATACAGCGCCGTGCTAAAGCTAATCGGCGTCAGACCTTCGCTCGCCTGAATTTCCATCCCCAATTCTGTCCAGTACACGCAGGCAAAGCCTACAATCAAAAGCACAGTCCAGGCAGAAACCACCAAAATCAGCAGGGTTGGACCACAAAACGATAAAATTGCTGCACCGAATCGCTCCGATCGCTGAATCGCTGCTCCAAGCCTGGCAATTCGCTGAAATAGCCGCCAGGTTCCTTTGCTGATCGCCGTACTCAGCCATCCCTTACCGCTGCGGGGATAGAGCACGATCAAATAAATATCAATCAGCGAGATTAGAATCAGGACAACTCCAACCAATTGGATTAGCCTATCGAACAAGGGGTGCATAGTTACGGTGCGATACGATAACGGTGTGACGGCGCAAAATCAGCATTCACAGCCTAGACTGCCGGACTCAACTGCAAACCCTGCCGCAGGACTTAAATCATGAGTGCCCCTGTCTCTAACTCCTTTCGTTCTCCCGTCCCCATTGCCCCTCTCGATCAATACAATCAGCGTCTCGTTGAGCGGTTGCATCCACCGGACTGGATCAATCCTGAACCTGCCCGACGCTATGACCTGGTTGTAGTTGGCGGAGGCGCAGCCGGACTGGTGACGGCAGGGGGAGCGGCTTTGCTGGGTGCAAAAGTGGCTCTTGTTGAAAAGCATTTGCTGGGCGGAGACTGCACTAATGTGGGCTGTGTGCCTTCTAAAACGCTAATTCGATCGGCAAGAGTGGCAGAAACTGCGCGATCGGCAGCAGACTATGGCATCGAAACCGGAGCGGTAAAGGTTAATTTTGCGGCAGTGATGGAGCGGCTACGGCGCATTCGATCGGACATTAGCGTGCATGATTCTGCCCGTCGCTTTCAGGATGAGTTTGGCGTGGATGTGTTTTTTGGGATGGCAAGCTTTGCCGACTCAGACCGTATCACCGTTGCCGGAAAAACACTGTGCTTCAAAAAAGCTGTCTTGGCCACCGGAAGCTACCCCTCAATTCCCTTGATTCCCGGACTGGATGCCGCAGGTTATCTCACCAACGAAACCGTCTTTTCAATCACCGATCGCCCTGCAAACCTGGCAATTATCGGCGGCGGCTATATCGGCTGCGAAATGGCACAGACCTTCCAGCGGCTAGGTTTACAGGTGGCGCTGTTTGTGCGGGGCGATCGCCTTCTGAGTCAGGAAGATCCCGATGCGTCTGAGATTATTCGGCAGCAGCTTGAACAGGCGGGAATTCAAATTCTGCTTAACAGTAAGATCTTGGGTGTGAATGGTTCGGACACAGGTAAGACGATCGAATACGAACAAAATCAGCAAGCCCAGAAGATAACCATTGATGAAATTCTGGTGGCAACCGGGCGATCGGTCAACGTAGACGGCATGAACCTCGATCGCGTTAATGTGGAGTACAGCGATAAAGGCATTGTGGTGAATGATTATCTACAAACCACCAATCCCAGAATTTATGCGGTCGGTGATAGCTGCCTGAAATGGAAATTTACCCATGCCGCAAACGCAGCCGCACGAGTTTTATTACAGAATGCGCTGTTCGCAGTTGGCGGCATTGGACGCAAAAATATTAACTCTTTGGTGATGCCCTACACCGTTTACACTGAACCCGAAGTCGCCCACGTGGGAATGCATCTTGCAGAAATTCAGGCACAAAATATTCCCGTTGAAACCCTGTGCCAGCCTCTTACCAAAGTCGATCGCGCCGTGGTTGACAGTGAAACGATCGGCTTTGCCAAAGTCCATCTCAAGCGCGGAACCGATCGCATCTTGGGCGCAACGATTGTCAGTCCTCAGGCAGGTGAACTGATTACGCTCTTCACTCAGGCAATGACGAATGGATTGGGACTGAAAGCGATCGCCAAAACGATTTATCCCTACCCGACGCAGGCAGAACTCATTCGCAATCTGGCAGATGAGTACAGTATCCGGCAGCTTCAGTCGCTCAAGCCGATTACGTCTCGCTGGCTTGCCTGGACGCACGGCGGCTAGTGCAAATTAACGCTCCAAATCCTCGATCATCTTCGGCACACCTGCCGTCAAATTCTCATATCCTTCCGGTGTCACCAGCACATCATCTTCAATGCGAATGCCAATGCCGTGCCAGCGGGGATCAACGGCAGGCTGTCCTTCCGCAGGTTGAATGTGAGGTGAGATATAAATTCCAGGTTCCACAGTAAGCACCTGTCCCGGCTCTAGACTATGGGGTGTTTCGCCGTGCTGATAAACGCCCACATCATGCACATCCAGCCCCAGCCAGTGCCCGGTGCGGTGCATATAAAACGGCTTGTATTTCTCTTCTTGGATGATCTCCTCAATGTTGCCCTGAAGCAGTCCCAGATCAATTAATCCCTCTACGATCACTCGCACTGCAACATCGTGGGTTTGCTTGTAAGGATTGCCGGGATACACCTGGGCGATCGATTGACGCTGAGCCTCCAGCACAATTTCGTAAATTGCTTTTTGCTCCTCAGTGAATTTGCCGTTTACCGGAAAGGTGCGCGTGATATCGGAGTTGTAGTAGCCGTAGGCGCAGCCTGCATCAATTAACAGCAAGTCATCGTCCTGCATCTGGCGCGTGTTTTCGGTGTAGTGCAGAATGCAGGCATTTTCCCCTGATGCCACGATCGATGGATAAGCCGGACCGATCGCCCCCTGCAAACGAAAGGTATGCTCAATTTCCGCCTGCACCTGATATTCATAGTGACCCGGACGCGCAAAATCCATCGCTCGCTGGTGAGCCTCGATCGCAATTTCTGCCGCTTTTCGCATCAGATCCAGTTCGGCTGCGCTTTTAATTTGCCGCATCGGGTGGAGGAGGGCGATCGGATTTTCGAGTGCAACGGGACCGTAGCCCTTGCGGGGGTAGGTTCTCAAAAGCTGCTGCCAGTGCTTCAGAATCGTTTCGTTAAATGCTTTGTCGCGGCCAATCGAGTAAAAGATGCGATCGGCTGGCTCGAGATACTGGGGCAGTTTTTCTTCAAGTTCATCGATCGGATACACGATATCTGCGCCGAACTGTTCTTTGGCAGCTTCCACTCCGACTCGATAGCCCGACCAGGTTTCTTTCTCCAGATCCTTCGGGCGCACAAACAGAATAAATCGATGCTCTTCATGGTGCGGCGCAAGTACGGCAACGGCTCCCGGCTCATCGAATCCGGTCAGGTAATAAAAGTCGCTGTCCTGCCGAAAGTTGTACTCTACGTCATTGTGCATTGTTGCCAGCGGCGCACTGCGAAACACTGCCGTTCCTTTTCCCAGCTTTGCCATTAGGGTTGCGCGACGCTGAGCATATTCCGTTGCCGTAATCATGGGATTTGAGGATAGGGATTACATCAAGATTGCTAGTGTTCTCTACTTTAGCGAGTTCAGCTTTCAGATTCCAATCATCATGGACGATCGCCGCAAGATAGATTTATATTGATGGATAAAGCATTTGCAATTGATTTCTGCTTAAGCATTTTAAGCTTGTGCAGTGCGTAAGCCGGGTCAAACGACTTTTTATGAAACCCACCCAACCCTATCAGCCCTTCCTGCTCCGCATCCTCCACGGACTCATCGGAATTTTTGTGATTGGGGCGATCGTCACTGCCTACTGGACTTACGACACTTATGACAAACGCTGGGGCGGAATTGGACTGCCTCACTTTCCCGAAATCGAAGGTATTCATGGCACGTTTGGACTATACGCGCTGCTGCTGTTCCCGGTGTTTGCCATCTACGCACTGCGACGCGGACAAAAACGCCTGCTTCAGCCTGATTCCCTCACAAAACTGAGTCAATTTAATACGCCGATTGGGTGGTATACGCTGCATCGCGGTGCGAATACCCTGTCGCTGCTGGCTCTCACGTTTGCGCTGTTTTCCGGCAAGATGATGGACTCAGGCTGGCTACCTCGCGGCGAACTGAATCATCCTTGGTACTCCGTTCACCTCATTTCCTGGGTGGTGATGGTGCTGACGCTGGCAATTCATCTGCTGATGAGCGCGAAAGTAGGCGGTTTGCCTTTACTGCTCTCAATTTGGCAGTGGAAATTTCGCCCTGAAGAAAGCCCAAAACAGTGGCGATCGCACATTCAGAAATGGTGGTTTCAGATCCGGTCAGGTGATACCAGCAGTTTGCTTTGGGTCAGGCGATCGATGCTCTATCGAGGGCTGGAGGCAGCCATAATAATTAGCCTGATTTTTGCCTGGATTATTCCGCTGCTAAAGGGTTAGTAGCTGTTTTAAAGCTCGAAGAGGCTAGACAGAGATTCGTGGATCGATCGCTTGTCAAACTCATCAACTACAGGGGTTACGGCGATCAATTACCATTCTGATAGGAATAAATTCTTATCCTATCAACCGACTTGTCCTGAGAGTACGCTATCCTAGCTATTTAAGAGATTGATTGCCCATTGGAGTCTATGTTTCTGAACGTTCACGATCCTCTTGAAAATCAAAGCTGAGCTATCTTGATTTCACTCCTAACTCCTGAATTGCTCCAGACCCATTTGTTTCCAGCGCAGCAGTATCGATTTAGTAACGGGCTAACGCTAATTCATCAGCAAACGCCAGCCGCCCCAGTAGTTACCGTTGATGTGTGGGTGAAGGCGGGGGCAATCTTGGAGCCGGAACCCTGGTCGGGGATGGCACACTTTCTAGAACACATGATTTTCAAGGGAACCCATCAGCTTCCACCCGGCTTGTTTGATCAGATTATTGAAAGTCGCGGCGGCATGACCAATGCAGCAACGAGCCACGACTACGCCCATTTTTTCATTAACACAGCAGCGATTCACCTGCCCGAAACCCTGCCTCATCTGGCAGATTTGCTGCTGAATGCTCAGATTCCAGACGAGGAGTTTGATCTGGAGCGCGATGTCGTTTTAGAAGAAATTCGGCAATCGCTCGACGACCCAGACTATCTCGGCTATCAGTCGCTTGTCGAAAACATCTATCAGCGGCATCCCTACGGGCGTCCAATTCTGGGCGATGCTCAGCTTTTGCTCGCTCGCTCGCCCGACGAAATGCGCCATTTCCACCGCACTCACTATCAGCCGGAAAATATGACAGTGGTGATTGTCGGCGATGTGGCATGGGAACCGACGCTGGAAATAGTCAGCCGTTCCTTTGCTCAGTTTGCGCCGCGATCGAACTGTCCTTTGCCCGAGGTCGAAGCCGAACCGCCAATTACTGAGATTCGCCGACAGGAGCTTCATCTGCCTCGATTAGAGCAGGCGCGGCTGATGATGGCTTGGATAGGACCGGGCGTGGACCATTTGCGGAGTGCCTACGGGCTGGATCTGCTTTCGGTGCTGCTGGCAGGCGGGCGAACCTCGCGACTGGTGCGCGAACTGCGGGAAGAACGCTACCTGGTGCAGGACATTATGAGCAGCTTCTCGCTTCAGCAGGATTCGAGCCTGTTTACGATCACTGCCTGGTTAGAGCCGGAGCATCTGGGGCAGGTCGAGGCAATTATTGGCGATCGCTTAGCAGAGTTGGCTGAGGTTCCCCCGTCGCCCAGCGAATTAAACCGCTATCAGCGATTGCTCTGCAACGACTACGCCTTTTCAACCGAAACGGCAGGACAACTTGCCGGACTCTACGGTTACTACAGCACGATCGCCGAACCGCAAATCGCGACGGCATATCCGCAGGTGATTCAATCCTTCCAACCGGAGGAACTGCGAAACATTGCCCGTCAATACCTGTCGCCGCTACGCTATGCTGTAACGGTGCTGAAGCCCTGCTAAAGTCAGGAAAATTAGGGTCGGGAAAGAGAGAAATTTAATGCAAAATCGTATTGTGCATCGTGCTGTCCTGCCCAACGGGATGACCGTTTTGTGTACTGAAAATGCGGCAGCCGATATTGTGGCAGCGCGGGTGTTTATCCGGGCGGGTGGACGCTATGAGCCGATCGCTCAGGCAGGGCTTTCGCACCTGCTGGCAGCCGTGATCACCAAAGGAACCGATCGCCTTACGTCGCAGGAAATCGCCGAACGGGTTGAGTCCGTTGGGGCAAGTTTGGGAACCGATGCGGCGTCAGACTACTGTTTGCTCAGCCTCAAGACTGTGTCGGGCGACTTTCCCGAAATGCTAGAGCTGGCGGCAGAACTACTCCGATCGCCTGCCTTTCCCGAAATGGAAGTCGAGCTAGAGCGGCGGCTCACCCTGCAAGGAATTCGATCGATGCAGGAACAGCCCTTTTCCGTGGCAAACAATCAGTTACGGCAGGCGATGTACGGTGAGCACCCCTATGCCCTCCCCGGATTAGGAACCGCCGAAACCGTATCTAGCCTGACTCCGGCAGACCTGCATCATTATCACAAAACTTACTTCCGTCCCGATAATGTGGTGATTAGCATTGCCGGACGCATTCAGCCCGATGAAGCAATGGCACTGGTCGATCGCACGTTGGGCGACTGGGAACTTCCTTTGCAAACAGACGGATCGCCCTTGCCCCTGCCCACCCTGGAGCTGCCGCCCGTGACTCCAAACCCACAGTGGCTTGTAACCCTCCAGGACACACAGCAGGCGATCGTGATGCTGGGTTATCTAGCAAGCGAAGTTCACAATCGAGATCATTTAACCCTGAAGCTACTCAATACTTATCTGGGAAGCGGTCTATCGAGTCGGCTATTTGTCGAGCTGCGGGAAAAGCAAGGACTGGCTTATGAAGTGTCTGCCTTCTATCCTACCCGGATCGATACCTCCCACTTTGTTGCCTATATCGGCACTGCGCCAGATAATGCTGCCGTTGCGCTGGAAGGACTACGATCGGAAGTTGAGCGGCTGCAAACCGTTCAGCTCACCGACGAAGAACTTCAGGCGTCAAAAAACAAGCTGCTGGGACAATACGCCCTCGGCAAACAAACCAACGCTCAGCTTGCCCAAATCTCTGGCTGGTACGAAACGCTGAAATTGGGCATCGACTACGACGATCGCTTTCAGCAGCAAATCCCGACGATCACTGCTGAAGACATTCAGGCAGTCGCCAACCGCTATTTCACCCAGCCCTATGTGTCCCTTGTCGGGTCGGAAAAGGCGATCGATCAGGTGGAGCAGGTGAAGCGGTAATGGGTTTTTAGACGTGCCGCACATCGATAAGGGCGTTTCGCGAAACGTTATTTACCGCATCCAGGCATTTACTGCATCCAGACAGCCCGCTTGCACCAGGAGATATTTTTTGCCGTTCCGTAGGGTAATCTAAACAAAAATCTGTCGTTCATTTGCTAATGGGGAATCGCAATGAGAATTGCCGTTCTATTCGCAACTGTAATCCTGGCACTTTTTTGTTTCTTGTCTCCTGTTTCTGCTGATAATGTCGTGCCAACGGATCGAATTGACCCTAAAATGCAGCTGCTTGAAACGCGATCGTGCATTGGCTGCAATCTCCAAAATGTTGATCTGAGCGGTGAGGATTTGAGAGGCGTTAACCTGAGTCGTGCCAACCTGGAAAACGCAAATCTAAAGGGCGCAAAGATGATGGCGGTCGTACTGCGCGATGCTGACCTAAAACGAGCCGATTTGCGACAAGCCGATTTGTTGGCGGTCGATTTCACCGGAGCTAACCTGAAGGGCGCCCAATTTTCGCGAACTGATCTGGCAGCCGCTCGCATTTGCCGGACGATCGATCCCAATGGCAAGCTATCGCAGAGAGACTGCTAAAGTAGCTCATGCTTGAGATCTCGGAGGCTCGGTTTGGTCAAGGTTCCTTTTGTGAACGGCATCCTGAGCCTCAAGGGAATTCCCTTATTTGCGGTATCGCTGTGCTGCCAGCACCGTCGCGTATGGCGTTTCGTGCAGGTGTGCCTTGTTTGCAGAGCCAAACAGCTTCATTTTTTCGGTAATCACGTCCTGCATCGCAGCGATCGATTCTTCCATGCAGGGCAGCAGGTCGGCTTTGGGGGCAGTGCAGACTTCGGAGGCGATCGTCGTCATGTATGCCTGGCGTACTTCGGTATTGACGTTGAATTTGCAAACGCCCAGTTCGATCGATTTGCTGATCATTGGGGCAGGCAGTCCCGACGCGCCGTGCAGCACCAGCAAAACATGACCGACTCTTTCTCGAATGCGAATCAGGCGATCGAAGTCCAGACGGGGTTTGCTGCGGTATTCGCCGTGGACGTTGCCAATTGTGACTGCCAATGTATCAACCTGGGTTTGCCGCACAAATTCGCCTGCCTGAGTTGGGTCGGTCATTTTGGCTTCTTTCTCAGAAACCGATAGACCATCTTCCGTGCCGCTGATTCTGCCAATTTCCGCTTCAACGATCGCGCCCTGAGCATGGGCAAGCTGAGTCATTTCACGGGTAAAAGCAAGGTTCTCTTTGTAGGGCAAATGGGAGCCGTCTGCCATGATCGAACTCATTCCGGCAGTCAGGGCAAACTCGATCGCGCTGGCAGAAGTGCTGTGATCGAGATGGACAGAGACGGGGACAGAGGCAGTTCGGGCAGATTCTAAACAAAGTAAAACCAGGGGCGAGCCGCCATACTTCACTGCACTGGGATGAAGTTGCAGCATTGCTGGACTGCGGTTTGCTTCTGCCGCACCGATCACTGCCCGTACCCCCTCCAGGTTATAAACATTAAATGCTCCGATCGCGTAAATATTGCGGTGAGCGGTTTCTAACAGTTCCAGCGTAGAGGCAAGCATGGTAGTTTCCTGGCGTGAGAATGGATTGCTTGAGGCGGTGCGGTTTTTCCTGGGAGGGGAGCGATCGTTTCTTCAGCTTATGTCATCTGAGCGGGCGGAAAACGGCAGGAGTGAAATCATGGCTCTTATGGTCAAGAACTCTTATAGAACGGGCGCTTCACCACTGTTGCCGGATAGCTCTTGCCCCGAATCTCGACTTGCAGCACTCGATCGAGTTGCGCCAGTTCAGCTGCCACATAAGCCAGCGCGATCGGATAGCCCAGCGTTGGAGAAAGAGTGCCGCTCGTAATTTCGCCGATCGGTTTGCCTTCAGACAGTACCGGATAGCCGTGACGGGCAATGTTGCGGCCTTCGGTTCGCAGTCCGACCAGTCGTCGCTGCAGTCCGTTTTGTTTTTGCTGCTCCAGCACCGATCGCCCGATAAAGTCCCCTTTGCGATCGAGATGCACTAGCCAGCCTAAGCCTGCTTCCAGAGGCGTAGTGGTTTCGTCGATATCCATGCCGTAGAGTGCCATTGCTGCTTCTAGCCGCAGGGTGTCTCTTGCGCCCAAGCCACAGGGAACGACACCCACTGATCGCAGTTCTTCCCAAAGTGCTTCACCTACGCCCGGCTCAACCATCACTTCGTAGCCATCCTCGCCTGTGTAGCCTGTTCGTGCCAGAAATCCTGGCTGTCCCAAAACTGTGCCTTCGAGATGCCCGAATCGTTTTACCTGAAACAGGTTTTCCTGCACAAAGGCTTGCAGTTTTTCGATCGCCTGTGGACCCTGCACTGCAACCAGCACTTGGTCAGCTGACAAATCGATGAATTCAATCTGATTCAGGTCAAGATGCCTTTTGAGCCAATTGCGGTCTTTTCCGGTTGTTGCGGCATTGACGATCGTAGTCACGCGCTGCACTCCGTCTGGGGTTTCGCCCTGGTAGTAGATAATCAAATCGTCGATAATGCCACCACGATCGTTCAGCAGCACTGTATATTGAGCTTCTCCCGCCTGAAGCCGACTCAAATCAGAGGGCACAAGCAACTGCAATTGCTCAATCAGCCTCTTTCCCTGCAAGACAAACTTACCCATGTGGGAAATATCAAACATTCCAGCCGCCTGTCGGACTGCCTGATGTTCTTTGCTAATGCCCTCGTACTGCACAGGCATTTCCCAGCCGGAAAAGGGAACCATTCTGGCTTTTAGCTCCAGGTGGCGCAGGTGCAGCAGGGTTTTGAGGAGTGCAATATCAGAGGTAGGGTCTGCCATAGTGGAGAAGAGAAACAACGATATCTTCTTCCATTTTTAACGCTGATTCAGTCATGCGAAAGATCGAGGGGGCGAACCTTTCGTTACACTGCTCTATCAAGCGACCACAGCAGGCACAAATCTGTTTTGCGATTCTTTCAACGGGATCGTCTAGGGGTTGATACCTTACGATTTTCGATGATTGCTCTCGATTCAAATCCAACCTTGTTTAGCAACGTTTAGCGATGTTGAGCAATCTGTTGAGCAATTTATTTATCACAGACAATACCGCCTGGGTTGAATATCCATCCGAGTTGATTGAATATCTGGGTTGGGAATATCTGGGTTGAATAGATCGGAAACAGGGCTGCGCCTGGTAGTAATACCCGTTTGCAATTTGCCTCAGTCTTCGCGGCTCAGAACATTTTGTCATCCGGCAATTTTGCAGCATTAGGAACGATCGCCCCTCCCGCTTTTGCTCTTACGATCGCGAATAAAGCCGAAACATCAGTTGACTGCTCGCAGTTGCCGACTTGATCACCAGCGACAGCACACTGCGCCAAACCGTTAGATTACTGGGCAGTGCCAACGCCGATCGCATTCCCGCAACTAGAGCCTTTGTCAGTTGTCCAGCTTGATAGCTGCGCCACGCCTCCCCCAGTAAAAAGTTTTGCAAATGCTGCTTTGCCGTCATAGGCGGCTTGTCGTGTTTCTGGGGTAAGGCAGGAGGACAGCCTCGTTGCAGCGCATCGTGACCCTGCTGCTGTCGCTGTCGCTGAAATTCACGGGCAATCTGGTCAAAAAACTCGCGCTCGGTTGAACTGCGGGTATGGGTGATCGAAGTTTCATGCAGGCGGTAGTGATAACACATTCCGGGCAGATACCAGACGTTTGTGGCATCGCCCAGCCGGAGCTGCAAATCAATATCTTCAGCCGTGACGAAATAAGAGCGGAAGCCCTCGATCGATCGCACAATGTCCGTTCGTATCACAAAGGTGCAGAGATGGGTGCGCGCGGTTCCGGCTTGCAGTTCGCCCGTAATGTCTTCGATTTCCTGGCTCCAATTAAACGCGGTGACGGAAAGCCCTTTGGGATCGATCACGCGATATCCCCCACAGACGGCTCCTGCTTCTGGGTGCTGCATCAGCCAATTGATCTGCCTAAACAGCCGCCCGGCCGGATAGCAATCATCGGCATCACAGCGAGCGATAAACTTGCCCCGTGCTGCCGCAAGCCCAGTGTTCAGCGCGGTTGCAATGCCTTTGCCCTGGTTGTAAAGCACCACAAGGCGATCGTCCCGAATTTGTTTGAGGACTTTCAGCGATCGATCGGTCGAGCCGTCATCCACGACAATCAGCTCTAGCGGAATGCGGGTTTCCTGCAAGATCGATCGCACCGCCTCTCTGATGTAGGACTCTGCATTATAGAGCGGTAGGATGACACTGATGAGCACAGGCTGCGAGTTGGTAAGCACCACGGGTTTTTCCTCAAATTGGGCGGCTCTGAGAGGGATTGAGATCCTGGGAAATGACTGACAGGTTGTGGAACACACGCGGACGTTGCACAGCAAACGATCGAGTTCGGCTTCAGGGTTGTTTTATCAAGGTCGTTCGTCAAAGCGCAAGGCTTGGGGATCGGGGTTGGGTGGATCTAGGTTTGGTTCTGGTTGAGCGATGCCTCCTTTGATTTCAGCGATTTCAGCAGGGCGCAAGCCAGCAGCTTCCAGCCTTCGAGATAGTGCGGCAGCAGGCAAACTGCTTTTAAGCCGTAGAGCGCAGCCGTCGATCGATTGCCGCTTTCAAACGCCCACCAGCCGTATTGCAGCATAAACTGATGGCGCGATCGGCGGTCTTTTCCCGGTCGCCACAGATCGTCTGCTTCAAACCTGCCCTGAATCTTGCGGCGTTTCCAGGCGAGTTCGCAGGCTTTGCGGGCTTGCTGACGCTGAATTGCACAGGCTTGGGCACTGACTGAGCCAGGGTGCAGGCGATATCTCAAAACTGGAGCGGAGAGATTGGCAAGCTTCCCCAATTCGCCCAGCTTCAGCCACAAATCCACATCTTCCGCAGGCAGCAGGCTGGCGTCGTAGCCGCCGATTTGCACCAGTGCCGATCGCCGCATCATGGCTGTGGGGTGACAGATGCTGCCATGTCCGGCGAGGGCAGACTGCTGAATTGTGGGATCGTCAGAGGCAACGCTTAGCGTGGTCAGGAACCGTCCGCGATCGTCGATCATCTCATACGAACCGCCCACACAAACAACCTCCGCGTGATCCACTAGGAAAGAAACCTGCCGCTCGAACCGATCAGGAAGGGCAATATCATCGGCATCCATGCGGGCAATCAACTCGCCCCGGGCAGTTTGCAGCATTTCGTTGAGTGCTACGGCAAGTCCAGTATTAGGGCGGCTGTGGAGGCGAATTCGCTGATCCCGGGCGGCATACTGCTGCAAAATCTTCAGCGATCGATCGGTGGAGCCATCATCAATGATCAGGAATTCAAAATTGCTGAACGTTTGATTCAGGATGCTTTCGATCGCCTGCGCGACATATCGCTCTGCGTTGTAAACGGGCATCAGCACAGAAACCAAGGGAGCTGTCATGATTACAGGTGAGGGATACATAAGGATGGAGAACATCAAGAAGATGCGGAACATCAAGCAACTGGGAACGGTTTAATCAAGGCACAAGCCAACAGGTTCCAGCTTTCCAATGAGCCTGGATTAAGGGCAACGGCTTGAATGCCGTATTGCAGAGCCGACCGCCGCTGTCGATTGCCAAATGCCCACCAGCCGTATTTGACTGCAAATGCATGGCGGGAAGCGCGATCGGGCGTGGGTCGCCAGCCGCAAACCACCGTAGCTTGAGGTTTATCGCGAATCAGTCCCTTTTGCCAGGCGCGATCGAGCACGGTTTGAACTTCGTGGGGCGGCAAAGCCTGATACCGATCGCAAATCGAATTGCCGTGCAGCCGATACTGAACTACCGCTTTGGGCAGATTGGCGAGTGCGCCAATTTCGCTCAGCCGTAGCCACAAATCCAGATCTTCCGCCAGGGGCAAGCTTTCGTCGTAGCCGCCAACCTGAAGCACTGCCGATCGCCGCATTAGCGCGGTGGGATGTAAAAAGCTCACTTGTCCCGCTTGCAGCAGTGACCTGATTTCCTCGTTTCGCTCTGCCAGCGGGATCTCGGTCATGAGCCGTCCCTCGCGATCGATGAGCTGAAACGCGCCCCCGACCCAGACGACATCCGGCGACTGCTGCAAAAAAGCGACCTGGCGGGCAAGCCGATCGGGAAGTGCCACATCGTCGGAGTCCATCACCGCAATGAACTCGCCCTGTGCCTCACGCAGCAGCTCATTCCGCGTCTGGGGAATTCCACGATTTTCGCGGCTGATCAGCCGAATCCGTGAATCTTGTGCTGCATAGTGCTGAAGAATCGGCAGCGATCGATCGGTTGAGCCGTCATCTAAAACAATCAGCTCAAAATCGCGAAAGCTCTGCTGCAAGATACTTTCGATCGCTTGTCCCACAAAGCGTTCTGTATTGTGTACCGCCATCAGAACCGAAACGATCGGGCGTGTCTGCTCCCGGTGGTCTGGCTGGTGTTCTGGATGCTGCGGCAGGCGATCGATTGATTTCATACTGTCTCGACCTCTGGCAGTGGTTTGATCAGCGCGCAGATCAGCAGCTTCCAGCCGTTCAGGTTGAGCGGTAGCGTTCGCACTGCTTTGATGCCATACACGATTGCCGCCTGCCGATCGCCCCGGAGAAAGAATCTCCAGCCATAGTCGGTCACAAACTCGTGGCGCGAAGGACGATCGATCGGTCGCCAGGGTGGAGCTTCTTTAAACTTGCCGCTGATGCCACGCCGCTCCCAAGCACGCCGACAGGCTTCTCGCCGATCGTCGGTTTGCCGCAGCTGATTGCTTTCGCTAATCGATTTTGGATGCAGCCGATATTGCAGCACGGTTTGCTTCAGGTTCGCCAATTGCCCCACTTCGCCCAGCCGCAAAAACAGATCCAGATCACCAACCGTTGCCATTGTTTCGTCGTAGCCCCCGACCTGAAGCAGAGCCGATCGCCGAATCAGAGCGCAGGGGTGATTGATCGGGGTAATGCCCGACAAAGCGGAGGCTTGAATATCGCGATCGTGTTCTAGCACCTCGCGGTGAACCAGGAAGCGTCCGGCTTCGTCGATCCAGTCCTGTGAACCGCCTACGCAGACAACCTCTGGGTGAGCTGTTAGAAATTCGACCTGCTGTTTCAGGCGATCGGGCAGGGCGATATCATCCCCGTCCATAACCGCCACAAATTTGCCCCGTGCCTGATCAATTAACTCGTTTCGAGTTTTGGCAACGCCCCGATTTTCCCGCCGCGTTAAGCGAATTCGGGCATCTTGCGCGGCATATTTTTCTAAGATTTTTCCCGCTCGATCGGTAGAACCATCGTCAATAATCACAAACTCAAAATCTGTAAAAGTTTGATTCAAAATACTTTCGATGGCTGCCCGAAGAAAACGCTCATTGTTGTAAACCGACATCAACACGCTAACGGCGGGAGGGGAAATGTTCATAGTCCTCCTGTAAGCCCTTCTTCTGTAAACCATCCTCTTGTAGCCTATTCTCCTGTAACCCAATGGATTGCAGATGAGACTGCGGATTGGGCTGCGGCATTCCACGACCCAAAAGCTGCCACTGGCGGGGCTGATAAAAGAACCCCCGATTCAGGTGAGATGCGCTCTCGACCGTGAACGGCAGCGACTCGTAGGAGTCTAGAAGATAGAGTAAACCGTCCTTAATAAAGGCATTCAGCGTGTAGGAACCGGGAAGCAATCCCAGATAAGGCAGTGCCAGGCGCAGTTCATAAATTCCGGGCGCAACTTCAAACATTTCATCGTCGTATGCACTGCTTAGGTGAAGTGCCAGGCTGTTATCCCGGGCGGGTTGATAGACGGCAAGAAAAAGGCTGAGCTTTTGAATCGGTTTAACGACGCGACAGCGCACACAAAAGGATACAGGCTCCCCGCTAATCGGCGCAGCGATCGTGTTTCCGGCGGCATCGCGGCAATCGATCGATAAGATATCGGCTCCGGCACTATCGGTTTCAGGTCTTGCAGGTAATACCAGCGGAAAAGTGTCAGACGATCGCTGAATCGAAAACAAATCTTGCTCATAGCGATCCATGATTTCGCGGGCATTTCCGGCGGCAATTAAACGCCCCTGGTTGAGATAAATCCCAGAAGAACAAATGTTGAGAATGCCCTGGAAGAAATGGGTGACCAAAACAAATGCCGTTCCCTGCTGGAGTAGATCCGCAAGCCGCCGCTCGCACTTGGCACGAAATCGCGCATCTCCGACTGCCAGCACTTCATCGATCAGCAAAACATCGGGGTTGGTGTGAACCGCGCAGGCAAATCCTAACCGCGCTGCCATGCCAGAACTGTAGCTGTATACAGGCGCGTCAATGGCTTCGCCGATCTCGGCAAATTCGACCACCTGCTCAAATCGTGCATCGATCTCGCGGGTGGATAAACCCAGAATCGACATATTGGCATAGATATTTTCGCGCCCGCTCAGAACAGGGCTGAAGCCCGCTCCCAGTGCCAGCAGTGGGGCAACTCGTCCGCGCACCCAGATCGAACCTGTATCGGGCCTGATCAGACCGCTAATCATTCTCAGCAGGGTGGTTTTGCCGCTGCCGTTTGCCCCCACCAAGCCCAACGCCTCGCCGCGTCGCAGTTGCAGGTTAATGTCTTGCAGTGCCCAAAACTCTCCGGCGCGAAGCCGATCGGGTCTTTTCGTTCCGGTTAGCTCGGAGCCAATGTCCTGGATGCCGTAAAACAGCGATCGTTTCAGGCTGCGGCAGAATTTTTTTGACACGCCCTGCACCGACAAGATGACATCACTCGATTCATCTGTGTCCCCAGCGTGGTGTATCCCGTTCTGGAAATGATTTTGAGTCCAGTCCATCATGCGCTAATTCGCTCGATCATAAACGGCATCGCAACTCGATACACGAGCCAGCCTAGCAGCAGCACCAGCAGCGCGGTCAGGCTTGCCAACCAGAAAGCCCCGGGGTTAGACACCGTGCCGATCGTTGCCAGTTCTCTTGTCGTCATCAGTAGGGGAGTGACAGGGTTTAGCTTCACCAGCATGGCAAACAGACCGGACTGGGGCAAGGGATACAGCACCGGCGTGATAAATAGCCACCCCGTCAGCAGCAGGGTTAAACCTCTGGAAATATCCTCATACAGTCCACCAAACGGAGCCAGCAGCAGCCCAATGCCTGTCCCGAAGCCAACCAGGTGGAGCAGTGCCACGGGGGCGACGATCACCGCCCAGGTAACAGGCATTTTGAACCAGAGGAACAGTGCCACAATCAGCACCAGCTTGATTAAAAAATTGAACCCGACTTGCCCCAGTTGAGAAAGCACCAACGCTTCGCGAGGAAAGTTAATCCGCGACAGCAGATACTTGGCATTCAGGATTGCTTGCACCTGCCCGGTCACAGATTCAGCAAAGGTTTGCCAGAGGGCCATACTCAGCATCACATACGCTGGATAGGGCAAGTCGGTCGCGCCCACGTTGAGCACTTGGGCATTGTTTGCCAGTGTCAAACCCGCCGCAGTGGCGATCGGCGGCACAAACGCCCAAAAAATGCCAAGCAGTGACTGCCGATACTGGGCACGGATATCGCGCACCAGCAGCCGCCATGCTAGCTCTCGCGCTGCCAGCAGATCCCGCCTCATTGCACCGATCAGCTTGAGCGGATGGCGCAGCAGGCTATCAGCGGAATAGAATGCTTCAGCGGAATGACCTTCAGCGAAATGATTCTTAGCCAAAGAATCGGGTCGCAATCCCGGTAGATGCTCGCTCTGCTGGGGCATAAGTATATGAGTATAAGTACGGAGGCAAAAGCGATCGCTACGAGAAAATTAGCAGTGATATTCCTGACACCGCAAGCGTAACTCAGAAAGTTGACCGTAATTCTGCTGAAACTTCATCAAAAGTTCAAGAAGTCTTTACAGAAATTTCTTTAAGTCGTGCAGCACGGATGTTTGTACCGCAATCCTTGCGACCGAGTGAGCAACTGTTAGGGCAAATCAAGGCTGGGCACACTTATAGATAAACTTTGTTAGTCGTTGTCGTTTATGAAACGCCGCCCAATTGTAAGGTACACGGTTGCTGCTGCTGTTGCCGGGGTTGCTGCGACGAGGTCGATTACCCCGCAGGGGAAACTGCTTCGCATCGCTCCTGATTCAGCCCTGGGGCAAACTGCTGCGGATGCACCTTCTGATTCAACATCTTCTGATGCAACCTCTGATCCGGCATCCACGGTTCGCTGGCGCATTGCAACGAGCTACCCGAAATTGCTTGACCTGCTGTATGGAGCCGTCGAACTTTTCTGTCAGCGCGTTAGTGAACTAACCGACGGACGCTTTGTGATCACGCCCTATCCTGCGGGTGATATTGTTCCAGCCCTGGAGGTGCTCGATGCGGTTTCTCAAGGCACGATCGAGTGCGGTCATACGTTTAGCACTTATTACATTGAACAAAGTCCTGCATTAGCATTTAGTGCTGGAGTTCCGTTTGGTTTTACGGCGCAGCAGCAAAGTGCCTGGCTCTACGAAGGCGGTGGGTTAGAAGCGATTC
This sequence comes from Leptolyngbya sp. GB1-A1, assembly GCF_039962475.1. NCBI lineage: Bacteria > Bacillati > Cyanobacteriota > Cyanophyceae > Leptolyngbyales > Leptolyngbyaceae > Leptolyngbya > Leptolyngbya sp. GB1-A1. Next base: position 44,605 of record NZ_JAMPLI010000002.1, on the reverse strand, counting down.
GTCGGGTTTATCAAAGATTTAACGTGATCAATTTTCCGGCAGGCAATACAGGGGCTCAGATGGGCGGCTGGTTTCAACGCGAAATTCAGCGCACTTCGGATTTCAAAGGATTAAAGATGCGGATTTCCGGGCTAGCCGGGCAAATCATGAGTCGCCTGGGTGCAGAAATTAAAATGTTGGCGGCTGATGAGATTGTTCAAGCCTTTGTTCAAGGAGAAGTAGAAGCGGTTGAACTGACTGGACCCTACGACGATTCAAAATTAGGACTGCACAAAGCTGCTCGGTTTTACTACTATCCTGCCTGGTGGCAGCCGAGTGAATCGGTGGATGTAATTATCAATCTGGAGCAGTGGAATCAATTGTCGCCGCAGTTTCAAAAGGTCATTGAGATTGCTGCGATCGAAGCAAACATTTTGACACTAGCAAAATACAATGCTGGAAACACCAAAATGTTGCAGCGGTTAAAAGCAGAAGGAGTTCAATTAAAGTCTTTGAATACAGAGATTTTAGAAGCGGCTGAGCAAGCAACATTCGCGTTCTACGAGGACATTGCCAGTCGGGATCCTGAGTTCAGTCAAGTTTATCAGCCGTGGAAAACTTTCCGCGATCGAATTTATCAGTGGCATCGCATCAACGAACTTAGCTTCGCCAATTTTGCGTTCACCCATGATGCTTAGCCTCATCATTTCCGCTTTTGAATGTGCTGCCTTCTCTGTTCTTCCAATCGTTTTTCTCTATTGCTATGAAACGTCGTCAATTTGCGCGTCAGGCTGCGATCGCGACTGCAAGTGCCACGCTAGCTGCCTGTACTCAGAAAGCTGCCCCAACCATCTCTTCCCAGGCTGCCGTTTCTGAAACCCCTATGATCCGCTGGCGGATGGCAACAAGCTGGACAAAATCGATTCCGATCGTCTTTAGCGGTGCTGAGATTATTGTTCAACGAGTGGCTGAAATGACTAACGGGCGGTTTGTCATCACCCCTTATGCCGCCGATGAAATTGTTTCCGGGTTGAAAGTGATGGATGCCGTTCAGGCGGGTACGGTAGAGTGCGGCCATACCTTGAGTTACTACTACACCCAAAAGAATCCGGCTCTGGCATTTGCTTCCACGATGCCGTTTGGTCTTACGGCTTATCAACAAAATGCCTGGATGTATGAAGGCGGAGGCTTGGAAGCCCTGAATCAAGTCTATGCAGCCTTTGGATTAATCGGGTTTCCTGCTGGCAATACCGGAGTCCAAATGGGAGGTTGGTTTAACCGCCAGGTCAACACCGTTGCTGATCTGAAAGGGTTAAAGATGCGGATTCCTGGCTTAGGTGGACAAGTCTTGGCCAAGCTGGGAGTCGAGGTGAAGCTTCTGGCAGGAGGGCAAATCTACGCGGCTTTAGAAAAAGGCGAAATCGATGCCGCAGAATGGCAGGGTCCAAACGATGACGAAAACCTTGGACTGGATCGGGTTGCGTCTTTTTACTACTATCCGGGCTGGTGGGAACCCGGCACAAATTATGCGGTGCTGATCAATCTTCAGGAATGGAATCAATTGCCTCAACGATATCAGCAGATTTTCCAAGCCGCTGCTGCTGAAGCAAACCTAAAAGTTCTCGCCCAATATGATATGGCGAATAGTGAACGGTTGAACCAACTGCTGGCAAAGGGAACCCAGCTCCTTCCCTTTAATTCTGAAATTCTCAAAGCGGCTCACAAAACTGCTTTTGAAATCTATGAAGAACTGGCGATCGAACACGCGGAATTCAAAAAAATTTACCAGAATTGGAATGAATTTCGATCGCAAATCCATCAATGGAATCGCATCAATGAATTGAGCTTCTCCAGTTTTGCCATCAATCGAAACCAGCCTTCTAGCCTATCGTGAGAACTCTTCATGCGTTACAAATATTTTCAGCCCCTTGAGGCATTGATTCAAAAAGCGACTGGCGTTAAACCAAGCCTAAACAATCGAATCAAGCATCTCAAGTTAGGAGAAAAGCTGAATTTAGGATTTGGAACGCTGGTCGTGCTCACTTTTCTGGTGGTTGGTCGCACGTATTTAAGCAGTGTTCAGGCAACAGCCAATATCAATCAAACACAAACGGTTAGAATGCCTTCTGCTTTGGCTTCTGCGACAGCGCAGACCAACTTGCTGAGAATGCTTTCTGATGTCCGGGGATATCTGGCAACCGGAGATTCCGAATACCGTTTTCGCTATCAAAAAACGCGCCAGTCGTTTGAAACAGACTTAACGACGCTGAATAATTTACTCAGCGACCAGGCGACAAGTAAAAATCAGCAGCAACTGCAAAATCTGAAGCAAATTTACCAGCAGTGGTCGGTGCTGCCCGATCGCCTCTTTAAGCTCCACGACGATACGATCGAAAATCAGCCTGCCCTGAAGTTATTAGATCAGGAAGGTGAACTTTTAATTGTCGGTATTTCTAACCAAATGCAGCAGATGCTAGAAGAGCAGGAAGGTCAATTAGCCTCTGCGGAAGCTGCAATTTTGTTCAGGGACATGCTGGAGTTTCGCAACTCTTTTGCGCTCTTAGTGTCGGCACTGCGAACCTATATTGTAGTTCGTGAACCTACCTTTCGATTTGAATACGGCAGGAATTTGCAAGCAAATCGACAAGCCTGGGAGCGGTTAACCAAAAAAAAGAATGAGATGACCCTCAGCCAGCAAGCGTCGCTGCAAAAGATTGCTCAACAGCGGCAATCCTTCCTCAATCTACCGGAAACGATGTTCAAGGCGGTAGCAAGCGATCGCTACCGGAATGATTTATATCTGTTTAATTCTGAAGCAGAGCCGCTGGCAACTGAAATGTTGTCTATTCTGAATGAGATTGTGCAAGATCAGCAGACTGCACTGACACAAGAACTAGAAGTCGGAAATGCCAGTCTCACCGATGCTCAATGGAAAAATCTTTTCACCGGATTGATCGCCGTAGGTTTAAGTGTTGGCATGACGGTATTTTTTCGACGGCACATTGCTCAACCCGTGCAGCGATTGACCGAAGCCACCAGTCGAATTACAGCAGGCGATTTTGACGTGAGTGCACCCGTTGAATCTCAGGATGAAATTGGACAACTTGCCCTGACCTTCAATCAAATGACAAAATCGCTCAAAGAATCCCGCGATCAGCTCGAACATTACAATCGCAACTTAGAGCATGAAGTCAGGGATAGAACGCAAGAATTGCAGGAAAAAAACCAGCAGCTCGAACAGGCATTTGATGATCTGAAACAGACGCAAGCCCAACTGGTGCAAACCGAAAAAATGTCCAGTTTAGGGCAGCTCGTAGCGGGCATTGCCCATGAGATTAATAATCCGGTCAATTTCATTCACGGCAATGTGAATTTTGTTGATCAATATGCCCAGGATTTGCTGGGATTGGTTCATCTTTATCAGTTGCAGTATCCAGAACCCGGCTTAGAAATTCAAGACAGACTAAAAGACATTGATTTTCAGTTTCTCGAAACGGATCTCACTCGAGTGCTGGCTTCGATCAAGGTCGGAACAGAACGCATCCGAGAAATCATCAAATCGCTGCGCCTGTTCTCCCGGCTGGACGAAGCAGAAGTCAAAAACGTTGATTTGCATGAGGGTATTGATAGCACGCTGATGATTTTGCAGGGTCGCTTAAAAGCAAAAACCGATCGTCCTGCAATTGAAGTCATTAAACACTATGGTGCGCTGCCAAAAGTTGAGTGCCATGCCGGACAGCTCAATCAAGTGTTTATGAATCTTTTGAGTAATGCGATCGATGCACTCGAAGAATCAAATCACGATCGCTCCTTTACAACGATTGAGCAGCAGCGCAATACCATCTGGATACAAACTGAAGTAATGAAGAACGATCGCGTTAAAATCACCATTGCGGATAACGGAATCGGGATGTCAGAAGTCGTGCGATCGCGCCTGTTTGACCCTTTTTTCACAACAAAGCCCGTTGGCAAAGGCACAGGCTTAGGGCTAGCCATCAGCTACCAAATCATCACCGAGAAACACAATGGACAACTGTACTGTGATTCTACACCCGCAAAAGGAACCAGATTTTGCATTGAAATTCCAAAGCAACAGCCCTTTGCATGATCGGAGGAGTCTTTGAGTTCTCCCTGGCTGCTAAAGAACCCTACTTGCCGCCGCTTTTTTTCGCTTTGTAGCCCATCTGCGTCAGGAGTTCGACGAGCTTTTGAGTATGGTCGCCCTGAATCTCCATTTCGTTGTCTTTCAGTGTTCCGCCTGTGCCGCACTGGGCTTTGAGCTTCTTTAATAAATCTGCCAGCGTTTCAGGCTTTGCTTGAAATCCGCTAATGACGGTGACGGTTTTGCCGCCTTTGCCCTTGCGGGTTGCCTGCACGCGAAGATTTTGCTGGTTGGGCGGCAGTTCCTGAACCGGACGCTCGAAGGCATCGGTGTTGGGGTTGCCGAACTCGGAGTAAACTACGCGATTGGTTGCAGGGCTGTGAGCAGATGAATCTTTGCGTTTGGATGACATGGGCGTGATGAAATCTGTGGCTTTTTTGGTGGCTTTTCTATAAGAACCAGGGAGAAGCGAAGCGACCCAGTTTCCCCTTTCGAGGCGATCGTTTTTTGCAGACCCGGAACTTCTTTATAATAAGGACTGTTCCATTATCCCATTGGATTCCGTGACCTACACTCCCGTTCCCCCCTCCCAACCCCTTGACGCGACCCAACGCCCAGACACCCTAGGACGCTTCGGTAAGTTTGGCGGCAAATATGTCCCCGAAACGCTAATGCCTGCCCTGAGCGAACTGGAAACGGCTTTTTATCAGTACCGCAATGATCCAGAATTCCAGGCAGAGTTTCAAGGCTTGCTAAAGGACTATGTGGGCAGAGCAACACCGCTCTATTTTGCGGAACGGTTGACTCAGCACTATGCCAAACCCGACGGCACGGGCGCACAAATTTACCTGAAGCGGGAAGACCTCAACCACACCGGGGCACACAAGATTAACAATGCTCTGGGGCAGGTGTTGCTGGCAAAGCGAATGGGCAAACAGCGGATTATTGCAGAAACGGGAGCCGGACAGCACGGAGTCGCTACGGCAACGGTCTGCGCCCGGTTTGGTCTGCACTGCATTATCTACATGGGCGTGCATGACATGGAGCGGCAGGCGTTAAATGTGTTTCGGATGCGGCTGATGGGAGCAGAGGTGCGTCCGGTGGCATCGGGGACGGGAACTCTGAAGGATGCCACGTCTGAGGCAATTCGGGACTGGGTAACGAATGTGGAAAGTACGCACTATATTTTGGGGTCGGTGGCGGGTCCACATCCTTATCCGATGATTGTGCGCGACTTTCAGGCAGTGATCGGGCAGGAGACGCGGCAGCAGTGCATGGAGAAATGGGGCGGTCTGCCAGATATGCTGCTGGCTTGTGTGGGCGGCGGCTCGAACGCGATGGGGCTGTTTCACGAGTTTGTGAATGAACCCTCGGTGCGGCTCATTGGAATTGAGGCAGGCGGAGAGGGTGTCGATTCTGAAAAACACGCAGCAACGCTCACGCGGGGCAGAGTCGGCGTTTTGCACGGGGCGATGAGCTATTTGCTGCAAGACGAAGATGGACAGGTCGTAGAGCCATACTCAATCAGTGCCGGACTGGATTATCCGGGCGTTGGACCCGAACACAGCTTCCTCAAAGATGCCGGACGCGCTGAGTATTTCAGCATTTCTGACCAGGAAGCTCTGGAAGGACTGAAGCGACTTTCCTGCCTGGAGGGAATTATTCCTGCGCTGGAAACGGCTCACGCGATCGCCTTCCTCGACCAACTCTGTCCCCAGCTCACGGGCAGTCCCCGGATTGTGATCAACTGCTCTGGACGCGGCGATAAGGATATGCAGAACGTAGCCAAGTACCTGAGTTTGGGTTAAAGCATGACATTCACCGAGTTTCAGGTCTGCGATCGAGACATCTCAGATGAAATTTTGGCAGGCTATCTTGAGTCCGATGCACTGGCAGTGGATACCGAAACAATGGGTCTGCTGCCGATGCGCGATCGGCTCTGCGTCGTGCAGCTTTGCGATCCGCAGGGACGAGTGGCAGTGCTGCGAATTCAGCAGGGACAAACCGAAGCCCCTAATCTAAAGCGGCTTTTGGAAGCGGAGCAGGTGTTGAAAGCCTTTCACTTTGCCCGATTTGACCTGGCAACGATTCGCTATCACCTGGGAATCGAGGTCGCTCCGGTGTTTTGCACCAAGATTGCCAGCAAGCTTGCCCGCACCTATAGCCCCCGCCACGGACTTAAGGATGTGGTGCTGGAGCTAGAGCGGGTCGAACTCGACAAAACGGCACAAAGCTCCGACTGGGGCAATGCCGTAAATTTATCCGATGAGCAGTTGCGCTATGCCGCGAATGACGTGCGCTATTTGCTTAACATTCAGCAAAAATTAAAGGAGATGCTTCAGCGAGAAGGACGCTGGGAACTGGCGCAGGATTGCTTTCGCTGCTTACCCACGATCGTCTCCCTGGATCTGATGCAGTACCAGGGCATTTTTGAGCATTAGTTTCGAGCAATAATGTCAAGCAATAGTTTCGAGCAGCGGTAAAGTTGCGCCTCAGGGCTGGATTAGCGTTTCTTTGATCTTCCGGATGATTGGGCAAATTAACTGGCTCTCTTTGGGCGGCAGAGCCGATCGCAGCAGGTTCTCCAGTGCTGAGTACACAACCTCGCATCTGGGCTGAATTTTGCGTGATCGAGTAATAGTCTGGAACCAGATCAGTAAATCTTCCTGAAGCCAGGCTTCACCCAGCAGCATTGATTGCACTGCATGATGAAAGGTGTAGCGGACATCGTGCCGACACTGCACCGAAACATCTCTGCCCTCCATCTGAAAAATTTGGGGATGGGAAGCAGAAACGCGCTGATAAAGCTCGTTGAGAATTCGCTCTTCTGCTTGTGCGAGCTTGCTATAGAGCTGAAAGCGATCGATTGTCATCTGGGAAAGCTGTTCCAGTTCGACTAGCTCTTGATCTGTAGCGTAGCGACCATCAATTTCAGCAATGCGATCCAGTACATCAAACATCAAATGTTCTCCAGACCAGGTAGAATCACAAATTTATTCTTCCCGCTGCCATTTTGAGTGATTCGATCGGGTTGAAAAACTTAACACGTCTAAAAAGTGCCTTAGAAGGTTAAATGGGCGATTGGGGTGGGAGTGTGCTTGAGGCATAGGATAGGTTCTACATTGCCCCCCTAATTCCCCCCTAATGGGGGGACTTTGAAAGCAAGGATGATTCTTGAGGAAACTGATAATTTAACGCTCGGTTCCTCCCAGAATTAACCCGCAGGGGGCAGTTCGGCAGGTGGTTAACTCAGCAAACCGGAATGCTTCAACGGCTATAAATCTCCGTCATCTGACGCAGCCGATCGCTAATCTCCTGGGTCAGCAAGCCCGAGTCCGTGTATCGCCATCGCCACTGTCCGGCATTGGTGCTGGGATCGTTCATGCGGGCGCGGTTGTCCAGTCCCAGCACGTCCTGAAGCGGCAGGATTGCTAGATCTGCGACCGAGAACAGAGCCGCTGAGATAAATAGCCAGTTGATTTCCTGAATGTCTTCTGGTGTCGCGTAGCCCCAGTATTTTGTGACAAACTGCTTTTCGTGATCGCCGGCTTTTTGCCACCAGCCGATCGTCGTATCGTTGTCGTGCGTGCCAGGATAAACGACGCAGTTGGGGATATAGTGATGGGGCAGATAGGCGTTATCAGAACCGCCGCCAAAGGCGAACTGAAGAATTCGCATTCCGGGGAAGTCGAAGCGATCGCGCAGTTCCTCTACTTCGGGGGTAATGATGCCCAGATCTTCTGCCATCACCGGTAGAGAACCGACTGCCGCCTTCAGCGCCTCAAAGAATTTTGCGTCTGGGCCTTTGACCCATTTGCCATTAATCGCCGTAGTTTCTCCGGCAGGAACTTCCCAGTATGCCTCGAAGCCCCGGAAGTGATCGATGCGGACAATATCGACATAAAGCAGTGTTGCCTTAAACCGCGCAATCCACCAGGCAAAATTGGTGCTTTCGATCTGATTCCAGTCGTAAACCGGGTTGCCCCAGAGCTGACCCGTTGCGCTGAAGTAGTCCGGTGGCACTCCGGCAATATAGGCAGACTCTAGCGTTTGTGGATCGAGCTTAAAGGTTTCGGGGCTAGACCAGACATCCGAGCTGTTGTGGCAAACATAGATTGACACGTCGCCCACAATTTGAATGCCTTTGCCGTTGGCATACGCCCGCAGTTTGCGCCACTGCTCAAAGAACTGGAACTGCATGAATTTTTGAAAGGCAATGCTGTCCTTTAGTTCTTGCCGTTTGGCTTCGAGGGCATTGGGTTCGCGACGGGCGATCGATCGCTCCCACTGGCTCCAGGGCTTGCCGCCGTTTTCTTCCAGCAATGCCATAAACAGCACAAAGTCATCTAGCCACCAGGCTTGCTCCCGGCAAAACTGCTCGTATTCGGGATTCGGTTCTTTGTTGAGTTTTTGGGCAAAGCGATCGAATGCCTGCTTCAGGTAGCCGTACTTAACCGGAATTACGCGATCGAAATCCACGCGGCTATAGCCCGGTTCGCCTGATTCAGGGAGCGGCTGAAGCTGGTCAGCCTCCAGTAAGCCTTCTTCTGCCAGGGTTTCGAGGCTGATCATCAGCGGATTTCCGGCAAAGGCACTGAAATTCATAATGTAAGGCGAATGCTCGTCTCCGGTGGGTCCCAGCGGCAACACCTGCCATAGCTTTTGTCCGCTGCGCTCCAGAAAATCGATAAACTCATAAGCCGATCGTCCTAAATCCCCAATGCCAAATCGTCCGGGAAGGCAGGTGGGATGAAGTAGAATGCCACTGGCGCGTTGAAAGGTCACGGTTTTTTCCTGCTAGCGACTGATATTAATGAATGCAAAAGATTGTAGAGTTTGGAGCCGAAAATTTCCTCTTACCTGAGTTGATTTGCAGTGGATTTGCGATCGAATTCAGAAGGGCGATCGCATCTCTTCCAGGGCAAAATACCAACCTAACCAGTGAATTTACCGGGTGTAAAGGCAAAAATTGTAAGAATATCGAGATATTACGGAAAGGCTTTGCAAAGTTCCGGTGAAATCGGCGTCCTCCTCTAGGAGGATTGAATTTTTCATTTTTAGAATGGGCGCATCCAGAAAGCGCGGTTAAGCAACAGCCTTTTAAGCGGGTATTTGAGAAGTCTCTGAGGTTTGACATTGACTCTGCTATTTCCCTTTTTGCCCCCGCCGCTGGGGACTTTGAAACCTAGAGGAAGAGAGGTTCCCCTAGAATTCGGGGGCTAGGGAGGCGGATCACTGTTAGGATTTTTCAAACATCCTGCAAACTTCCGATTCAGGGTATTTCAAGCAGAGTATTTCACAAAATACTTTTATCAGATCTGCGGCTCTTTTCTGGAGAGTCGAGATCATCGCTTCAATCGCGAATTGGCTCAAGCGATCGATCGCCGCTCTGGTCATTTTCTTGAGATTGTCAGTGATGGCTACCACAACTTGAGCTAGTGAACTACGCTTGAATGAAAAGTCTGATTAACACTCCATCAGGGTCGCAACCCCGGAAATGTATCGCATCTACCCGCTCAGCCACCGTCTCCAGGTCACCCACCTGCTCTAGACTTACGATTTCCGCTTGATTGGTTGGCTCTCTGCCTTCAGTAAGACAGAGAGTTGGCTTGCAATTGGCACAATCGATCGAGAAGGTGAAAAACGGTCAATCCATTTTGCTCAGATGATCTGGCTGCACAACTGCTGCACAACCAGATTGCCAAGGACTTGCGACAGAATCCAGCGAACAGCCGATCGGTTTTTAGGGAAACATACTATGCAGAAGACACCACTCAACGACGATCCCCTTTGGTTTAAAGACGCAATCATTTACGAAGTGCCCGTGCGTGCCTTTGGTGACAGTGACGCAGACGGCATCGGCGATTTTCGCGGCTTAACTGAGAAGCTGGATTACATTCAGGATCTGGGAGTAACTGCCATTTGGATTCTGCCGTTTTTTCCGTCTCCCCTGCGCGACGATGGCTACGACATTTCCGACTACACCAGTGTTAACTCGATCTACGGCAACCTGGAAGATTTTCAGGCATTTCTGGATGCGGCTCACCAGCGCGGCATTCGCGTAATTATCGAGCTAATTATTAACCACACTTCCGATCAGCATCCTTGGTTTCAGCGTGCCCGCAAAGCACCTCCCGGCAGCCCGGAGCGCGATTTCTATGTCTGGAGCGACAATCCCCAGAAATACAAAGGGGTGCGGATTATCTTCAAAGACTTTGAAACCTCGAACTGGACATGGGACCCGGTGGCTCAGTCCTACTACTGGCATCGCTTTTATTCGCATCAGCCCGACCTTAACTTTGAGCATCCAGAACTGCAACGCGCCCTCTTCGATGTGGCGGACTTCTGGCTGAGCATGGGCGTGGATGGCATGCGCCTTGATGCAATTCCCTATCTGTACGAGCGGGAAGGCACAATTTGCGAAAATCTGCCCGAAACCCACGAATTTCTGAAGCGGCTGCGGAAATATGTAGACGAAAATTATCCCAATCGAATGCTGCTGGCAGAGGCAAACCAGTGGCCCGAAGATGCGGCGGAATATTATGGGCGGGGCGACGAGTGCCACATGAACTTCCATTTTCCGCTGATGCCGCGCTTGTTTATGTCGCTGCAAATGGAAGACAGCTTCCCGATTATCGACATTCTTCAGCAAACGCCGCAAATTCCCGATAACTGTCAGTGGGCGCTCTTCCTGCGAAACCACGACGAACTCACGCTGGAAATGGTGAGCGACGAAGACCGTGACTATATGTATCGCGTTTATGCTCAAGACCCGCAGGCGCGGATCAACTTAGGAATTCGGCGGCGGCTGGCTCCGCTGCTGGGCAATAACCGACGGCGGATTGAGCTGATGAACTGTTTGCTGATGGCACTGCCGGGTACGCCTGTGTTGTACTACGGCGACGAGATCGGCATGGGCGATAACATTTATCTGGGCGATCGCAACGGGGTGCGAACTCCAATGCAGTGGAGCGGCGATCGCAATGCCGGATTTAGCCGTACCAATCCACAAAAGCTGTATCTGCCTGTAATTGTTGACCCGGAATATCACTACGAAACGGTGAACGTCGAGGCACAGCGGGCAAACCCGAACTCGCTCTGGTGGTGGACGAAGCGGCTTCTGGCAATTCGCAGCCGTTACCGTGCCTTTGGGCGGGGAACCTTTGAACTGCTCTATCCTGAAAACCGCAAAGTGCTGGCGTTTACGCGCACCTATCACGATGAGCACATTCTGGTGGTGGCAAACCTGTCGCGCTTTGTGCAAACCGTGGAACTCGATCTGTCTGCCTTTAAGGGCATGGTTCCGGTCGAAATCTTTGGGCGCAATGAGTTTCCAGCGATCAACGACAAGCCCTATTTCCTCAGTTTGGGTCCCCACGCTTTCTTCTGGTTCACGATTCAGGTGCCGCAGGGTCAGGCTTCGATTCAGCCCATGAAGCAGCCGACCACGATCGCCGTGAATGGCGACTGGCGCGATGTTTTCCTGAAAGCCGAAGCCAGAAAATCTCTGGAAACTGCTCTGCCTGCCTATCTGCGAAGCTGTCACTGGTTTGGCAACAAAGCGCGGCTAATTCAAAATGCGACGGTGGTGGATGCTGTGCCGATCGAGCCGCCCCTGGAACTGTCGGACTCGCCCTATCCGCCCGTTGCTCCGTCACCTTACTATTTGCTGCTGACGCGGATCGACTACACCGAGGGAATGTCCGAAATCTGCGTGTTGCCGGTCGCCTATGGGGTAGGCAATGAACCAGGGCAGGCAATCGTTTATCTGGAAGGCAAAACTAGTTCTGGTGTGCTGTATGACGCGATGCACCAGCGCGACTTTCTCTCGATTCCGCTGGCGGCAATTACTCATAAATTGCAGTTTCGCGGTAGTGCAGGTGATATCGTTGCGGTGCAGGCAGAAGCCTTTGCTCAGATTGCCGCTACTCCCACCCATCCGGGCATGAACTCGAATCTAGAACCGCATCTGATGCGCGGCGAACGAAGCAATGCGATCGTGTCTTACGGCGATCGGTTTATCTTGAAGCTGTATCGCAAAACGGATCAGTGCATTAACCCAGATCTGGAGATCGGGCAGTTTCTTACCCGCAGTTCGGCATCGGTCGGGCTGCCCAACCCGGATAACTTTGCTCCGGTGGCAGGCTGGCTGGAATATCGGCGCAAAGGGGCTGAACCCATGACGATTGGCTTGCTGCTCAAAATGATTCCCGAAGCGCGAGATGCCTGGAGCTACACGCTCGACTCGATGCGCGACTGGTTTGATAACATTCTGACGCTGCCGCTGGAACAGATTACGCTAACTTTCCCAGCAGAGTCGATCGAAGAGGCTCTCGAACAAGACGTGCCCGACCTGGCTCATAAAACCATGAGCGGCTATCTGCTGGCAGCGGAACTGCTGGGACGACGCACCGCCGAAATGCACCTTGCCCTCGCATCCGAGCCAGATTATTCCGGCTTTGTACCCGAAGACTTCACGGCGTTTTACCAGCGATCGATCTACCAGTACATGAGAAACCAGGCGGGACAGGTGTTGCTAGAGCTGAAAAAGTACGTCGGACAGTTGCCCGAAGACTTGCAGCGTCAGGCCCAGTTCATTCTCAACTACCGGGAGCAGCTTTTAGGGCGATTCCGATCGGTGATCGATCAGCCGATTGCGACCATGCGGATGCGCTGTCACGGCAACTATCACCTGGAAGAGGTGCTGTACACAGGCAAAGATTTTGTGATTGTGGACTTTGAGGGCGAACCCACCCGACCCCTCACCGAACGCCGCATGAAACGATCGCCCCTGCGCGACATCGCCGGAATGCTGCAATCGTTCTACTATGCGTCCCAAATTGCGCTGCGACGCGAAATCGAAACCGGACTGATCCGCAACGAAACGCTGCCTGCAATGCAGGAATGGACTCGTTTCTTCTGCGCCTGGACGAGTGTAACGTTCCTCAAGTCCTATTTGGCAAGAACTGATCACGCGCCTTTCCTGCCGCGAACCTACTCAGAAATGCAGATTTTGCTCGATGCCTATCTGCTCGAAAAATCGGTGTACGAACTTGGCTATGAGCTGAGCAATCGCCTCGACTGGGTAGATATTCCGATGCGGCGCGTTTTGGAGCTGATGCGCTTGCCGCAGGAGTAGGTGGGTGGATGGGAAATAAGGTGATGGAAAGGTGGGGAACGGTAAACAGCAAAGGCTCTTCTGCTCCTTTCTTCCTTCTTCATTCCTTTATCTCCTTCTTCCCTCTCCCGCCTTTTCTTCCCAAACGTTCACCAATCGATCGATCGCCTGTTCCCAGGAGTGTTCTGCTGCAAATGTTCGAGCCTGTTCTCCCATTTGTTGACGCAGTGAAGGGCGATCGATCAGCGTTTTGAGTTTTTGGCTGAAATCGTTGATATTATCGGGTTCAAAAAGCTCGCCTGTTGTGCCGGGCTGAATGCTTTCGATAATGCCTCCGGCACGAGGGGCAAGGACTGGAATTCCTGCGGCGGCGGCTTCCAGAACGGTGAGACCCTTGGTTTCCTTCTGGGATGCGGTAATGTGCAGATCACTGTTGATCAGCAGAGCAGGGACATCTTCTGGGGAAATGCGTCCCAGTAAATGCACTTCGGGCAAAATCGCTCGGAGGCGATCGCGGATTTCAACTTCCATGGGTCCGTCTCCGGCAATCAGCAGGGCGATCGAGCTTCGATCAAGTGATGGAGCAAGCGTTTCAAATGCCTTGAGCGTAAATTTCCAGCCTTTGTCCGGCGTGAGGCGACCTAAAAAAGTGAGCTTGGTTTTGCGATCGACCGAGGGCAGATGATATTTTTCGGCAAAGAAGCGATCGTGTTTCAGTTCAGGACGATATTGGGAGAGATCAATTCCGAGAAACTCACCTCGAACAATATTTTTGATGCCCATTTGAATCAGTTTTCGACCTGCATCTTCACTGCTGACTAACGTTGCAGTATAGGAATTGTAGATGCCCCGCACAATCCGACGCGAAATCCGCTGAAGTATCGCGATGATGAATTTTGGAAGCGGCAAATAATCTTCGATGTATTCAATCAGATTGGTATGAAAGAAGCTAACGCAGGGAATCTGGTGCTGCTTTGCATACGCAACGCCAACCACTTTTTGCATACTGAGATGCAGGCGATCGGGTTCGTCCACGTGAATGATTTCTGGCTGAAACGCTTCTAGTTCTCGCATCAGTGCCGGATATGCCTTGCCGCTTATATTGCGCTCAAACTGCAAATCGAGAAACGGCTCACTCTGGAGCGGCACAATTTTCACCCCCGGTAGAATGTTGCCCACATACTGCTGCCAGTGGGGATATAGGGTGGCGATCGGCTGATAGTCGGGACACAGCACCAGCACTTGATGTCTATCCCGGCTCAGTTTTTGCAGCCTCTGCCAAACCGTTACCGTTACGCCATCGACCACAGGCAAAAATCCAGACGTGATAATTGCAATTTTCATCTAGAATCGGGTCAGCTAACTGGGTCAGAGCCTCGTTCAGAATATCACGGTGATTCATGCTTGAAGTTTGTTCCTGGACAGTGCCGCCTTCTAATCCGCAGCTTTCCGATCGGGAGGTTCACATTTGGCAGGCGGATTTGACTTGCTTGGATGCCGAAGTGGAAAAGCTGGCTCCCTTGCTGAGTGCAGACGAACAGCACCGTGCCGCCCAATTTCGATTTGAGCGCGATCGCAGAAAGTTTATTCTCGCTCGCGGCATCCTGCGAAACCTTTTGAGCCAGTACCTTCAGTGCGATCCGAGCACCCTCAGCTTTGAATATGGAAAATACGGCAAACCCACTCTCATCGGATCTAATCTGCTGTCATTTAATTTGGCGCATTCGGGCGATCGAGTGCTTTATGCCGTGACCCAGCATGACCCGATCGGCATTGATATCGAGCAGTTGCGTCCGGTGCAGCAGATTGAACAAATTGTCAGCCGCTATTTCTCGCCCGAAGAACGGCAGGCTTTTCAGTCGCTTCCGGTCAACCAGCAGCCGCTTGCTTTTTTTCGTGCCTGGACGGGGAAAGAAGCATTTTTGAAGGCGATCGGGAGCGGTTTATCGTTGCCGTTGGATCAGGTGGCAATCACCCTGTTACCCGGTCAACCTGCCGAACTGCTGGGACTTCCTGCCGGCCATTCGGTCAAACAATGGAAGCTGCATCAATTTGTGCCTGCTGCGGGGTATGTCGGGGCGATCGTCGTGCCGCAAAAATCTTTGCAGATTGGTTTCTGGCAGCTGTAAGTTTACACGTAATTCAATGTAAGTCTAATCGATCTGCTGAAGTCAGGTCATGGATTGAGTCACGACGATTGAGTCACTACGCCTTCTAACTCTTCGTCGGTTTGCTGGTAAAGCTGCCGCAGGTGTGCCAGAGTTTCGGGGTCGGGTTGCCAGAATCCGCGTCCCTGTGCCTCTAGCATTCGTCCGACGATGTTGCGAAACGCTTCTGGATTTGCCTGCCGCAGCCGTTCTACCATTTGAGCATCGAGCGCGTAGGTTGCGGCTGCCTGATCGTAGACCCAGGTTTCCTGAAAGTCAGTGGTTCCTGCCCAGCCTATCAAAGCTGTCATGCGCTGAGAAATTTCATACGCCCCGCCCGAACCCTGAGCGATCATTGCTTCTGCCCATTTGGGATTGAGCAGTTTCGTGCGATATTCCATTCGCAGCAAGTCTTCCAGCTTTCGGGGGGTGGTGTCGTTCGAGAAACTTTCCACAAAGCTGGTGGTCACGTTTCGATCGCCCTGCATCTCAGCCGCTTTTTTTAGTCCGCCCGTGTTCGCGTAGTATTCCTGAATGTCGGTCAAGCCATACTCGATTGAGTCAATCTGCTGCACAATGCGATCGGTGGTTTTCAGCAGCGTTTCCAGAATTTCTGGACGAGCCTGCCCTTTGTCTTGGCGTCCGTA
Organism: Leptolyngbya sp. GB1-A1; assembly: GCF_039962475.1. Taxonomy (NCBI): domain Bacteria; kingdom Bacillati; phylum Cyanobacteriota; class Cyanophyceae; order Leptolyngbyales; family Leptolyngbyaceae; genus Leptolyngbya; species Leptolyngbya sp. GB1-A1. The sequence goes on along the minus strand of NZ_JAMPLI010000002.1, from coordinate 28,612 downwards.
GCTAAAGGTATTGCGCCCTGTCCAGGTTTGCCCCAATTCATCGCCCGATTCCCAGTTAGAATCTGTAATGCGATCGTTCACAAGTGAACCAAAATCACCGGAAGGGTTTGAGAACAGTCTTGCAGATGCGTTATCGATGCCCTTGGCTTGCAGAGCAAGAGCGTGTTTACGAATAAAATTTTGGTCGATCGGTTCCTCGATCGTGGATGCTCTGAGGAACAGATCGTCTAATAGCTCAATCACATTCACAAAGCTATCGCGAAAGATCCCAGAGAGGTTTCCCAGCACATCGATTCGGGGATGGTTCAGTTCTGAAAGCGGCTTTAGCTCATAGCGCACAACCCGCCCGGTTCCTTCTTTCACAGGCTCCGCCCCTACCAGTTCGAGAAGAATGCCGATCGATTCTCCTTTTGTTTTGATTGCGTCCAATCCCCAGAGCATGACGGCGATCGTTTCAGGGTAAGTGCCGTGCTCTTGCAAATGCTGAGCGATGAGCGTTTGGGCGATTTTTCGTCCCCGCTCGTAGGCGGCGGCTGAGGGCATCCGGTAGGGATCAAGCGCATGAATGTTGCGTCCGGTGGGCAAAACGCCGATTCCATCTCGCAGCAAATCACCGCCCGGAGCCGGAGGAATGTATTCGCCGTTGAGTCCGCGCAGCAGATTTGTGAGTTCGTCGGTGGTTTGGCTCAGCAGAGTTTTGATCTGGAGAGCGATTTGAATTTCAGAATCAGTCAATTGAGCTTGAGTTGGGTTAAGTGAATCTGTGCAAACGGCATGAATGATCTCATCGGGTAGTCGATCGCCAAAATAAGCTTGGAGATAGCTTTGCAATTCTTCAGCACCAGGAGTTTCCCCCAAGATGTGTAGACCAGAAGAAAAGAGCCGATTTTCTAACACCTGCAAATATTCATAAAGCCGAATCAGGTAATCATCAAACGCATGATTGCTAAACAGCCGAATATTTTCTGGCGTGAATTCAATTCCCGATCGCTTGGCTTCTGTAAAAGGACAATCTGTATCCAACCCTGAATCCAGAATCTTCTTGCAGATTGCCTCCTTCAGCAGATAATTCTTTTCTGGATCTTCGCGATACTCTGCAATGAAATCTCGCAGCGCAACCAGCTCCTTATACAGTCCGGCTCGACCATAGGGTGGCACGTTGTAAGACACTAAAACTCCATAGCCACGCCGCTTTGCCAGAATCGACTCTGAAGGATTATTCGCAGCATAAAGATAGAGATTTGGCAGATTTCCTAACAAAATATCCGACCAGGAATAGCCTGTATTGCCCAGCGGAGAACCAGGAAGCCATTCGACCGTGCCGTGCATTCCAAAATGAACGATCGCATCTGCCCTAAACTCATTTTGGAGCCATTTATAATAGGCAGCATATTGAGGATGAGGCGTAAGATCTCGCTCAAACATCAGCCGCATTGGATCACCCTGCAATCCTAAGGGAGGCTGCACGCCAATCCACAGATTTCCTAACTGAATGCCGCCAATCTGAAAGCGATCGCCGCTTGTTTTAATGCCACTTGCGATTAAAGACTGCCACTGTTTTTCAATCCGGCTTGTGAACAGATAGCCGAGCCATTTTTCCAGCGTTCTGGCATTAACTTGAACTGTATCCTCCTGCTCAGAGGCAAACGCTTCATCGGCCTGTTTGACCTGGCGAATTAATTCCTCTCCGTCTTCGGGCAATCGGCTGTCACCAAGCCAGTAGCCTTCGGTTTTCAGGGCCTGCAGCAGCTTGATCAGCGACTTTGGCACATTCAGCAGGGCTGCCGTTCCCGCTGCGCCGTATCCGGGCGGAAAGCCGTAGAGAATAATGGCAATCTTGCGTTCTGCGGCGGTTTTTTGTCGCAGCGCGATCCAGTTTTTGACCCGTCCGGTGAGCCGCTTAACTCGCTCTGGAATTAGATAAATTTCATCCCCCACCAATCCGCCCAAGGGCACGGTATCGATCGCTCCATCCAGCTCTGGCAGCGCGTACAATACCACACTCTGCAAACCGCCAATTCCCTGCCTTGTCCAGGAATGAATATCCTGAATCAGCAAGGGAGCCGCGACAAAATAAGGCACGTTCTTCGCGCTGAGAATTCGCTTTGCCACCTCTACCTGCCGACCCGCCTCCATCGAGCCTGCCGGACCTCCTACCAGCGGAAATCCAATGGTTGAAACGATCGCGTCAATTCTGGCGGCTTCTGGCATCAGCGATAGAATTTCCCGATTTCCCTGCTGTTGTTGCCGTTGCTCATCATCGGTCGTGAGCCAATCCCGCACTGCCACATGGCCCTCGACCCCGTTGATAAAAATCGGTAAGGGAATTAAACCGGCCGCTTCAAAGTGCCGAATCAACTGGGGAATATAGGGCTGCTTTGTAATAACGTGCTTGCGATAAAGCAAAATGGCAACGATCGGAGAACCAGCGCAAATATTTTCAGGAATCTCTGAATGAATATTTTTGTGAACCTCTGGGTGAATTCCTGGTTGAACCGAACTCGATCGCCCTAAATTATCCTGAAAGTACCAGTTTAGATACGCCTGCGGTGATGCAAAATAGCCTGAATAATCCGGGTGAAGCAAACCCATATTCGGCGTTTCAATGGTTTCTGGAATTTCTCCCACCGAAAGCCCCAGATATCGCTCCGCCAGAAACCAGAACAGAGCCGCAACGTTCCCAGAACCACCGGCATTCCAATAGCCGTAGATAATTAGCCAGTTGCGAAGATCCTGCACTTTGCCGATTGGTACATACTTGAGCAGTTTCGGTCCCACCTTTAAAAAGCTGAGATATCCGGCAAGTTTATCTTCTTCGCGCTGCGTGCCGCCAAATTTGCTGAGGATAAACTGTACAGGTTTTGGCATTCCCTTCGGTTTGTCGCCAATGCTGAATTTGCCGATTTGCGTCAGGCTCATCAGCTCCAGCGCAGACTCAAACACGAGCCGAATCGGAATGGATGCAATTCGATCGCGTAGCCACAAGACCTGATCATAATCAAACAGCAAACTGCCAAAAAAGACATCTGCGCTTTGTAATGCCTGTTCGACTTGCGCTGCCTGAGACGTGAGATCTCGATCGCTAAAGACCTGAATCTCCAGATCGGAACAGCGAGACTGCGCCTGCTGTGCTGCCTGACGGTATAAATCAGCGTTAAAAGATTCAAACCCCGCAATTAGAACAATTCGTTTCATGTCTCGCTTCGTGCCCTACTCAGTGCCATAGCAGAATCGCCCTGCCTTTAATTCTAAAGGGATGTTTGAGAAGTCACGATCGCGGCCTGACCTATCTCTCTGTTGCTTCTCTCTGTTGCTTCTCTCTGTTGCTTCTCTCTGTCGCCTTAGTGTCGCCTTAGTAAGGATGTTGACAAAACCACGCCCTCAACAAACAGGTGATGAAAAATAACCCCTCACCGGGCTGGGAAGGGGCTGTTTAGGAATCTACAAAGTAACGAATCTCTGCAAGGGGGCGAATGAGTTGAGCGACTAGCCGTTGAGCCAGCGAGCTGCATCCTTCGCGTGGTAGGTGAGAATCAGGTCTGCGCCCGATCGCTTGAAGCCAGTTAGCGTTTCCATCACGACGCGCTGTTCATCGACCCAGCCGTTTAGCGCCGCCGCTTTCACCATTGCATACTCGCCAGAGACATTGTAGGCAGCGACAGGCAGATTGGTTGCCTGCTTCACGCGCCAGATAATGTCCATATACGCCAGAGCAGGCTTCACCATAAGCATATCTGCACCTTCGGCAATGTCGAGTTCGATTTCCTTCAGGGCCTCCTTGCCATTTGCCGGGTCCATCTGATAGGTGCGACGATCGCCAAACTGTGGAGTAGACTCTGCTGCATCGCGGAACGGACCATAGTATGCCGAAGCATATTTTGCAGCGTAGGACATGATCGGAATATCCTGATAGCCTGCTTCATCCAGACCCGATCGAATTGCCTGCACAAAGCCATCCATCATCCCGGAGGGCGCGATAATATCAGCTCCTGCTTTTGCCTGCGCCACAGCCGTTTTTTTCAGCAGTTCTAGCGTGGGATCATTCAGCACGCGCCCGGTCAGGTCGCCCACTTGCAAATAGCCGCAGTGACCGTGGGAGGTATATTCACACAGGCAAGTGTCGTTGATGACGATCAGATCAGGGACGGCTTCCTTTACCGCAGTGGTTGCGCGTTGAACAATGCCGCACTCATGCCATGCGTCGGTGGCATCGGTGTCTTTGTCGGCGGGAATGCCAAACAGAATAATCGCGGGAATTCCCAGGTCGTAAACTTCTTTTGCTTCTTCGACAATTTTGTCAACCGAAAGCTGATAAACGCCCGGCATCGATCGCACCTCGTTAGCAATCGACTCACCCGGAACCGCAAAAAGCGGATAAATCAGATCGCTGGTCGTCAAAACGTTTTCCTGCACCATGCGGCGGAGCTGCGGATGGCTACGAAGGCGACGGGGGCGATGGGTCGGAAACATAGATTTACTAAAAGAAGTCTGCTTGCTGATTCTTAAAAGTTTAGAACCTGAACGCCCCCCTTACCTCTACGGGAGTTACAAACCGTAAAGATACGCTTGATCAAATGCGCTTACTGCGACCTGAGCTTCACAAACTGAAACGTAATCGTTCCAGCGATCGTTCTCAGCAGCGAGAGCACTAGGGCAAAACGATTGGGGCAAAAGGACTGGGCAAAACGAAAAATCCCTGCCTAATCTCCTGAGATATGAACAACCAGTTCCCTGCGGTGGCTGTGATCTCGATGCTCCCACACATAAATACCCTGCCAGGTTCCCAGTACAAGACGACCGTTTGCGATCGGAATTTGCTCTGAAGTGTGAGTCAGGACGGTGCGAATATGGGCAGGCATATCATCCGGTCCTTCGGTGCTGTGAATGTAGTTGTACCCGTCGGGCACCAGTTTCGCCAGAAAGTTAGACAAATCTTTTAACACGTCTGGATCAGCATTTTCCTGAATAATCAGACTGGCAGAAGTATGGCGAAGAAACAGCGTACAAAGCCCGGTTTGAATTCCCGCATCAGCAACGATCGCCGCGACTTTTGAGGTGATTTTATGGAGAGATTTGCCGTTGGTCTGAATGGTAATCGCTTGCTGATAGTGAGCCATAGCGCGGTGTTAAGAGCCTGTTTTTATTTCTGTTCCTGTCTTTATTGTAAAATTCTTATTGTAAAATTTCCGCTGTTCATCTTGCTTCATTTCGATATTCTGGTGGGCTTCACTAATTCTTGGCGTCTTATCCAGCAGTGTCATGAAGCCATGTCCCTTTTGCTTGTTTTTGATCTAGGGATACACTATCTAGCGATACACTTCAACTCGTTTGCGCTAGTATGTTGAGATTTTTTAAAAATTTACAGTTTTGATTCATTTTGGCATCACCGATTCTCAAACGTTTTTCTTTCATCGTTCGCTCGATCGCACAATGGCTTTTCAAGCTGTAAATGCTCGGAGACGACCCAAATTCAGCGAGATGACTGCGAACTTCAGAACCTTAAAAAGGGACGTCGGCGATCGGGACGTTATTATGCGAGATTTAATTTAAATATTTGCTAAATTCGCCAATTTGCCAGACTCGACAGAAAGATCGATTTTAACCAGCCGTCGTCTTAACTCAGGAACTTTCTACAAACAGCACCGTCAATACACGATGGAACCTACAGAATCACTGTGATTCTGCACTCATTTGAGGCTGTTGACCCATGCTGTTCAACTCTTCGTCTCGTCCCGCTAATCAGGGCAACCCATTTGCCAATCGCACCCGCTTGTTTAACTTTTCATCTGACTATGGCGACAGCCTGAAGAATGCCGAAAATATTGGCAGCATCAAGCGCGGCAAAAGCTACGACTATTCCGGGGACGTAGGCGGTGACGATCTCGATTTCTTTAAATTTAAGCTCGATCGCCGGGGCAAAATCTTTGCGACGCTCAACAACAAAAGCGATCGCGATGAACCGATCGCCATTAGCCTGCTAAATCGTCAGGGCAAAGTGGTGAAAGCCCAAGATAACTTTCTGTTTGCCAACGTTGAAGCAGGGGAGAGCCAGACGATCTCCGTGAGAGGACTGGCAAAAGGAACTTATTTTCTCCGCATTCAGAGCGAAAACGGACGGGACGAAGACTATGATCTGAACTTATCCCAGTCTGGCTCTTCCTCACCGACCCCGGGATTTGATCAGTCGGTCAATCTCGGTACGCTGCGACCGGGCGATCTTTTCTCTGAATCGGGAACGGTGGGCGGCAGCGACGTTGACTTTTACCGCTTCAGCGTAGACAACACCAGCCGCATTTCTGCCCGTCTCAGTAGCTCAGATTTCAACGCAGACCCGATCGCCTTCTCGATTCTAGACAGCCAGCGACGTACGGTAATGACCGAGAGCGGCAGATTTTTGTTTAGTAACGTGGAAGGCGGTGATAGTGACACGCTGTTTGCGCCCACCCTGGCTTCGGGAACGTACTATGTGCGGGTGCAGAGCGAACAGGGACGCAACGAACCCTATCAATTGTTGGTAGAGCGATCGACAGTGACGGTGACTCCAATTTAGCGTTCCTGCTCTGACTCGTCCCTCTAGGACGTGCTTTAACGCTTTCTAATGGTGGTTTACTTACCGATGGTAAGTGACTGATCCGAGCGCTTTTACAGCACATTCTGGGGGGACAGTTCACCGCTAGCTGATTTTAAACGTCCTCCTATCGAACGGGGGAAAATTTCCTGCGGCGATCTGCACAAACTCCTTTACTCGCTTCATGACTCGATCGCTTAAATCTGGCGCATCCGCATCAAACCATTCGATTGATCGATCGGCGTGAAACCAGGTACGCTGCTGCTTGGCAAATTGTCGGGTATGCAAAACGACGCGTGATTGTGCTTCTGTCAGTGAGATTTCACCGGAAAGAAACTGCCTGATTTCCTGATAGCCCAGGGTGTTGAGCAACGGTAAATCGACTCCATATTTCTGGCAAAGGCGATCGACTTCTTCGACAAAGCCATTGGCAATCATCTGAGCAGTACGCTGCTCAATGCGTCGCGTGAGCTGCTCCCAGTTCGCATCCAGCCCAATCTGCAAAATCGGATACGGGGGCGGTTGTTCGCCCTGCTGCTGCGAAATCGGACGACCCGTGACATAAAACACTTCTAATGCCCGCAAAGTTCTGACCCGATCGTTGCAGTGAATCTTTTCGGTCGAAACCGGATCAACCTGCCGCAGCATCGCATAGCACTGAGGTTGACCTAACGCCTGAAGCTGCGATCGAAGTTCGGGCTGCGGAGCTACTCTAGGAATTTTTAAGCCGCGCACGATTGATTTAATATACAGCCCCGTACCGCCCACCAGTAGAGGAATCGCGGTTTGCGACTGGTGCAGACGATCGATTTGTTGCTGTGCCAGGGTTTGATAATCTGCCAGAGTCAGCGTTTCGGTGGGGTTACAAAGGTCGATCAGGTGATGGGGAGCCTGCTGACGTTCGGCGATCGTGGGCTTGGCAGTGCCGATGTCAAACTCCCGGTAAATCTGCCGCGAATCGGCACTCAAAATCACGCCCGGAAGCTTTTGGGCTAAATCGATCGCCAAACTTGATTTTCCGGTTGCCGTTGCCCCACCGATCGCGATTAAAATAGGGACAGAAGCGTTTAGTACATCTGTATTTCTCTGACTCATTCTGGCTTGTTCAGGGGGGTCACAGGGACAGCAGCGCAAGTGGGGTGATTAGAAGGAGATTCGATCCCCTTTTAAAAGTTCGCCTCAGACCGCTCAGAAACCGTCTGAAACCCTTTTGTGCTAGAATTTCTGTATGATCTGATGTTTTGAGGTAAAAGTGGGCCTCAAGCAATTTTAGGAGCACTTCATTCATGACGACAAATTATGGTGCTGATCAGATTCAAGTCCTGGAGGGCTTGGAAGCAGTCCGCAAGCGTCCGGGCATGTATATCGGCAGCACAGGTCCGCGAGGTCTGCATCATCTAGTCTACGAAGTTGTGGATAACTCCGTTGATGAGGCGTTGGCAGGCTACTGTAAACAGATTGAAGTCAGCATTAATGCCGATGGCTCCGTCACCGTTACAGACGATGGACGCGGCATTCCCACCGATGTCGTCGCTCGCACAGGCAAATCAGCCCTCGAAACCGTACTCACCATTCTGCACGCAGGCGGTAAGTTTGGCGGCGGCGGCTATAAGGTGTCTGGTGGTCTGCACGGCGTGGGGATTTCGGTCGTAAACGCGCTGTCGGAATGGGTCGAAGTCACCGTTTGGCGCGACAAAAAACAGCACAAGATGCGGTTTGAGCGGGGCATCACCGCAGGCGAGATGCAGGTGCAGCCGACCCAAGAAAGCCGCACGGGAACATCGGTGATGTTCAAGCCTGATACTGATATCTTTACCACGGGCATCGAGTTTGACTACAACACGCTGGCGGGTCGTTTGCGGGAGCTGGCATATCTGAATGCCGGAGTCAAGATTACATTCAGGGACGATCGCCTGGAACTGCAAAAAGACGGCGAGACGCGGATCGAAACCTATTTCTATGCAGGCGGCATCCGCGAGTATGTCACCTACATGAACCACGACAAGCAAGCCATCCACGAAGAAGTGGTCTACGTGAGCGGCGAGCGCAATAACGTGCAGATCGAGGTGGCGTTGCAGTGGTGCGCCGATGCCTACACCGATAATCTGCTGGGCTTTGCGAACAACATTCGCACGATCGACGGTGGCACACACCTAGAAGGACTGAAAGCCGTCCTGACTCGTACCATGAATGCGATCGCCCGCAAGCGCAACAAGCTCAAAGAAAACGAGTCCAATCTGGCAGGCGAAAATATCCGGGAAGGTCTAACGGGCGTGATCTCGGTGAAAGTGCCTGACCCCGAATTTGAGGGACAAACCAAGACCAAACTGGGCAATACCGAAGTGCGTGGCATTGTCGATTCGCTCGTGGGTGAAACCCTGACCGAGTATCTGGAGTTCCGCCCCGGTGTAGCAGATTCGATTCTGGAAAAGGCGATTCAGGCGTTTAATGCGGCAGAGGCGGCGCGGCGTGCCCGTGAACTGGTGCGGCGTAAGTCGGTGCTGGAATCCTCGACGCTGCCCGGAAAACTGGCAGACTGTAGCTCTCGCGATCCCAGTGAATCCGAAATCTTCATCGTAGAAGGTGACTCCGCAGGCGGCTCGGCAAAGCAAGGGCGCGATCGACGCTTTCAGGCAATCCTCCCTTTGCGCGGCAAGATCCTCAACATCGAGAAAACCGACGACGCGAAGATCTATAAAAATGCCGAAATTCAGGCACTGATTACCGCGCTCGGTCTGGGCATCAAGGGCGAAGAGTTTGACGCTTCCCAGTTGCGCTATCACCGCATTGTGATTATGACCGATGCGGACGTAGACGGCGCCCACATTCGCACCCTGCTCTTGACCTTCTTCTACCGCTATCAGCGATCGATGGTCGATCAGGGCTATGTCTACATTGCCTGCCCGCCGCTTTATAAGGTGGAGCGGGGACGCAACCATTACTACTGCTACAGCGATCGAGAGCGAGATCAAATCATTGCCGGATTCCCAGAAAACGCCAAGTACGAAATTCAGCGATTTAAGGGTCTGGGTGAAATGATGCCGCAGCAACTCTGGGATACCACAATGAACCCGGAGACGCGTACCCTGAAGCGAGTCGAAATTGAAGACGCCGCCGAAGCAGACCGAATCTTTACCGTACTAATGGGCGATCGGGTGGCTCCCAGACGCGAGTTCATCGAAACCCACGGTTCGAAGATCAACCTGATGGATTTGGATATTTGATCTGGATATTGAAAGCTGATGGATTCGCGCAGGGTGAGGGATTCGCAGAAAAGCTAATTGTTGGGTTCGGAGTCAGATGCGCGTCGGCTCAGCGTCGTTTCACAGTCTCGTTTCACAGCAAAATTCAGCAATAGCACGGGTAGGATGACCTCAATCCTTTGCCCGTGCTGTTTTTATGTTTCCAGGTCTACAAGCCTTCTGGGAACTCACCGCTTGAGAAAACCATCAAATATAGTTCAAAGATCAGGCAGCGGCAAGCGGAATGCGCCGAATGCAGGGATAACTTCAACAAAGTGCAAAATTTCAATACATTCTTTGTAAAAGGATGGGAAATCGGGGGTAGTTTTGGGCAAGCTATTAAGAGAGCGATCGGAATCTACCTTAGGATAGATGTTAAGCTCGTATAGACCGAATCCCCGTTCCGTTTTCGTCATCCTTACACGCAATTCATCATGACTTTCAAGAGCCGCAATTTCAACTTCCCGATTTGGCAGTATCTCAACCAGCACGTCTTCGATAGCAACCGTCCGCTTATCTTGAGCCCTCACCGCTTCTGGAGACGGCATCATATCCACCATTTAGAGCGTTGCTGGTTCAGCTCCCATCCCGAAGAGCATTTTCGGAACTGAGCGGCTCAGGGTAAAAATCACCGAAACCTGCTAGGGCTGTATTTTCTTCACTACACAATACTAAAACGGAAAGGGGCTGATGCCCCTTATTTTTTAGCTTATCACGATTTAATTGAGCGCGATCGTTTATTCATCAGTTCCCGGTAGGACGGAGCGCAGAAGGCTGCTCCCTTGGTGAAGGCAGTGCTTCTCTAGCGGCGTATTCCTGCTTCGATCGCTGCTCTTGTTTCGTTTATGAACGCGGATGAATGCAGATTAGTTCTGCAAAACCGCTTTGCGCTACTTGAGCTGCAAACACTGTTCCGTGACCGACTTTGCCAGGGATCGCAGCATTTCGGTGGTCGCGCTCCAATTGACGCAGGCATCGGTAATGCTTTGCCCATAGGTCAACTGGCTGAGGTCTTGCGGAATCGGCTGCTTGCCCTCCACCAGATGACTTTCAACCATGACGCCCATAATGTGCTTTGAGCCTGCGGCAAGCTGTTCGGCAATGTTTTCCAGGACGAGGGGCTGGCGTTGGTGGTCTTTCCCAGCGTTGTCATGGCTACAATCGATCATCATGCGGGTGTTGAGCTTCAGGCGTGCCAGTTCCTTCGCTGCGTGCTGAACGTGATCAGTGTCGTAGTTGGGACCGTGCTTGCCGCCGCGCAGCACCAGATGCCCGTCAGGATTGCCCGTGGTCGTGACAATGCTTGCCAAGCCGTCTAGATTGATTCCCAGGAAACGATGGGGCTGACTGGCTGCCAACATCGCATTTGCCGCCGCTGAAAGACTGCCGTCGGTATTGTTTTTAAAGCCGATCGGCATGGATAGCCCCGATGCCATTTCGCGGTGAGTCTGGCTTTCGGTGGTGCGTGCGCCGATCGCCGTCCAGGAAATCACGTCTGCAATATACTGCGGAATAATGGGGTCGAGCAGTTCGGTTGCAGCGGGGAGTCCGAGCTGTGCCAGGTCGAGCAGGAGTTTGCGGGCAACACGCAGTCCAGTGTTGATGTCGTAGCTGCCGTTCAGGTGAGGATCGTTGATCAAGCCTTTCCAGCCGATCGTTGTGCGCGGCTTTTCAAAATAGACTCGCATGACAATTTCTAGATCGTCTTCGAGTTCCTTTCGCAGCACTGCTAGCTTTTCGCCATATTCCAGCGCAGCATTCACGTCGTGCACCGAGCAGGGTCCGACAATTACCAGCAGTCGTCGATCTTCTGCCTGCAAAATATGACGGATTCGATCGCGGGTTTCGGCGACCAGGGTGGCAGCGGTTTCAGTAATGGGTAGCTCGTGATGGAGCATCGCCGGACTGATCAACGGGCGGGTTTCAACAACGTGCAAATCAAAGATTTTGTGCATGGTCAACTCACAGGGTCGCGGTTCGCAAGAGCGGATGAATATGGGTGGCTGCGGTTCCTTTAGAGTTGCGCGCAGCACTAATCGAACTGATCAAAAGCCTGATTAAAACAGTTAGCCCCAAACATTCTACCGAATCCTGAGGGGTAACCCTGAGGGTTTACTTCAGCCTGAACTAAAGTTTTTCCAAGCTTCAAATCCAATTTTTAAATGGGGAATGAGGAGGTGGGCAGTTAATTTGGGTTTGAGGAAAGCGGGTGAAGGAACTGGATTGGTGTTTAGGGTGATTGAAGATTGAGAGATCTATGTTGGCTCATCGGCGGGTTGAGAAAGCGCGTCAGGGGGTTAATCCGACCGTGATTTGTCAGGTTTCGGTGGGGCGAGTTGGGGGATGTTCGGTTTTTGCGGGGGGATTCGCTGTTGCTGTCTAACCTTGTCGTGCCCGACCTGAATGCTTTCCTGGATGGGTGAAATTGCGGCGGCGATCGAGCGATACCAGACAGCGATACCAGACAATGAGTTAAAGGCATTACCATCGGGCGATCGGTGAGAAATCCGATAGGGTCGCTTTGTGAACCATTGTGAATTGTGAGCCATCTTGAATGGGCATAGAGGAGCAGCGCATGAGCCTGACTGAGCAAGTTTTGTCGCAGATTCCTGGCAATGTTTTAGCGGGGTTGCGGCAGGCCGATCTCCTGTGGCAGTCCTACAAATCTAATCAAACCGTGTTGCCCGTAACAGAAGTTGTGCGCGTCAATGCGAATGCTCTGGAGGCGACAGCGTGGGATGTAGTGATTTGTGGGGGGACGCTGGGAATTTTGCTGGGAGCAGCACTGGCACAACAAGGGTGGAAGGTTGCGCTGATCGAACGGGGAACACTGCGGGGACGCGACCAGGAATGGAATATTTCGCGCAAAGAGCTGCACGTTCTGACGGAAATGGAACTGCTGACCGCAGCAGAATTAGAACAAACGATCGCTACAGAATTTAATCCGGTAAACATTCGCTTTCATCAAGGCGTTAATCTTGCAGTGAACGACGTGCTGAACGTGGGCGTTGATCCGGTGTATTTGCTGGAGCGACTCAAGCAGCGATTTCTGGAAGCCGGGGGATATTTGCTGGAGAATACTGCTTTCATAGGAGCGATCGTTCACAAAAACGGGGTAAAGATTTCCGTTGAATCTCAAGATAAATTTCAAAGCAAATCCGAAACCGAATCCCGGACTGAATTCGAAAATCATGCAGGTGGGAATTCCAGTTTGACAGCGCGTTTACTAATCGATGCGATGGGGCACTTTTCGCCGATCGTCCGTCAGGTTCGCAGCGGGTCTAAGCCGGATGCCGTTTGTCTAGTGGTGGGAACCTGCGCGGAGGGCTTTACGGCGAACCAGACGGGCGATCTGTTTGCTTCAATGACACCCATTCAGAATCAGTGCCAGTATTTTTGGGAAGCGTTTCCGGCACGAGATGGACGCACAACTTATTTGTTTACCTATCTGGATGCTCATCCCGATCGCCCCAGCTTAGAGCAGCTCTTTGAGGATTACTTCACTTTGCTACCGAACTACCAACAGGTGGATCTGGCGCAGCTTCAGTTCAAGCGGGCTTTGTTCGGCTTTTTTCCCTGCTATCGGGAGAGTCCGCTACAGTCGCCCTGGGATCGGTTTCTGGCGATCGGGGATAGCAGCGGGGCACAGTCGCCTTTGAGCTTTGGCGGATTTGGCGCGATGATTCGGCATTTGCAGCGATTAACAGCGGGAACCGATGCCGCTCTGCGAAGTAATCAGCTCGACCGCCGATCGTTAAATCTGCTGCAACCCTATCAGCCCAGCCTCACCGTCACCTGGCTCTTTCAGCGGGCAATGAGCGTGGGCATGGAGCAGACGATCGATCCCAATCAAATTAATAGGCTGCTGTCTGCTGTCTTTGAGGAAATGCGGCAGCTTGGCGACCCGGTGCTGAAGCCGTTTCTTCAGGATGTGGTGCAGTTTCCTGCACTGTTTCAAACGCTGATGCAGGTTGGGGTCAAGCATCCGGCGATCGTGCTTAAAATTATTCCCCAGGTGGGAGTTGCTGCCCTGCTGGAGTGGACAAAACACTTCGCCAATCTGGGGCTGTATCATCTTCTGTCTTCTCTCCCTGCAAACCCCCTGATTTCCTCAACTCCCCTCGAAAAAACTCAGTCTGAGGCGTGGCAATATCGGCTCGATCGCTGGCGAGATGCCTGGAAATATGGCTCAGGAAAGGATTATTAAAGACCCGTTAAACTGGATAGGTGAGATACATTTTGAAAGGATACCCGCATGGACTTTCCCCTGGCGCGGCAGCGATTTTACCAGGAAATCCATCAGCCTGATGAAGAGATTAATCTGGCGCGTGCTGCCCTTTATCTGGCGCAAGAGGAATACCCGGATCTGGACGTTGAGGAATACCTGAACGCCCTGGATACGATGGCATCAGAAATCGCTGAACGACAGCCTCAAGAGGCTTACCCGCTTCGCACGATTAAAACTATCAACCAGTACCTTTACGAAGACCTCAAGTTTCACGGCAATACAGACGATTACTACGACCCGGATAACAGTTACCTGAATCAAGTGATCGATCGGCGGGCGGGAATTCCGATCACGCTGTCGCTGGTCTACCTGGAAGTGGCGAGGCGGCTAGGGTTTCCGATGGTCGGCGTGGGCATGCCGGGGCATTTTTTGATTCGTCCCGTGGTGGGTGAAATGCAGATTTTTGTCGATCCGTTTCGGCGGGGCGAAGTCATGTTTGCGGAGGACTGTCAGCAGCGGCTCAGCGAAATTTACGGCAGACCGATCGAACTCCGTCCCGAATTCCTGGAGCCTGTGACTGCCCGCTATTTTTTGGCGCGAATGCTGAACAACCTGAAAGCCATCTACCTGACCCGAAGCGACATTCCGCGATCGCTGGCAACCATTGAGCGAATTTTGCTGCTGTTTCCTGACTCGCCGACCGACCAGCGCGACCGAGGCTTGCTGTATTACCAAACCGGACGCTGGACTGAAGCCAGCCAAGATCTCGAAGACTATCTGCTGCAAACTCCCGATGCTCAGGATGCAGTCGTGGTGCAAGAGCTGCTGCGGCGGATGGGACGGGAGGTTTAGTCTTCTGTGGGAGCGTCTGCGGCGTTGAGATCCTGATAGGCAGCTTGGGTCAAGTCCTGCAAGGATTGGCGAGTGGAGGTAGGGTCGTCACGGAGGCGATTTTTGGATGTCTCTGAAGGTTCTGCGCTGAGCCAAAGCAGATATTCAATGTTTCCGGCGGGTCCAAGTAGGGGCGACCAGGTAAGCCCGCGATCGTGCCATCCCAGGGCTTCTGCGCACTGCAACACTTGCTCGATCGCCCCTGCCTGATCCTTGAGATCGCGCACAACGCCTTTTTTGCCAATTTTCTCTTTGCCCACTTCAAACTGAGGCTTGACCAGCAAAATGGCTTCGCGTGGGGTTTGCAGCAAATCCCAGAAAGCGGGCAGCACCTTGGTCAGGGAAATAAACGAGACATCGATCACGCCCAGATCCGGGTAGGGGCGATGCGAAGCAGTTCCCCCTTCGGGGTAATCGTCCCCATATAGCTCTTCCGGTTTCAGATAGCGCAGGTTGGTACGTTCCTTCAAAATCACACGCGGATCTTGCCGCAGTCTCCAGGCGACCTGTCCATAGCCCACATCAATGCCGTAAACCTGTTTTGCCCCTGCTTGCAGCAAACAGTCCGTGAAGCCCCCGGTCGAAATGCCGCCATCCAAACAAACACGATCGGCGATCGGAACTTGAAAAACCCGCAGTGCTTTTGCCAGCTTTTCACCCCCCCGTGACACGTAGGGCGATTTTTGCTTGACCTGAATCTGGGCTGCGGTGTCAACTTCGGTTCCTGGCTTATCCACTCGCTGCTGATTGACCATCACTTCTCCCGCCCGAATCAGCCGCTGTGCCTGCTGTCGAGAAGTGCAGAGATTCAGTTCAACTAAAAGCGCGTCAAGACGTTGTTTCGGCAAGGGTCAATCTCTTAGAACGTCAGGTCGGTGGTGGGCTGGCGGTTAATCGTGAGACGGACGATCGACAAGGTGAGAATCAGCAAAAACATCGCTAAACCGATCGTGCAGGCATAGCTAATTTCGAGATCCTGAAAGGCTTTCTCGTAGACGTAGTAAACCAGGGTTTTAGAGCTGCTGCGCGGTCCGCCCTGGGTCATGATAAACACTTCTTCAAAGACTTTGGTGGCAGAAATGGCTGAGATGACCCCCACGAGCAACAGATAGGGACGCATCAGGGGAACCGTAATATCCCAATGTTTGCGCCAGCCGTCGGAGCCGTCGATCGCCGCTGCTTCATACAAATCACCCGGAATGCTTTGAAGTCCCGCCAGATAGATCACCATGTAGTAGCCCAAGCCTTTCCAGATCGTGACGATCATGACGCTGAACAAGGCAAACCGAGGGCTGGTGAGCCAGGGAATGCCGTCCTGAGAGAGGTTGAGCCACTGCAAAAACTGATTGAACAAGCCGTTCTCAGCATAGAGCCATCGCCACGCAATTCCTGCTACCACCATCGAGATCACCACAGGAGTATAGTAGGCGGCACGAAACCAGCGAATGCCTTTGATTGGCTGATTCACCAGAATGGCTAAACCGAGGGGCAGCATCACCAGGATTGGGACAACGCCGACCAGATAGACGATCGTATTTCTCAGGGTTTTCCAAAAGATAGGATCGGTCAGAAGTCGCTGAAAATTCTCGAAGCCAATCCAGATCGGCGGCTCGGTAATGTCATATTCGTAGCGGGTGAAGCTGAGAAAAAACGCTTGCAGTGCCGGATAAAACACCGTCAGCCCCAGCAGCAGCAGCGCAGGCAGCAAAAACAAATAGGGCGTGAGACGATGCCAGGACGGTTTGGACGAAAAGGCACTCCAGGATTTCAACATAGGAGGCAGGCGTCGATCGATTAAAGGGGCGACAGATAAGGGGCGATAAGATTAAGTTGGCGAATCAAGCTGGCGAATCACGTGGCCGAATCTTCCGCCCGATCATAGCCCGTTTCGGTGGATCTGGCGATGTGAAGCAGTTCCCCTTTTGTTAAGCATTCCTTGAGAGAAAACGGCATCGAGAAGAATACGCCACAATAGAAGGGTTAAGCCTCGATCGAGATGAAATTGAAAGGTTATTTCCTATGGAAATGCACGAACTGATTACGCTGGCACTGATGCTGACTCCAGGGCTACTGCTGTCGATCCTGGTGATGGGCATTTTTGCCTTAGGCGGTTAAGCACTAGCGATCGGCTGCGATTCGGTGTATTTGTGGGATATTCCTTACTATATGCAAATTTCTGGGTTGCAGCTGACGCGGCTTGATTATCAGCAGAATGAATCATCTACCCCTGGGAAAGCCAGTTCCCGGCAATCGTCCCGCCCCCACGACTTCCCCGACCGGTTCGACCGAGATTCTCCATGTTCTGAAGTACAACATTACGGCTTTGGAAGAGGGCGTGCTGCTTAGCATTTGGGAACCCGCCGCGAGAAACGACACGCGGGTCAAGCCTTTTCTATATATGGTGAAATATCGATTGCCCTCTGAAGCAGATGCGCGAAAACTGCTGGCTCACTACATTTCTGCCTATAAAACGGGCAGCCTAACCGCTCATGGATTTTAGGAGGACGATCGATTTGCCGCAGCATTGCGCCGCAGCATTTCGGGTTTAATTCGCCGCAGTGCAGAAGCCGGAAAGCGTTGATCCCATTCTTCGTCTGAGAGGTGGGCGATCGTCTCTAATTCGGGAGCCACGTTCCAGGGATAGGGCTGAAACTCTGCAACGTCGGTTTCCTGGGCGAAACGCTGATTCCAGGGACAGACATCCTGGCAGATATCGCATCCGGCGATCCAGCCCTGCATTTTGCTAGCGATTTCGGGTGGGAGGGTGTCGGCGCGATTTTCGATCGTGTGATAAGCAATGCAGCGATTCGCGTCTACGACAAAGGGTTGCGTAATTGCTCCAGTCGGGCAGGCTTCTAGACAGCGGGTACAGGAGCCGCAGTGCTGCGTATGGGGGCGATCGGGCGGCAGTTCCAGATTGGTTAAAACCTCGCCCAGAAATACCCAGGAGCCATACTCGCGGGTGATCACATTGCTGTTTTTGGCAATCCAGCCGATGCCTGCCTGCTCTGCCCAGGCCTTATCCTGAATTGGCCCTGTATCAGCGTAGTATCGCGCCTCAATGCCTTCGCCCTGCGCCTGAAGCCACTGGGAAAATGCCTTGAGTTTTTTGTGCAGAATGCGGTGGTAGTCTCGTCCCCAGCCGTAGCGCGAAATTTTAGCGTACTGTTCGCCTTCAGGTCGTTGCTGGGGAGTGTAGTAGTTCAACGCGACGCAAATGACCGATCGCACCGAGGGCAACAGCGATCGCACGTCCTGCCGTCGGGGGTTTGCCATCCATTCCATATCTGCTGCATAGCCGCGATCGAGCCACTGTTGCAGCGCAGGAGGATGAGGCTCTACGGCATCAGCAGAGGCAATTCCTGCTTTGTGAAAGCCAATTTCTAAAGCTTTTTGCTTGATTGTGTCGCTATCAATGCAAATCATTACAGAATCCTGGGATTGAATGAGGCGTGAAAGAATGGGAAAGGCAATCGATCGGGCTATCCTGGAAGTAGCCTGAGTAGGATTACTCATTTAAACAGCTCTACCAGAGCTACAGGCATTCACCGATTTCCATTTTTTGATTCCCATTGTCATGGACTTCTTCCGCCAGTTTGCCAAATCTTTTCGCAGTGCAGCCAGCGATGATAGCTTTCTCTCTGGGCTGAAGCGCGTGGAGACGATCGTCGCCAAGATTTTGTCCCTGGCAATGGTGGTGGTCATTTTTGTCAGCGTGCTCGAGCTGTGTCTGTTTATTGGCAAGGAAGTGTTGCTTAACGACAAGCTGGCAGACCCCGAGCAGTTTCATACAGTGACGCTGATCAAGGTGTTTGGCTTGTTTCTCAACATTCTGATCGCGCTGGAAGTGCTGGAGAATATTACGGCGTATCTGAAAAAGCACGTTGTTCAGCTTGAACTAGTGGTGATCACATCATTAACCGCCGTTGCGCGAAAAATTATTATCTTCGACTTCTCAAAATCTGGCGGCCTGGAGCTGATGGCACTTGCGTTAGCAATCTTTGGATTGTCGATTAGCTACTGGATCGTGCGCCGCACCAATAAAAGCACCGGATCTTCCCACTAATTGAATCGGCATTCCTCCTGCTTTTTTGTGAACAGTTTTCTAGACAGATAGGATAGACTGTCATTTTGTGAATTTCTATAAACTGCGGGAGCATTGAGAGAATGGGCAAAAAGCCGATCGATCAAGGTATTGGCGTTGACAAACTAAACGGAAAAAAAGCGGACAAGGCAAGCAAAAAGCAGCGCGAGATTTTAGCTGAACCATTGGTTGCCCCAATTGCTGTTGCTCAGGAACCGCAAAAGAACCAGGACATTAAACCCGTCGCGCCAAAGAAGACCTGGACGATCGAAGATAGCGAGGAACTGTATCGCATTAATGGCTGGGGCGAGCCATATTTCTCGATTAACGCTGCCGGACACATCACCGTATCTCCGAGGGGCGATCGAGGCGGTTCGCTGGATCTGTATGATCTGGTTCATGCGTTGAAACAGCGCAATCTCGGTTTACCCTTGCTGATTCGCTTTTCTGACATTCTTGAAGACCGGATCGAGCGGCTCAATGCCTGCTTTTCCAAGGCGATCGCCAAGTATCGCTATCCGGGTGTGTATCGCGGCGTGTTTCCCGTCAAGTGTAACCAGCAACGGCATTTAGTCGAGGATCTGGTGCGCTTCGGCAAACCCCATCAGTTTGGGCTGGAGGCAGGCTCGAAACCAGAATTGCTGATTGCCCTGGCAACGCTGGATACGCGCGGTGCGCTGCTGATTTGCAATGGCTACAAAGATCGCGAATATATCGAAACGGCAATTCTGGCACAGCGATTGGGGCATACGCCGATTATCGTGCTGGAGCAGCTCGAGGAAGTTGATTTTGCGATCGAAGCGGCACGTAAACTTAATATTCAGCCGATTCTGGGCGTGCGGGCAAAACTGAGCGCAAAGGGCATCGGTCGCTGGGGAACGTCGGCAGGCGATCGGGCAAAGTTTGGCTTGACGGTTCCCGAAATTATCCAGACGGTGGAAAAGCTGCGTCAGGCAGGAATGCTCAATGCGCTACAGTTGCTGCACTTCCACATCGGTTCCCAAATTTCTGCGATTAGCGTCGTCAAAGACGCCCTGCGAGAAGCCAGCCAAATCTACGTCGAGCTTGCCCGCCTAGGTGCAGACATGAAGTATCTGGATGTGGGCGGCGGTCTAGGCGTGGACTATGACGGCTCCAAGACCAATTTCTACGCTTCCAAAAACTACAACATGCAGAACTACGCGAATGACGTAGTGGCAGCAATTAAGGACGCTTGCGAAGGTGCTAGTATTCCGGTTCCGACCCTAGTGAGCGAAAGCGGACGGGCGATCGCCTCTCATCAGTCAGTATTGGTATTTGACGTGCTGAGTACAAGCGAGGTTGTGGTCGAACAGCCAGAGCCGTCGCAGGAGCAAGACCATCTGGTAATTCGCAATCTCTACGAAACCTATCAGTCGATCAACGCTGATAATTATCAGGAGATGTATCACGACGCGACCCAGTTTAAGGAAGAAGCCGTAAGCCTGTTTGGTTTTGGCTATCTCAGCCTGACCGATCGCGCCCGGGCAGAACGACTTTACTGGTCATGCTGCGGCAAAATTCTGGAAATCGCCCGACAGCAGGACTATGTGCCCGACGACCTGGAAGATCTGGAAAAGATCATGGCATCGATCTACTACGTCAACCTATCGGTGTTTCAGTCGGCTCCCGATAGTTGGGCGATCGATCAGCTTTTCCCGATCATGCCCATCCATCGTTTAGACGAAGAACCGACCGAGCGCGCCACGTTAGCGGATCTCACCTGCGACAGCGACGGCAAAATCGACCAGTTCATCGACCTGCGCGACGTGAAATACGTCCTGGAACTGCACGACCTGGAGCTGATCGAGCAACCCGACCACCCAGACGGCACAAAACCCGTCTCCCGCTACGAGCCATACTATCTGGGAATGTTCCTCAGCGGTGCGTATCAGGAGATCATGGGCAACCTGCACAACTTGTTTGGCGACACGAACGCAGTGCACATCAAGCTAACGCCAAAGGGCTATCAGATTGTTCATGTGGTGAAGGGCGACACGATGACTGAAGTTCTGGGCTATGTTCAGTACGACTCAGAAGATCTGGTCGAAAAGATTCGGATGCGATCGGAGCAGGCTCTCCAGGAAAACCGCATCACCCTTCAGGAAGCACAGCTTTTGCTGCAAAACTACGAGCGCAGCTTGAGCGGCTATACCTATTTGTCCCTATAGAGTTTGTGCCTGTAGCTGCATTGTCAGAATGACCCAATTTGGGTCAAATATTTGTTTGAGAAGCCGTAGAGGTTTTGCATTGCCTCCTCTATTTGCGACTTCTCAAACATCTTTTCGTAAGGGCAAGCGCAGTGTGCCCCAAGTTTGAACTAGCTACAAAATGCGATTTAGTAGACTCTGCGGCTAGCAAAAGCGTAGTACAGCCAGAGGGCAATAACTGCACCAATTACAGCGATCGCCAGTCCGGTAAAGGTGAAACCGACTCCGCTTAATGCGAGAGAACCTGTCGTGAGCAGGGTGTAGAGTGTGCCACCGACAAAGGCACCAATAATTCCTAAAAGCATGGTTCCCAGGATACTGCTGCTCTGGTAGCCCGGATAGATTGCTTTTGCGATCGCACCCGCCAGTAGACCCATCACAATCCAAGCTAAGATACCCATACTGAAAATTCTCCTTTCCAACGAGATTTTAATTCAATATTCAAAGCTGCTTATTGTTGCTTTGGCGTGTTTGCTTTGTAAACCAATGTAACCCATGTACAATTGCAGTTTACCTAATCAGAGTTTCTTAATCAGACTCTCTAAAGAGTGAAAACTAGAGCGAAAACTTCTCCAGTCGAAGATAGAGCTGTATTATTCTTCTCTCTCTTGCGATACAAATACAATTGAATTGATTGGTTAGAAATATCTAATTCATGTCAGAAAAAGCCAATATAGATGGCAATTTAGCAGATGTTAACCTTAGCGTGACAGATGCTTCGTATCGCGACCTGCCTCCATCTCAGTCCAATCCCCCGATGGAACAAATGATGCGGCATTTGCAGCGATCGAACCAGATTGCCTGGCGAGCACGCCAGTTTGGACACCATCCCTTTGGGGCGATTCTCGTTGCGCCGGATCACGAAACCATCTTGCTGGAGCAGGGCAATGTGGATACAGTGAACCATGCTGAATCTGTCCTGATCCGCAGTGCTTACACTAACTTCAGCCCCGAATATCTCTGGGACTGTACGCTCTACACTACGGTTGAACCCTGTGCAATGTGTGCAGCAACACTTTATTGGGCAAATATCGGTCGCTTAGTGTATGGCATTGCCGAGGAGCAGCTTTTGCAGCTCACGGGAAACCACGCCCAAAATCCGACGCTGAATCTGCCCTGCCGTGAGGTCTTCAAACATGGACAGAAATCCATTCAAGTTTGGGGACCGATCGCCGAAGTGGAAGATGCGATCATCGAACTCCACCGCGATTTCTGGAATTCTCTTTAAGCGATTTCCTGGTTAATTCGATCGCCCTCAGTTAGGTCATGCTTTTACAGGTTAACTGAAGACGATCGCGGCAAACCCTATCGTTCTAGCACGCTCATAAACTTCCCTCGCGCAAACGGAGCCGGGATGATGGGCGTAAATTGCACTCGATCGGTTGCAATCCGCTTGACGTAGAACTCGTTGATCTGGTGATTCACCCATTCGCGTGAACCAATAATCCAAATCTGACCTTTTTCGTCAGGCGGAACGGGCAGCAGTTCGTTGAACTCTGTAGACATGATATTGATGCCTCGCTGTTTTGTGATGTTGAAGGGAAGAAAAGCTTAAGGCGTGGTGTCCTAACCACTTGTTTCGCTTCAGCAAGGCGATCGATCGTAAAATCAACACAGCCTGCCTCCTGCTCACTCCAGGAGTTAGGTTAGCTGGTTAGTGAGTGTGCCACCACTCCTAATCAGCGTTTCACCTTAAGCTTTATCTACTGGTACAAACATAACCAGTATCGTTCAGCATAAAGGAAGGATTTGCTGCACGCAAGCGTAGTGAGAGAGTTTTTGGGGCGAGAGAGTTTTTGGAGCGATTGTCCAGAGAGCTACTTTGTGCAGGGTTTTGTTAGAAGCCGATCGTTAGAGATAGTTTCCATTTTGTCATATTAGACGGAAAGGAAAGCACAAGCAGGTGAAGAAACGCTAAAAGATTAGCTTAGGAAGGGCGCTCGAACTATTATTCAGAAAAGCGATCGGGCTAATATCTAATTTTGATAATTAGACAGAATAAATCCTATCTATTGAGCGGTAAAAACAGACCAAAAAAATAAAGGATTTGGGCTAATGGCTGGAATTAGGGGGATTAGATGGAAAATTTGTCAGGCTAATGTGCGATCGGGAGGATTAGACAGAATTCATTCAGTCTAATGACTTCTACGAGGTGAATAGCCCGAATCAGCTCAGCCTAATTAAGAATTCGACCGCTAGATTATCTGTGGGGCGGTTATTAGTTTAAAGCTTTTCCGCTAGAGCAAATCTTCTAACAGGTTTGATGAGCCAAACTAAATGAGTGCGCTTGACATATCCTCTCGATAAAGTCGATAGAATGCTTGCAAGCAATTGTAAAGAATCTGGAGTATTTGATGAGTAAACTGGGTTGTACTTGCGGGCATATCATTTGTGACCAATCAGACTCATTACCCTACAAAGGTCGTGTTCTCAAAGACCAAGATCATGAAGCCGTTTTGGAGGGTATTGCTTCTGATGTAGCTTCATACATCAAGTCGCTTCTAGGTAAGGACAAGGGGGAGTGGATCGCCCAGTCTCCCTGGTTGCAAGGCAAGGAAAACGGCGCTGTAATCTGGGACATTATGATTCAGTATTGTTTGAAGTATCCAGTTGCTCTCTACGAGTGTGAAAACTGTGGACGGTTATGGGTACAAAAGGGTGTAAAGTCTCAAGATTTTGTCAGCTATGTGCCTGAGAATCCCGAAATTAGAGCGGTATTGCAATCTGAGCGTCATAATCGAGTGGAGTAGAATTTGTTGGATTATAGATTGGTTCCTGAAGCGGTCGAACAACTCTGGTGAAGAGGATTTCCGGGGTTGTCTGTGGGGTTGTAAAGGCTTTTGAAACCGCTGACCAGAACCGTTAGCTGGCTTCATTTCTGGGTTGAGACGGTAGTTGCTAGATCATCGGCTAGTGTTTAGCATCAAATTAAAGAAGGCGGCAAGCATTGAGGAGTACTTATGGTACAGATTGATCGAACTAATGCCGCGATCGTCGGGCTAGATTTGTATACAGTTGCAGAACGCCATCAGCCGGGTTTGGTTGAAGTAATTATCCAAGAGCAGATTAAATCTTGGCAATCCAATCCTTATTTTTTGTCAGCTAGTGTGCATCAAAGCTTAGACGGAGTGCGTGTCTTCACCTACAGCCAGTGGCAGCCTAAATTCGATCACCGCAGTTTGCCTCGTCCAGCTGTATTTAGTGAGTTTTACCCGCCGGATACTCTCCAGCTAGAAGTTTCTGCCAGTCAATCAGTATCAGGAGAGGTTGAAATTGTTGTAGGCGATCGCATTACGCATCTCGCTGAGTTTCGGATGATGCCATCAAATCAACCAGAAATGGTGAAGCGAACAACGGATGAACTTGAGCGAGCGATGAGTAATTCATCAGGATTAATTTCAGCAACATTTCACCGCAGTTTAGACGGAACGCGTATGTTCAATTATGGGCAATGGGAGAGCAAAGAGGCATTTGAGGCAATTCTCAAGCAGCCTGGGTTCAATCCAGATAAGCCGTATTGGGAGGGTTTAGCCCGTAACGAGTTTCATCTCTACAATGTTGTTCATGTAGAAACAAAAACAGCCTAACAACCCGTTGATCATTCAAACTTGGAGTCACAGAATGGTTGCGATTCAAAAGGACAACACTTTGCTGGCATCGATCGACTTATTCTCTACTTCCTTAGACAAGCAACAAGAACTTGCTGAACAGCTCTCAAATTATGTGCAATTTGTTGTTCAATCTCAGCTTGAATGTGCATCGGGTAGCGTGAATCGTAGCCTTGATGGAGAGCGAGTCATGTGCTATCTACAATGGAAAACAGAACAGGCATACATAGATTTTATAGAATCAGAGCAGGGATATTCAGGATTTAATTTATTGGATTCTCATGTGTATGAAGTTGTCGTTTCCCAGCCGGATGACGCAGATTTGACCATTAAAGCAGGACGATTATTGCACCTTGGAGAGTTCCGCCTATCACCTGAAAACCAGCCCCGTCTTGTAGCATTGGAAGCTGAGATTCCACCGATTTCGCTTCAACATTCCGATCTCTTATGTGTCAACTTTCATCGT
Source organism: Leptolyngbya sp. GB1-A1 (assembly GCF_039962475.1). Lineage (NCBI taxonomy): Bacteria > Bacillati > Cyanobacteriota > Cyanophyceae > Leptolyngbyales > Leptolyngbyaceae > Leptolyngbya > Leptolyngbya sp. GB1-A1. The sequence goes on along the minus strand of NZ_JAMPLI010000002.1, from coordinate 3,297 downwards.
TCACTAGATGGGACACGGACAATGAATTACGGGTTTTGGAGTACGCTAGAGCACTTCAATAGATTATTGAGTGAAGAACGGTTTGCGCCAGTGCGGGATTACTGGCGAGGGTTGGCAGAGAACGAGTTTCATGTGTATGAAATTGCAAGTGTTTTTGAGGAGTGATAAATGAGGTATTGTTACATTTTCTATAGTTGAACTTCTGGAGTTAATATTATGCTCACTAGTTTTTAGTTTGCCTGCGAAGAATTATCAACCATAAATCATTTTTTATACTGTGAGAAGAACTAAGTACGATAAGGAATAGTTGTCCTACCTAGCTTGAGTTGCTGAAAAGCATTGATGCAACTGAAAAAAACATTGCGCCCAGTATCCCAGCCTCCCTTTAGAGTGCCGCTTCGCGCTGTTCTGATTATTCCCTTTGTTTTGCAAGTTTCGATCGCGGTTGGGTTAACGGCTGTCTTCTCATTACGTAATGGTCAGAATGCAGTCAATGATGTTGCCTCTCAGTTGCGAGATGAAGTAACAGCACGGATCTCTCAACATTTAGCAGATTACGTCGAAACGCCCCAACTCGTTACAAAAATCAATGCGAATGCCGTTCAATTTAACACGATAAATTTGCAGAACGCAGCCAGCGTAGAGCGACATCTCTGGCAACAAATGCGCGTGTTTAACTCTTTACAACCGATCGCCTTTGGCAGTGAGCAAGGAACTATTCATTCGGTCGATCGGACGCCTGGTGGCTCTCTGGTCATCCGGGCGATTGATTCATCTACCAATGGTCAGTACCACACCTATAGCATTGATCAACAAGGTAACCGCGATCGCTTACTTCAGGTCAACACGACCTTCGATCCACGCAACCGCCCCTGGTACGTCGAAGCCGTTCAAGCTGGACAACCGACCTGGACTGACGTTTATCCCTACTTCTCATCAATGGGGTTAGCAATTAGTGCCACCCGTCCCTTTTATGATCAAACGGGGCAACTGTTGGGCGCGACCAATGCTACCCTATCTCTCGCTGAATTGGGCAACTATTTAAGCAACCTAAAAATTGGGCACTCTGGACAAACATACATTATGGAGCGGTCAGGTAATCTGATCGCGAGTTCTACCTCTGAGCAACCGTTTCTCCTGCAGCAGTCGAACGGAGAGGAGAAACGGAAACAGATAGCGGCGATCGCCAGTCGAGATCTAGTCACCCGGCAAACTACCCAGCACATCGAACGCTATTTCGGTAGCTTTGACAATATTCGTCGTAGTCAGCAACTTACTTATACCGTTGATGAGCAACAATACCTGATTCAGGTGGCTCCGTTTAGCGATCGATATGGGTTAGATTGGCTGATTGTGGTGGTCGTTCCAGAAGCCGACTTTATGGAACCCATTGAGGCGAATACCCGTACCACAATTTTGCTGTGTTTTATAGCATTGGTTGTGTCAACCCTAATGGGTATCTTGACTTCCTATTGGATTGCCCAACCTATTGCCCGTGTGATTGTAGCGGCTCAACAAATTTCTCATGGCAAGTTAGATCAAACCATAGCCGCTAGAAATATTAAAGAATTGGATGAACTCACTCAAGCCTTTAACCACATGTCTGCTCAGTTGCAAGCCTCGTTTACTGCACTAGAAGACGCTAACGAGGAACTAGAGGCGCGGGTCGAACAGCGAACGGCAGAACTACAGGAGCGATCGCTGCAACTGAAACAAGCTTTTGACTTTGAAGCAACGCTCAAACGCATTACTGACCAAGTGCGCGACACCCTAGACGAGTCGCAAATTTTGCAAACTGTTGTGCGAGAAGTAACAGCAGTACTGACTGCCGAATGTTGCTCAACCGCAATTTATGACTTGGAGCAAAATGTTTTACTCATTAGTTACGAGTATGCAAAACCCGATTGGGCTGCTAGCCAGGGGAAGCAGATCGCGCTAGATGAGGGCCCCCTTGGCATCCACTCACACCTCATACAAGGGCGAACTCTCCAATTTTGTCAGTTATTCCCCCGGTTTAATCGACTCCGCGCCAGCATTTTCGCCTGCCCTGTGTTTGGCGAACAAGGCATCTTGGCAGACATCTGGTTGTTTCGCCAACCTGACCAAATTTATAGTGATCTTGAAATTCGTCTGGTGCAACAGGTGGCAAATCAATGTGCGATCGCTATTCGTCAGGCACGGCTGTACCAAGCAGCCCAAAACCAGGTTGAAGAATTACAGAAATTACATTGCCTCAAAGACGACTTCTTGAGTACCGTGTCTCACGAACTGCGAACTCCCGTCTCTAATATGAAATTAGCCATTCACATGCTGCGATTGGCACCCAACTTAGAGCGACAACAGCAGTACCTCAACATTTTAGAAACAGAGTGTAAGCGAGAAGTTGAACTCATTAACGATCTACTCGATTTACAACGACTGGAAGCCAGCGACCAGCCGATCGCTCTAGAACCCATTGATTTAAAGGAATGGCTACCTCCCATCATCCAATCGTTTCGATCGCGACTGCACGATCGACAGCAAACCTTCACGCTAGATCTGCCTGCAACGCTACACGCTCTCTATTCCAACCCCGATAGCCTGGCGCGGCTTTTAGCAGAACTGCTCAACAATGCCTGCAAGTACACTCCTTCCCAATGCGAAATTTGCTTCACCCTTAGTCAAGACCTCGACGCATCTCATCCTGATCAATCCCCTTTGCTGATAACACGATTTGAGGTTCGTAACCAGGCAGAAATTCCCCCAGCCGAAATTCCTCACATTTTTGAGAAATTTTACCGTGTCCCCAATGCAGATTTATGGAATCAGGGTGGCACTGGTTTAGGACTGACACTGACCAAGAAATTGGTTGAGCAACTGGAAGGCGAAATTACAGTCAACAGCGAAAAGGGCTGGACAACCTTTAAGATTATGCTCAGAAATACTTTGTTGTAATTATCTTATTTCTGGGTTGCAAAGCTAGTAAGTAGTGGAGAGCGATCGCTTCTTTTGTATATTTAAGGCGATCGCACCAGACAACTAAAGTTGAGATTGATTATTGCCAGGGCTGAGCATTAAATCCGTGTTAGAAAAGCCTCGCTCTTAACTCCCAATGCATTCGGATGACGCTCCTCACGGAAAAGGATGTAGCGTCTTATCTACTGCACGTATGATTGTTCGGTAAAACGAGTTACATTGAGCGGTTTATTAACCTGGCAAGTATAGAGAGTGCATAAGGTCAGGCAGCATAAGCAATGGCAGGATGTTTAAAGTACCGCACGATGCGCCCCGGCAACTTCTGAAGCTTATGCAGATGAG